>NZ_VIVR01000001.1:4238589-4541345 GCF_007828955.1 Kitasatospora atroaurantiaca | reverse complement strand
CCACCGGCCCGGACGACAAAACCGTCCGCGACCCCGACGAGAAGCTTCAAGAACGCCTCGCCCGGCGCGAGCCCTACTTCCTCAAGCACAAGCAGGGCCCGGACCCGAACGGGACCATCCGCCTGCAGTGCCCGCCGCCGGCCCCTCGCCCTCGGTCACGTGCCCCCGCTTCAACCGCGTTCACCAACCCCAGGCCGGCCTCCCCGTCGTCGTGGACCTCACCAACGCCCGCTCCACGGCGGCCCACCCCTCCGCCAAGCCGAGCATCCAGATCAGCCCCGCCGAGCGCCTGCGACCACCGCCGAAGAAGGAACTGCCGCGGATCTGCGAGAAGCCGACGATCACCGTCCACCCCGGCGACCTGGGCAAACTCGACAAGTTCCGCCAGGACCGCCACCACCTCAGCCCCGATTGGCACGACGCCTACAAGCCCATCCGGGCGCACAACGAGGGCCTGAACGGCCGGGCCAAAGGCCACCGCATCAACATCGCCGACCCCAAGAAGCGCCTCGCCCACGGCCGCGTCGCCCAGAGCATCCTGCTCGCCCTGATGATCTGCATGATCAACCTGCAGATCCTGCACGACTGGACCCGCACCAGCAGCTCCGAACTCATCGAGGCCGACTGCGGCCAGGACTATGACGGGCTCACCCCGATGCCACTCACCACCAACGGAATTCCCCCACCTACCGACTGACGAACAGTCCGTCCGCTTCCCGCAGACTCCGGCCCCCAGCCGCCGTTGGCCACCCGCCCAGCGGCGGCCCCGGCATGCCTCCCGCACCTCGGACCACCCCCGAACCACCGCCGCAGACCGCCGGACGTCACTCGCGAAGGCGGGCCGAGTTCGGACAGCGCCTCGAACAAGCCCACACAACGCAGAAATCCCGCCCAGCCACATGGGCTGGACGGGATCTCGTCAACCGCTCCCGAGCTAACTCGTGAACAGTCGTTGGGTGGAGCTGAGGGGATTCGAACCCCTGACCCCCTCGATGCGAACGAGGTGCGCTACCGGACTGCGCCACAGCCCCAACGAGAAGAAACTTTAGCACCTTCCGAGGAGGGCTCGTGACCACCCCCGGAGGCGGGCCGCCCCGCCGCAGGGCGCTGACCGGCGGCGGGGCGGGGGTGAGGCGGGGGATCGGGTTACTCGTTGGCGGCCCGGGGGCGGGTCACGTAGTCGTCCTCGGGCGGCGGCGGGGCCGCGTCCGCGTACTGGTCGAAGAGCGGGGTGTTCCGGGACTCGGCGGGACGGCCGGAGTCCCAGGTACCGCGAGCGCCGAGGTCGAGGCCGCGGCTGACGCGGGGGGCGACCGGGGCCGTCACGTACGTCGGCAGCGGGACGGGGACGGGCTCCCAGGAGTCGGGGCCGGCCGCGCTGCGTTCGCGCATGCCGTCCACCCACTCCTCGTGGTCGGTCGCCTCGACCAGGGCGGAGGCCCGGGTCTCGGGCTGGGCGCCCTGCTCTCCACCGTCGGCATGCTCGGCGGGGTCGGCGGCCAGGCGGAGGTGCGGGCGCCCGGCGTCGGCCGGGTGCGCCGCATCGTGGGGGGTGCGGCGCCGGCCCTGCTCCGGACGCTCCTCCTGCTCCCGCGAGTGCTCGCGTGGGTGCTCGCGTGGGTGCTCGCGTGAGCGTGCCCGTTCGCGGTCCCGGAGTCGCTCGGCGGCCTGGGCAGCACGGACGCGGTCCAGCTTGACCTCGTACCGCTGGCGCTCGAGCCGCCGGAGGTGGCCGATGTAGAGGGTGAGGAGGGCCGCCGGCAGGGCCGGGACCCAGAGGAAGGCCACACCCGCGACCGCCGCGACCACCGCACCGACCGCGAAGGCCATGAAGAGCGTGGTGACCATCCGGCGGCGTCGCGCCAGCAGCCGGGCCCGCCGCTCGGCCGAGCGGCGCGGTTCATCGCGCTGGGCGGCCTCGCGTTTGGCAGCCTCACGCTGGGCGGCATCGCGGCGTACGGGCTCATGGCGTACGGGCTCATGGCGTACCGGCTCACGCTCCGCCGCCACCGGTGCGGCAGGGGCGGGGTCCGGAGCAGACTCCGCCGCGGCCTCGCCCGGTGCGGGCGGTTCCTCGGCGGACGTGGACATGGAGGTGGACGGAGGGGTGGACACCGAGGTCGGGCTCGCATCCGGGGCCGAAGCCGAGGTCGAGGTCGAGTCGTCGTCGCGCGTGTCGTCGCCAAGGGCCCGGGACGCCCGCCGCTCCATGGCCGAACGACCGGCCAGCAGGCGGATCGCGGTACTGAAGCGTTCCGTCGGACGTGCCTCGTTGAGCTCGTCCTGCCTGCGGAGCCACATCGGCACCAGATAGGCAGCCCAGGCCCCTACGATGACCGCGTAGATAAGGCCGCTACTGCTCACGTTTCACACGGTACGGGCGCGGGGGAAGGCCTGGCAGCAATTTGGCACGGCGTGTCGTGTGATCAAGCTGATTCTCCGACTATTTTGCCGGTATTTGTGACCACTCGCCGGGGCACCGATGCCATATCGATATCTATTTCGAACATATATTCAATTACCGTACGCGCCACTCCGCCTGACCGACCGCCAGCGCTCCAGCATCCCCTCCGGGACCTCCTCGACCGTCAGTGCGTACACCAGGTGGTCCCGCCAGTCACCGTCGATGTGGAGATAGCGTGGGCGCATTCCCTCCTCGCGGAAGCCCAGCTTTTCCACCACCCGCCGGCTCGGCCGGTTCTCCGGCCGGATGCAGACCTCGATCCGGTGCAGGCCGAGAACCGAGAAGCAATAGTCCACGGAAAGCGCCACCGCCGTTGGCATGATGCCCCGGCCGGCCACCGACTCGTCGACCCAGTAGCCGACATTGGCCGAGCACATCGACCCCCAGGTGATGCCGCCCACCGTGAGCTGGCCGACCAGTTGGCCCTTGTGGAGCACGACGAAGGGCAGCATCCGGCCGGCCGCGGCCTCGCCGCGCAGGTATCGCACCATCTGCCGGTACGTCGGCCGGGGCCCGGCCGCACGCCCCGGCAGGGCGGGCGGGACGGTCGCCTCCCAGCGGCGCAGCCAGTCCCGGTTGCGCCGGCTGACGTCCTGCCAGGAGCGCTGGTCACGGACCCGGATCGGGCGCAGGGCGACGTCCCCCTCGTGGAGCTCGACCTGCCATCCGGCGTTCAGCGCGCTCTCCCCTCGGCCGCGGCACCGGTATCGGCAGCGGCATCGGGCCTGGGGTGGTCGCCTCCGCCGAGCTGGTCCACGGCGTGCGCCAGCAGCGGCGTCAGTACCGCGAGGCCGTCCTTGACCCCGCCGGTCGATCCCGGAAGGTTGACGATCAGGGTACGTCCGGCGAGGCCTGCCAGCCCCCGGGACAGGGCGGAGGTGGGTACCTTCTCCCGTCCGTACGCCCTGATGGCCTCGGCGATGCCGGGGATCTGACGGTCGATCACCCGGGCGGTCATCTCGGGAGTGAGGTCCATCGGCGAGATGCCGGTGCCGCCGGTGGTGAGCACGACGTCGTAGCCGGCGGCGACGGCCGCGCGCAGCGCCGCCTCGACGGGCTCGCCGTCGGGGACGACCTCAGGGCCGTCGACCTCGAAGCCCATCCCGCGCAGGCCGGCGACCAGCAGCGGGCCGCCCTTGTCCTCGTACACCCCGGCGGAGGCGCGGTTGGAGACGGTGACGGCGAGGGCCCTCATCGGGAGACCTCCGGGGCATGCCAGTCGCCGCTCTTGCCGCCGGTCTTGGTGAGCACGCGGACGTCCTCGATGGTGGCGCCCTTGTCGACGGCCTTCACCATGTCGATCACGGTCAGCCCGGCGACGGCGACCGCCGTCAGGGCCTCCATCTCGACGCCCGTCCGGTCGGCGGTCTTCACGGTGGCGGTGATCTCGACGGCCTCGTCGGTCACGGCGAGCTCGACCTTCACACCGGAGATGGCGATCGGGTGACAGAGCGGGATGAGGTCCGGGGTCTTCTTGGCGCCCATGATCCCGGCGATCCGCGCAACGGCGAGGGCATCGCCCTTGGGGACGCCCTCGCCGCGCAGCAGCTCGACCACGCGTGGCGCGACCCGCACCCGCCCGGCGGCCACCGCGGTCCGTACGGTGGTGGCCTTCTCGGAGACGTCGACCATTCGGGCGGCGCCGGTGTCGTCGACGTGGGTGAGGCGGTCGCCGTTGGGTGCGGTCACGGGAAAACTCCAGGGGTACGGTGCGAATACCGCGCTACCGTACCTCCCCGCCCCTTGGCTCGGCTCGCCTCCGGGCGCTCGTATCCGGCGCCGACACTCCTCGCTCGCCGTGCGGTCAGTCCGTCAGAAGGACCACATCAACGGTGCTGCCGGCCGCCACGGAGGTGGTGTCCTCGGGGACGGTGATCAGGCAGTTGGCCCGGGCGAGCGCGCCGACCAGGTGCGATCCCTCGCCGCCGACCGCCTGCACCGAGCCGTCCGGGGAGTACCAGCCGCGCAGGAACTGCCGCCGCCCCGCCGGGGACCGCAGGTCGGCGCCGCAGACGGCCTGCACGACCGGCCGGTGGATGTCGGGCGCGCCGAGCATTGTGCGGATCACCGGCCGGACGAAGAGCTCGAAGGAGATGTACGAGCTGACCGGGTTCCCGGGCAGGGCCAGCAGGGGGACGCCGTCGCCGATCCGGCCGAAGCCCTGCGGCTTGCCGGGCTGCATCCTCAGCCGGCGGAAGTCGACGCCGCCGTAGCTCTCGAAGACCTCCTTGACCACGTCGTACGCGCCGACGCTGACCCCGCCGCTGGTCACGATCAGGTCGGCCCGGCCGAGCTGGTCCTCCAGCACGGCGCGCAGGACCGCCGCGTCGTCGGGGACGCCGCCGACCCGGTAGGCGATGGCACCGGCGTCCCGGGCCGCGGCCGTGAGGGTGTAGCTGTTGGAGTCGGAGATCTGGCCCGGGCCCACCGGATCGCCGGGCTGGACGAGTTCGCTGCCGGTCGAGAGCACCACGACGCGCGGGCGCGGGCGGACCCGGACGGTGCCGCGGCCGATGGCGGCGAGCAGGCCGAGCTGGGTGGGGCCGAGCAGGGTGCCGGTGGTGAGGACCTGGTCCCCCGCCGCGATGTCGCTGCCCCGGCGGCGGATGTGGGCTCCCTCGGTGACCGGGCGGAGTACCCGGACCTCCTCGTTCTCGACGGGCGCACCCATGCTGTCGGCGGCCCGGCCGGAGCCGGTGCCGCCGTCCGTCCACTCGACGGGGGCGACGGCCTCGGCGCCGGGGGGCATCGGCGCGCCGGTCATGATCCGGGCGGCCTGGCCGGGGCCGATCTTGGGCAGTTCGCCCGCGCCCGCCGCGATGTCCCCGACGACGGTGAGCACCGACGGGTACTGCGAGGTGGCGCCCGCGGTGTCGGCGGTGCGGACCGCGTAGCCGTCCATCGAGCTGTTGTCGAAGGGCGGCAGGTCGCCGGCCGCGACCACGTCCTCGTCGAGGTGGCAGCCCTGGGCGTCGAGCAGTTGGAGCTCGATCGAGGGCAGCGGCGCGATGTGCCCGAGGACGTCGGCGAGGTGCTCGTCGACCGTCCACATGCGGGGGACCGGGCCCTCGGCCTCCGTGCAGCAGCTGCTCTCCGTGGACCCGGTCATCGCCTCACACTCGCCTTCTCAGTCGTCAGCCCTGCATCTCGGTGGCCACGAAGTCCTTGAGCCAGGAGCGGAACTCCGGGCCGAGGTCCTCACGCTCGCACGCCAGTCGGACGATAGCGCGAAGGTAGTCCGCGCGGTCGCCGGTGTCGTAGCGGCGGCCCTTGAACAGCACACCGTGCACCGGGCCGCCGGCGGTCTCGTCACGGGAGGCGAGCTCGCGCAGGGCGTCGGTGAGCTGGATCTCGCCGCCGCGGCCGGGCGCGGTCTCGCGCAGCACGTCGAAGACGGCCGGGTCGAGGATGTAGCGCCCGATCACGGCGTAGTTCGACGGGGCGTCGGCGGTCTCGGGCTTCTCGACCAGGTCGGTGATCCGGAAGACGTCCTCACCGAAGCCGTTGGGCTTCACCGCGGCGCAGCCGTACAGGTGGATCTGGGAGGGGTCGACCTCCATCAGCGCCACGACGGAGCCGCCCAGCTCCTGCTGCACCTCGATCATGCGGGAGAGCAGCGGGTCGCGCGGGTCGATCAGGTCGTCGCCGAGCAGGACGGCGAAGGGCTGGCCGGCCACGTGCTGCTCGGCGACCAGGACGGCGTGGCCGAGGCCCTTGGGGTCGCCCTGGCGGACGTAGTGCATGTTGGCGAGCTGGACGGACTCCTGGACGCGGCGCAGCCGGTCGTGGTCACCCTTACGGGCGAGCAGCTCCTCGAGCTCGTACGCCCGGTCGAAGTGGTCCTCGAGGGCTCGCTTGTTGCGGCCGGTGACCATCAGTATGTCGGAGAGGCCGGCGGCGGCAGCCTCCTCCACGACGTACTGGATGGCAGGCTTGTCGACGACCGGCAGCATCTCCTTGGGTGTCGCCTTGGTGGCCGGCAGGAAGCGGGTCCCCAGACCGGCAGCAGGCACAACGGCCTTCGTGACGGGGATGCGGGCGTTCGTCTCAGTCATGCGTTGACCTTACTAAGGCGTGTTTCCGCCGAGCTGAGAGCAGGGTTAACCGGTCATGAAGCCCTGTCCGGTCATGAGACCCCGTCGCGCGCAGCAGCCACAGCGGCAGCGGTGTTGGCAGCACCGGCGGAGGTGAGGGGAGCCTCTCCGGCACAGGGCGACAGATTACCGGGGTTTTCGGGCGCCTCGTCCGCTCCGGCGGTCCCGTCCGGACCGGGCCGTGGCCCGGCGCCGCGCCAGCAGTCGCCGCCCGCCGCCCGGGCATGGCCCAGGGCGCGGTCGGCGGAGCGCAGCAGCACCGCGGCGTGCGCACCGTCGGCCGGCATCACCGCGATGCCCACGGCGGCCGTCAGCCCGTTGCCCCCGGCCGGGCGGCTCGGCTCGGGACCCGACGGCGACCAGTCGAGCAGCTGGTGCCGGCGCACGGACCAGCAGAGCCGCTCGGCGACGTGCACCGCACCGTTCAGGTCGGTGTGCGGCAGCACCACCAGGAACTCCTCCCCGCCGTACCGGCCGAGGGTGTCCGAGCGGCGGATCTCCACGCTGAGGCGCTGGGCGAGGTCTCGGAGTATCGCGTTGCCCCGGCCGCGCCCGTGCTCGGCGACCACCGCCTCGAAGCCCGCGATCTCCAGCATCAGCAGAGCCAGCGGGCGCGCCTGCTCGGCGGCTTCGAGCCGGCGCACCCGCTCGATCTCGCGGTCCAGGGTGAGCTGGAGGTGGCGGTAGTTCCACACGCCGGTCAGCGGGTCGCAGGAGGCGGTGCGCTGCAGGACGTCACGCTCGGCCTCCAGCTCGGCGACCTGCCGGCGCAGCCCGGCCTCGCGGGCGGCGGCGCTCGCGGCGGCCCGGCGCAGGCGCAGCCCGGAGACCGCGGCGGTGGCCAGCGCGGGGGCGCTCAGCACGGCCAGGGCCTGGACCAGGAGCGGGGTGGACATCCGACGCCTTCCGCATGTCAGGCTCTTGAGCCGGCGCTCGACGCCGGCGGGAGCGAAACCATGGAGGATCCATTGCACAACGAGAAGGCCGCGCTGAGGTCACGGCTGCTCGCGGACCGCCGGGCACTGTCGCCCGAATGGCGGGAAAGTGCCGCCGCCGGACTGTCGGAACACGCCGCCGGGCTCGTTGTGCCGGGCCGGACGGTGGCCGCGTACGTCTCGGTCGGCGCCGAGCCGGGGACCAGGCCGCTGCTGGATGCGCTGCGCGCGCAGGGTGTCCGGGTGCTGCTGCCGGTCCTGCTGCCCGACAACGACCTGGACTGGGCGGAGTACCGGGGAGCCGGGCAGCTCGCTCCGGCGTCCCGCGGGCTGCTGGAGCCGACCGGGCCCCGGCTCGGGCCCGACGCGGTGTGCGAGGCGGCGCTGGTGCTGCTGCCGGGCCTGGCGGTGGACCGCCGCGGCCTGCGGCTGGGCCGGGGCGGCGGCTCGTACGACCGGGTCCTGGCCCGCCTGACCCGGGCTCAGGCGAAGCCGCTGCTGGCCACCCTGTTGTACGAGCACGAACTCCTCGACGAAGTCCCCGCCGAACCCCACGACCTCCCCGTCGACGCCGCGATCACCCCGTCGGGCGTCCACTGGACCAACCCACGCTGACGACCGACTTGTGCAGCCGGTCAGCCAAAACAGGGGCGCGAGGAACTGCGCGAGATCGGAAGGCGACTACCTATGCCCTTCCGCTTCGCGCAGTTCCTCGCGCCCTGAAGGTTGGCCCGCCCCTGAAAAGTTGGCCGGCGCCTCCGGTCAGCCTGCGCTGAGGACCAGCTTGTGCTTGGTCGCCTGCTCCACCGCGTCCGCCGACCAGGCCCACGGCAGCAGCTTGCCCGCGGCCCACAGCTCGGTCTGGTCGTTGTAGTTGGGGTGGAAGGCGTGGCCCGACGCCCCGCCGACGTTGATCCAGCGGGAGGCGTTGAAGTCGCTGAGGTCGACCACCATGCGCATCGAGGGGATCCAGTCCACCTGGTACCCGGCCGCCGCGTTCCACCCCGCCGCGTCGACGGCCGCGGTGCCACCGGAGAGCTGGTACGGCCCGCGGTTCAGCAGGCGGTGCACCAGGCCGGAGGCGATCGAGGAGTCGTCGCTGCCGAGCGTCTGCTCCTTGAGCGTCAGGGTGTGCAGACGGCCCCAGCTCCAGGTGGAGATGTCCTTGCTGAGCTTGGAGGTGAGATCCCGGCGGGCGTTCTTGAGGGCCTCGCCGAGGAGGTTGTTCAGGCCGTGCTGCTGGAGGTGGTCGGAGTCGATGTAGTCCCACCAGCCGTCGCCGGGCTGGGTCAGCAGGTTGCGTACGACCTCGGTCCACCGGTCGCCGCCGTCGGGCTGCGCCTGGCCCGCGTTGCGGGTGCCGCACTCGGTGACGGCGGTCGGCGTGCCGTTCAGCGCGTCGTCCGGCAGGGTGCTGTTGGTCTTCTGGCGGACCAGCAGGCAGTCGCCCTTGGCCCTGATGTCGGCCGGGAACTTCTGGCCGAAGGCGAGGGTGAGCAGCTGGCGCCAGACGGCGTTGTAGTACGCGGCGGCGGCCGAGTCGGCGTCCTGGTGGTAGTTCCAGTCCTTGAGCAGGTCCTGCGCCTCGCGGACGTACGGGTCGGAGACGTTGACCTTGAGCAGCAGCGGGACGAGCGTCTTGGCCATCACGCTGGTGTTGTCGAGCTGCATGGACTGCATGTCGTCCGGGGAGATCTTGCCGCCGTTCTTGAGGCGGGACTCGATCTGGTCGGTGATCTCCTTGGCGCGGGTGCCGTACTCCCAGTCGGTGGTGAGCAGGTACCGGTACGTCGGGTCGACCACGGCCTGGTTGGCGGTGACGATGTAGCCGGTCGCGGGGTTGAAGCTGTAGGGCAGGGACTTGAAGGGGACGTAGTCCTTCTTCCAGTCGTAGGCCGGGTCCCAGCCCGGGGCGGGGTAGCGGCCGTCGCCCTTGGCGCGCTGGGGGATCATGCCGGGGGCCTGGTAGCCGATGTTGCCCTTGGTGTCGGCGTAGATCAGGTTCTGGGCGGGGACGGCGAAGTCGGCTGCGGCCGACCGGAAGTCGTCCCAGCCGGCGGCGCGGTCCAGCTTGAAGACGGCGTCCATGGTCCTGCCCGGCGTGAGGGCCGTCCACTGCAGGGCGACGCCGTAGCCGGCCGCGCGGTCGGGCGCGGCGTTCCCGGCCGGGGCGTACTTGCCGACGTTCTGCTGCTCGGAGCTCTGGTCGGAGATCAGCGGGCCGTGGTTGGTGGTGCGGACGGTGATGGTGCGGTCCGTGCCACCGGCGACCTTGATGGTCTCCCTGCGGGTCTCGAACTTCACGTCCTTGCCGTCGACCTGGTAGGTGTCCGGGCCGGTGACCTTCTCCAGGTAGAGGTCGGTGACGTCGGCGCCGAGGTTGGTGAAGCCCCAGGAGATGTTCTGGTTGTGGCCGATCACGACGCCGGGCATGCCGGCGAAGGTGAAGCCGGCGGTGTCGTACGCGCAGGTGTTGCTGACGGTCCGGCAGTGCAGGCCCATCTGGTACCAGACGGAGGGCAGGCCGGGGCCGAGGTGCGGGTCGTTGGCGAGCAGCGGCTTGCCGGTGGTGGTGTGGTCACCACTGACCACCCACGAGTTGGAGCCGATGCCCTGGCCCTGCGGGCCGAGCAGCTGCGGCACGGCCGCCATCTTGCCCGAGAGGTCCTGCAGCAGGGCCTTGGTGGCGGCGCGGCCCTGGGCGAGCGGCACCTGGGTCGCGGACCCGTCGGCCGGCTTGTAGCCGCCGTCGGGCGCGACGCTTCCGGTCTTCACGATGGTGCCGTTGCGGGCGTACGGGTAGTCCGGGTAGAGCTGGGCGATCTTGTCCTGGCTGAAGTCCTGCGCCAGCAGCGAGCGGTCGATCTCCTCCTGCATGTTGCCGGAGAGGTTCCAGGCCATCGCCTTGAGCCAGGCCACCGAGTCGACGGGGCTCCACCGCTCGGGCTTGTAGTCGCCGTTCACCGCACCGAGCAGTGCGTACTCCAACGATGCGCTCTGGCCACCGGGGTGCTGGCCGAGCCAGACGTTCACGCCGTCCGCGTACGCCTGCAGGTACTTCTTGGCGTCGGCGGAGAGCTGGGTGTCGAACTCCTGCTGGGCCACCTGGCGCCAGCCCATGGTGCGCAGGAAGGAGTCGGTCTCGACCTGGCCGGAGCCGAACATCTCGGAGAGCCGGCCCGAGGTGATGTGCCGTCGGACGTCCATCTCCCAGAACCGGTCCTGGGCCTGCACGTAGCCCTGGGCGCGGAACAGGTCCTCGGGCGTGTCGGCGTACAGCTGCGGGATCCCGTTGGCGTCCCGCTTCACGTCCACCGGGGCGGACATCCCGGCCACCGTGATGCTGCCGGTCACGTCCGGGAACGAGGCCCGGACGGCGCTCACGGCCCAGTAGCCGGCGCCGGCCGTACCGGCCACGAGCAGGACGGTCAGCACGAGCACGATCAGACGGGCGCGCCGGAACTTCTTCGAGCGGGGCATCTGGGTCCTTGGCTGGGTCTGTTTGCGGCCGTGACAGGTCACCACATTAGGGCGACTCAAGTGGCGGACATGCACGGGGGACGTCCACGGTTGGATCAGGTGGACCTTACCTGTCTCGCTGGGCGGACTCGGATCATCAAAGAGCAGGTAAAATGTTAGACTGAGTAACGACTCATCAGCCGCCCCCTCCCTGCGCCGAGGTGCCCCTGCGTGACTGTCGACCACCTGAACCGCTTCCTGCTCGAGTTCTCCGTGATCCTCCTGGTCGCGGTGGTCGCCGTGCGCATCTCGTCCCGCTCCGGACTGCCCAGCCTGCTGATCTACCTGGGCATCGGCGTCGCCCTGGGCCAGAACGGCCTCGGCGTCACCTTCAACAACGCCTCGCTCACCCAGGTCCTCGGCTATGCGGCCCTGGTGGTGATCCTCGCCGAGGGCGGCCTGAAGACCAGCTGGCGGGCCATCAGACCGGTGATGCCGGCCGCCACCGCGCTGGCCACCGCCGGGGTCGCGGTGAGCGTCTTCGTCACCGCCGCGGGGGCGCACTGGCTGGCCGGCTTCGACTGGCGGGTCTCGCTGCTGCTCGGCGCGATCGTCTCCTCCACGGACGCGGCCGCGGTCTTCTCCGTGCTGCGGATGGTGCCGCTGCCGTCCCGGCTGACCGGCCTCCTCGAGGCGGAGTCCGGCTTCAACGACGCCCCGGTGGTGATCCTGGTGGTCGCCTTCGCCACCACCGGTCCGCTGGACCCCTGGTACGTCCTGGTCGGCACGATCATCGGCGAGCTGGCCATCGGCGCCGCCGTGGGCTACACGGTCGGCAGGCTCGGCGCGTACGGGATCAAGCACGTCGCACTGCCGTCCTCGGGCCTCTACCCGATCGCCGTCATGTCGCTGGCCGTGCTGGCGTACGCGGGGGGCGCCCTGCTGCACGGCTCCGGCTTCCTCGCCGTCTACATCGCCGCCGTGATCCTCGGCAACGCCAAGCTGCCGCACGGCCCCGCGGTCCGCGGCTTCGCCGACGGGCTGGCCTGGATCGGGCAGATCGGCATGTTCGTCGTGCTCGGTCTGCTCTGCAGCCCCGACACCATGGGGTCGGCGATCGTGCCTGCCCTGGTGATCGGCGCCGTGCTGGTCTTCCTGGCCCGGCCGGCCTCGGTGCTGGCGACGGTGACGCCGTTCAAGCTGCCCTGGCGCGAGCAGGCCCTGCTCAGCTGGGCCGGGCTGCGCGGCGCGGTGCCCATCGTGCTGGCGACCATCCCGCTGGTGGCGGAGGTGCCGCAGGCGCAGGAGGTCTTCAACATCGTCTTCATCCTGGTCGTCGTCTTCACTCTGCTCCAGGGCCCGACGCTGCCGCTGGTCGCCCGCTGGCTGCGCATCGGTGAGGGCTCGATGGGCCAGGACCTCGGCATCGAGTCGGCGCCGCTCGAGCGGCTGCACGGCCAGCTGCTCTCGGTGGCGCTCTCGGAGACCTCCCGGATGTCCGGCGTCGAGGTCGGCGAGCTGCGCCTGCCGGCCGGGGCCGCCGTGACGCTGGTGGTCCGGGAAGGCTCGAGCTTCGTCCCGGACAAGACGACGGTGCTGCGGGCCAGGGACGAGCTGCTGGTGGTCACCACCCCGGAGGTCAGCGAGGCGGCGGAGCGGCGGCTGCGGGCCGTGGACAAGGGCGGAAAGCTCGCCGGATGGCTTCGCGGACGCTAGGTTCGTGTGTTTTGCGCAACGTTCACCTTGCGTTGGCCGGACGAATTGGTTCAGAGCGCGTACCATCGTGGAGAAGCATCATTTCTTCAGCTACTTGAACACCCGCAACATCTGTCTGATGCAGAGTTGGCGCGACCGCTCGGCGGCCGCGGTCCGCAGCACTCTTCACTGCCCTCTGGCCCCCGCTTCCACGATCTGGCCAGCCGGACCCGGTATCACCCCGGTCGACGCGCGAGAGGACGACTCTCGGCGCCGTCGGGGCTTTCCCATGCCCCTTCCGCGCTACCAGGCAGCAGGAAGGCATGACCGTGACGGCCCGCCGAACGGTCGAAACCCCCATTCCGACGCGAGTTGGCTACGGTGCGCTGCTGCGCACCCCCGGCGCCTGGACGTTCCTGGTGCCCGCCTTCGCCGCGCGGCTCCCATACGCGATGCTCAGCCTGGGCATCGTGCTGCTGGTCTTCGACACCCACGGCTCGTACGGCACTGCCGGCGCCGTCGCGGCGGTCTCCGCCGTCTCCCAGGCCTTCGTCGGCCCGCAGACCGGTCGGCTCGCCGACCGGTACGGGCAGGCCGCCGTGCTGCTGCCCAGCGTCGCCCTGCACGCGCTCTCGGTCGGTGCGCTGATCGCACTCGCCCTGGGGCACGCCCCGGTCTGGACGCTGTTCCTGGCAGCCGCTCCGGCGGGTGCCAGCGTGCCGCAGATCGGCGCGATGGTCCGGGCCCGCTGGGTCGGCAAGCTGTCCGCCGACTCCCCCAAGACCCTGAACACCGCGTTCGCCTTCGAGTCCGTGACGGACGAGTTCACCTTCGTGGTCGGCCCGGTGCTGGCCACCGCCATCGCGACCGGGGTCTCGCCGTCCGCCGGGCTGATCGCCGAGGCCGCGCTGACCGTGGTCGGCGGACTGGCCTTCGCCGCCCAGCGCCGCACCGCCCCGGCCCGCCACCCGCGGGTGCCGGGCGCGCGGCGGGTGTCCGCCCTGGCCTCGCCGGGCGTACGGCTGCTGGCCGGCTCGTTCCTGGGCGTCGGGACGGTCTTCGGAGCCATGCAGGTCTCCGTGACCGCCTTCGCCGAGGCGGCGGGCCAGCCCGGCGTCAGCGGCACCGTCTACGGCATCTTCGCGGGCGGCAGCATGCTGGCCGGCGTGCTGTACGGCATGGTCGCCTGGCGGCGCTCGGCCCGGCAGCGGATGCTGGGCAGCTACGCACTGCTGGTCCTGGGCTGCTCCACGCTCTGGGCGATGCCCAACCTGACCGCCCTCGCGGTCGCCGGGCTGGTCTGCGGACTGGCCATCGCACCGACGCTGATCACCGGCTACACCCTGGTCGAGACGCTGGTCGCGGACGGCGCCAAGACCGAGGCCTTCACCTGGCTGACCGGCGCGATCGGCCTGGGTCTGGCCGCGGGCTCCACCGCGGCCGGGCAGCTGATCGACGGGTACGGCGCTTCGGCCGGGTTCGTCGTACCGGTGGCCGGGGCCGGGCTCGGCCTGGCCGCGCTGGTGTCGCTGCGACGGCTGCTGGTCGCGCCCAGCACGCCGAGCCGCACCGTCGCCCGGAGCAGCGCCTCGCCGGCGCTGGCGGGTGTCGGGAAGGGCTGAGGCCGTCCTCCGCCGGAGGTAGCTCACACCAGGAGCGCTGGACTGATCCAGCGGAATGCCGCATCATTGACCGTCGTTAGCACTCATCAGGCGAGAGTGCCAGGGGGAAGTGCAGGAGGAAGACAAGTGCCCACGTACCAGTACCAGTGCACCGAGTGCGGCAACGGCCTCGAGGCGGTGCAGAAGTTCACCGACGAGGCGCTGACCACGTGCCCGGACTGCGAGGGGAAGCTCCGCAAGGTCTTCTCGGCGGTGGGCGTGGTCTTCAAGGGCTCGGGCTTCTACCGCACCGACAGCCGCTCCTCGTCGAGCAGCACGGTGAGCTCGTCCTCGTCGTCGGCCTCCTCGACCTCGTCGTCGACCTCGTCGGCGCCGTCCACTGCCGCCGCACCCGCGGCTGCGGCGTCGAGCACGAGCGGCAGCGCTGCCGGCTAGCGCTGCCAGCTGACGCAGACACACGTGGAACGTCATGCGTGAAGGGCCCGGGATTCTCTGATCCCGGGCCCTTTTTATACGACTGCGTCACTCCTGTGAGTGACAACAGTTATCCACAGGCCGGGGTTGTCCACAGGAATTCGGTGAGGTATTCCCGGTCCATTGCGGAGGCCGCACTCTGATCTCGCGAGTCCGGTACCGGGCTCGCGAACTCCGATCCGAGGCGGTGCCCAGCGATGACCACGTACCTTGCGCCCCTGCTGCCCCTCTCCCCCGTGACCGTGTCGTCCCACCACTCGCAGCACCCGCAGCACTCGCGTGCCGCTGCGCCCGCGGCGGCACCCGCCGTCCCGCCGCGGCGCGCCGTCCCGGCCTTCCCGCCGATCCGGCGTGGCGCGGGTGGGCGGCACCGGCTCCAGCAGGCCGTCCGGCACCGGCCCGGGGTGGTGGTGGCCGGGCTGCTCGCCGCCGCCACCGCTCTGGCGTCCGGGCCGCTCCGTCCGGGCTCGCCTCCCCCGGCCGCAAGCTCCGCGGCGGCCGCCGAACCGGCCGGCACCCCCCGCTGCACCGGCACGCCGCCGGCCGGCCGATGATCCCTCCGAACAGCCCGGACCCGTCAACCGGGCGACCCGACATTCACCCGTGACCTTTCGATGCCGCTGTCGTTCAGCGCGGCATGAAGGGCTTCAAGGAATTCCTGCTCCGCGGCAATATCATCGACCTCGCCGTGGCTGTCGTCATCGGTGCGGCATTCACGAACATCATCAACGCCTTCGTGAAAGGCGTCATCAATCCCCTCATCGGTCTGTTCGGCAGCAAGGACCTGGCGACCTACGCCTCCTGCCTCAAGGGCCCCTGCAGCAAGGACGCGGCGGGCAACGTCACCTCCGGCATCTACATCCTGTGGGGCTCCGTGCTGAGCGCCGCACTGCAGTTCGTGATCACGGCCGCAGTCGTCTACTTCGTGCTCATCGTCCCCATGCGGCGCTACATGGCCGGCCGTCAGACGCCCGAGGAGGTGGCGGCCGACGCCGAGGCCAAGGAGGTGGTCCTGCTCACCGAGATCCGCGACGCCCTGGTCCGCCAGGCCTGAGGCCCCACTATCCGTGGTGCGGCGGCCGCTGGCTCAGGTACCAGTCCAGGCCGCGTCCGCCGCCCCCGTCCGAGCCGCCCGGGCGCTCACCCCAGCCACTGTCCGTGTCGTCGCCGGTCTGCCGGTCCAGCGGGTCGTCGAAGACCAGCTTCGCCTTCGGCCGGTCCGGCTTGTCGGAGGTGCTCACGGCCTCCGGCCGCTCTGCCCGCTGCTCGCCCATCTGTCCCGCTCCTCCGGTCTCTCCAGCACAGCTCATACCGCCCTTTCAGCGTAGGCCGCACAGAACCCCCGGTTCGACCGAAGCCGTACCGGGGGCCATGGCGGAGCGGGTGGGAGGCGGCTCAGGCGGCCTCGAAGCCCGCGTGGTCGGCGATCTTCTTGAGTTCGGCCAGGGCGTGCTTCTCGATCTGGCGGATCCGCTCCCGGGTGAGCCCGTGCTGCTTGCCCACCTCCGTCAGCGTGCGCTCGCGGCCGTCCTCCATCCCGTAGCGGGAGCGGATGATCGAGGCCGTCCGGTCGTCGAGGCGGCCGATCAGGTCGTCCAGTTCCTCGCGGCGGAGCATCACCATCACGGCGTCCTCCGGGGAGGTCGCGCCGGTGTCCTCGACCAGGTCGCCGAACTGGGTCTCGCCCTCGTCGTCGACCGACATGTTCAGACTGACCGGGTCCCGGGCCCAGTCCAGTACGTCCTTGACGCGCTGCTCGGTGGTGTCGAGCTCCGCCGCGACCTCGGCGGGGTCGGCCTCCCGGCCCAGCTCCTTCGCCTTCTCACGCTGCACCCGGCGGATCCGCCCGAGCTCCTCGACCAGGTGCACGGGCAGGCGGATGGTGCGCGACTGGTCGGCGATCGACCGGGTGATCGCCTGCCGGATCCACCACGTCGCGTAGGTCGAGAACTTGAAGCCCTTGGCGTAGTCGAACTTCTCGACCGCCCGTACCAGGCCGGCGTTGCCTTCCTGGATCAGGTCGAGCAGCGGGAGGCCGCTGCGCGGGTAGCGCCGGGCCACGGCGACCACCAGTCGCAGATTGGAACGGATGAAGACGTCCTTCGCCCGCTCGGCATCCTCGGCTATCGCCTCCAGCTCCTCACGCTTCGCACCCTTGGGCAGGGCGTCCTCTTCCAGCAGGTGCTGGGCGTAGACGCCCGCCTCGATGCGCAGCGAGAGCTCGACCTCCTCGGCGGCATCGAGCAGGGGAGTCCTGGCGATCTCGTCGAGGTACATGCCGACAAGGTCGCGGTCGGCCTCAAGGTTGTTGGGGCGGGCCGAGCGGGTCCGGTCGGCCCTGTCGCGAACGACGGCACGAGTGGCCATGCTTGCTCCCTTGCTGCTGGTGCCGGGTCTGCCTTGGTATTCGCCCCGCCGGGGCGAGCCCGGGGCAAAGAGATGCGGGCCTCGTGGAGGCTCACACGTAACGATCCAACGCACAGAATTCGGACAACATTCCCAACTCGCCCAGATTCTTCCGGCGATGCAGTATCCTGCAGATTTTTCCCCGTGATCATCAACCATGGGTGACCGCGCCGACACCTGGAGTTCAGCCGCAGTGCGGCCCACCGCCTCCGTATCGGAACAACGAACGACACCGGCCGTCCGCAGCTTCTCCCCACAAAAGATGCCAAATTGCTATCGGCGCGGAGCCGGAACCAAGCCTCCCGCTGGGAAGGTGTCAGCCATGCACCCGTCCACCGACGCCGGCCCCGCAGACTCCGGGGCCGACGCCGCCCCCGACCCACGCCATCACCGGCGGCTACTGAGAGCCGCGGGGCTGGCACTGGGCTGCGCCGCCCTGCTCGGGGTACTGCTGGCCCTGGTGCAGAGCGGCTGGGGTCCGCTGGCCCGACTGGACCACGGATGGGTCGACTCGCTGCACGGCTACGCCCGCCGCCACACCGTGTGGACCGCCTCGGTGCAGACGCTCTCCGACATCGGCGGGACGATCACCATGCGCACCCTGCTCGGGCTGGCGGCCGTCTGGCTCTGGGCGATCGGCGCCCGGGCCCTCGCCGCCTGGGCCGCCGTGCAGTGCCTGGTCGGCTGGTTGGTCAACTGGGCGGGCAAGGCCGCCGTCGGCCGCGCGCGGCCGCACTTCGTGGACCCGGTCGCCCACGCGTCCGGTGCGGCCTTCCCGTCCGGCCACGCGCTCGCCTCCGCGATCACCTGCGCCGCGCTGGTGATCCTGGTCTGGCCGCAGGCCAACCGGGCCGGACGGGCGGTCGCCGTCACCGTCGCAACGCTGACCGTGCTCACGATCGGCTGGACCAGGATCGCGCTGGGGGTGCACTGGCCCAGCGACGTGCTGGGCGGCTGGCTGGCCGCCGGCCTCGTCCTGGGCGGGGTGACGGTCGCGGTGGAGCTGTGGCGGCCCGGCGCGCTGACCCGGGACGTCCGGCGGGTCAACTGGCGAACCAGACCCCGGGTGCAGCGCGTCCTGGCTTCCGGAAGCTCCTCGCCGCCGCCACCGCGGGAGGGCCGCTGAGCAGCGGATCCTGACGGACAGTGAGAAACGTCACACTGCCGCCCGGCGGCACGGGGGAGGGATCGGGGCAGTGGCTCACCAACCAAATCAGTCCGTACCGGCACCGTCCAAATGGCCACAAAACCGGGCAATCGACCCGGATCCGAGCCTCACGGCGGCGGCCGCTGCGCCGCTGAGCAGCCCGCGGAGATCTCCAGCACACGGCACAGGGGTCCACACGGAGTGCCGCCGTAGGGCAGACTTCTCCGGCTGGGTGCTCCTGCGCCCGACCCGGGGGAACCAAGCACGACGGCGCGGACCGAGCCGGTCGTACGAGGCAGCACCGGCTCCGTACACCGAGGCTCCTTACACCGAAGATGCGCCGGACAGCCGCTGCGGAGGCCCCGCAGCCCCACTGCCCAGGCACCGAGTGACGGGGGTCCGATGACCATGCACACGACGGACGAGTCCTCCGGCTCGTACGCGGACCCGCCCACCATGCCGCTCCGGCAGCTTCCCACCGGGCCCGCCGGCCAGTACGGCGGTCAGTACGGAAGCGGTCAGTACGGCGGCGGCCAGCCGACCGTCCAGCTCGGCCAGCAGGTGCCCGGTCAGCGCCGGGCCGAGGACGAGCCGCAGGAAGCCCCGGCGGCCAAGGCCTCCTCCACCGCCCGCAACGGCCTGATCATGGCCCTGGGCTCGCTCACCTCCCGCGCCCTCGGCTTCGTCCGGGCCGGCGTGATCGCCGGTGCCCTGGGCGCCGGCCCGCTCGGCACCGGTTACGCGGTGGCGACGATGCTCCCGAACACCGTCTACATCATGCTCATCGGCGGCGTGCTGAACTCGGTCTTCGTGCCCGAGCTGGTACGCGCCGCCCAGACCCATCAGGACCGCGGCGTCGCCTACACCAACCGCCTGCTCACGGTCTGCGGGGTCGCGCTGCTGGTGATCACCCTCGCGGCCTCCGTGGGCGCGCCCTGGGTGGTGGACACCTACGCCCACTACGGGCCGGACGAGCAGGTCCAACGGGACCTGACGGTCGCGCTCGCCCGCTACTGCCTTCCGGCGATCCTGTTCTACGGGCTCTTCGGCCTCCTCGGGCAGGTGCTCAACTCGCGGGACAAGTTCGGCGCGATGATGTGGGCCCCGGTGCTCAACAACGTCGTGGTCATCTCCGTCTTCGGGCTGTACATGGCCATCTGCACCCACGCCGAGAACGCCGGGCAGATGACCTCGGGCGCGACCATGCTGCTCGGCCTGGGCAGCGCCTTCGGCATCCTCGTCCAAGCGCTGGCACTTCTGCCCTCGCTGCGCTCGTCCGGCTTCCGCTATCAGCCACGCTTCGACTGGCGCGGCTCCGGTCTGATGACCCCGCTCCGCGCAGCCGGCTGGGCGCTGCTGCTCGTGGTGGTCACCCAGCTCGCGTTCCTGGCCATCACCCGCCTCGCCACCGGAGCCGAGTCGCAGGCCATCCACGAGGGCCTTCCCTCGGGCCTCAGCTACGTCTCGTACAACAACGCCTACCTGCTCTTCGTCGTCCCGCAGGGCATCATCACGATCTCGCTGGTCACCGCGATCCTGCCGAGCATGTCCCGTGCGGTGAGCGCGGGCCGGTTCGAGGACCTCGGCGCCGAGCTGTCGCAGACCCTTCGGAGCTCGGCCGGCATGATCGTGCCGGCCGCCGCGCTCTTCATCGCGCTCGCCCCGCAGATCACCGGACTCGCCTACGGTCACGGCCAGACGACACACTTCGCCGTCTCCGTGATGGCCCAGATGCTGATGGTCTTCGGGATCGGCCTCCCGGCCTTCTGCGCCCAGTACGCCCTGGCACGCGGCTTCTACGCGATGAGCGACGCCCGGACGCCGTTCTGGCTGACCACGGTGATCGCGGGCAGCAACGTGGCGCTCTCCGCCGTCGCGTACTTCCTGCTGCCGGCCCGCTGGATCATCGTCGGCATGGGCGGCGCGCACACCGCGGCCGCCACCATCGGCATGATCATCACCGGCCGCGCCCTCGGGCGCCGGCTGCGCGCCGAGGCCGCGGCCGCGCTGCCCGCCGACGCCACCGTGGAGCTCGGCGGCGCCCGTCGCCCGAGCACCCGCAGCGGTCTGGACGGCGGCCGGGTGGTGCTGCTGCACCTGTCGCTCGCGCTGGCCTGCGCGCCGGGTGCGCTGGCCGCGCACTGGATCGCCGCCCGCTGCGGCAGCGCGCTGGGCGGCGGCATGATCGGCAACCTGGCCGGCCTCTCCGCCGGGTCGCTCGCCGTCCTGCTCTCGCTCTTCGTGCTGGCCCGCCCGCTGGGCGCCGGCGCGGCGGTGGCGCCGCTGGCGCGCAAGCTGCGGATCCCGTACCCGGCCCCGGCCGCCGTCGGCGGTAAGCACCGCCGTTAGGAACCCCGGAAGAGGAGCCTGCCGGGCCTCCTGACGGACCGTCCGACGCTCCGTCAGGAGGCGCTTCGTATCCCGCCTGTTCGTCCGCGGCCCGCGGCGTGTCGAACCGACCCCGGTCGATGGTGGGCACTCGATCAGGTGTTAGCGTCGGCCCAGCCTCCGAGTGATCAGGCGCACCGGCAAGCCACGACCAGCCGACCGAGTGCCCCCTGGAGGCCCGCATACGCGCCCGGCCCCCACAGCCGGTTCGGACACGGGAAGGTCCACAGACTCCGTTGACTGCCACACACCGAGCACACCGCGCCTCGCACCGCCGCAGACACAAGCTGCGGATACCGCTGGCGGTCACCGCCGCCGCTGCCGCCACTGCCACCGGGTTCGCCCTGTTCGCCGGCGCGAGCACCACTCCCGCCGCCGCCTCGGCGGGGTCGGACGCGCTGCAGCGCCAGTTCGCCGCCGCGGCCGCCGAGTTCCACGTGCCGCAGAGCGTGCTGCTGGCGCTCTCGTACCAGGAGACCCGCTGGGAGTCCCACCAGGGGCAGCCGAGCACCACGGGCAACTACAACGTGATGGGCCTGACCCAGGTCGATCCCGCCGCCGTGGCCATCACCCAGGGCGAGGAAGGCGGCGCCGGCGAGGACGCCCACGCCGTCGCGAAGTCCGCCGCCACGCCGAGCAGCACGACCGCACCGATCGACAGCCCTGCACTGCACACCCTGGAGGCCGCCGCGCGCCTGATCGGTCAGCCGACGGCTGCGTTGCGCACCGACACCGCGCAGAGTGTCCGTGGCGGCGCCGCATTGATCGCCAAGTACCAGAAGGAGATCGGCAAGCCCGCCTCCGCTGACGCCTCCGCCTGGTACGACGCGGTGGTGCGCTTCAGTCAGTCGCCGGCTGCCGACGGCGGGCGGCAGTTCGCCGACCGTGTGTACAGAACGATCAAGACCGGCGCCGAGCGGACGACCGTCGAGGGACAGCACGTCACTCTGGGGCCCAACGCCCAGGTGTCGACCCCAGTGCTCGCGGCTTCGCCGCGCGACGTGTCCACCGTCGAGTGCCCACCGACCCTGAACTGCGACATCGTCAATGCCGCCTACCAGTCGACGGGAAGCGGTAGCTCGTTGAGCTACGGCAATTACGCCAAGTTCAACCGTCCGGCAGACGGTCAGGACATCCGTTACATCATCGTCCACGACACCGAGGGCGCCTACGATGGTGCGCTCTCGGTCTTCAAGAACCCGGCCAAGCAGGCTAGCGCCCACTACCTGGTCGGGGGCAACAACAACAAGGTGACCCAGCTGGTGGCCACCAAGGATGTCGCCTGGCATGCGGGCAACCGCTATGTGAACATGCATAGCATCGGGATCGAGCATGAGGGCTGGGCCATCCCCAACGCTTCCTGGTACACCGATCAGCAGTACCAGAACTCCGCGCTGCTCACCAAGTACCTGGCCGACCGCTTCGGCGTCCCGCTGGACCGCCAGCACATTCTCGGTCACGACGACGTTCCCGTCCCCGCGTACAACCTCGGCGGCGAGCACTGGGATCCGGGGACGCTCTGGGACTGGGACCACTACATGGACCTGCTCGGCTCACCGATCAGGTCCAACGGCGGCGGCTCGCTGCTCGTCGGCGGAAAGGTCGTCATCGACCCTCCGCTGACCACGGCCAACCAGCCGAGCGTCACCGGTTGCGGCCCCGACCCGAGCAGGGAGTACCCTGGCCAGCCCTGCCCCACCATGCCGGGAAACTTCGTCTACCTGTACACCGGCCCCGGCACCAGCTACGCGCTGGTGAACAGTGGCGGGACCGACGCCTCTGACGGTCGCGCCAAGGCGGTGTCGGGACAGTCCTTCGTCATTGCAGACCTCAAGGGTGACTGGACAGCCATCTGGTTCGGCGGCTCCAAGGCCTGGTTCTACAACCCGAACGGCCAGAACGGCGTTGCGGATGACCGGACGAAGCAGCTCCTGGTCAAGCCGAAGAACAACGACGCCCCGGTGTACGGGCGTGCCTTCCCCGAGGCCTTGGCGTATCCGGCCGGCATCAAGGCGGACGACGTCACCCCGCTCTCTCCTACAGCCACCGTCCCGACCGGACAGCTCTACGCCGTTCTCGGTTCCGGCCCGGTGATCAGTGACAACTACCACGTGGCGAACGACGACGGCTCCGACTGGGCCAAGAACAGTGTGATCGTTGGCTCGACCAAGTATTACGAGATCCGGTACAACCACCGGATCGCGTACGTGAAGGCTGACGACGTCGACGTGGTCGCCGCTACCACGCCCGCGCCGAGCGGCTACACCCCCTTCGGCCCGACCCGCCTGCTGGACACCCGGTCCGGTCTCGGCGCGCCGGCGGCGAAGGTCGGCGCCGACCGCACCGTCTCGCTGCAGGTCACCGGCGGCGACACCGGCGTGCCCGCCAACGCCACCTCGGTGATCCTGAACGTCACCGCCGTCGCGCCCACGTCCAACGGCTTCGTGACGGTCTACCCGGACGGGCAGCCCCGCCCGCTGGCGTCGAACCTCAACTTCAGTGCCGGGCAGGTCATCCCGAACCTCGTGGTCGTCCCGGTCGTCAACGGCAAGGTCAACTTCTACAACCGGGCCGGCAGCGTCGACCTGCTCGCCGACATCACCGGCTACTACACGCCGGACGGCACCTCGAAGCTGACCACCACCACGCCGACCCGTCTGCTGGACACCCGGGAGGGCACCGGCGCGCCCAAGGCGCAGGTCGGCGCCGGCGGTGAGGTGACCCTGCAGGTCGCCGGCAACGCGGGCGTGCCCGCCAACGCCACGGGCGTGATCCTCAACGTCACGGCGACCGGCCCGACCGCCGACAGCTTCGTGACGGTCTACCCGCACGGAAGCACCATGCCCACCGTCTCCAACCTCAACTTCACCGCCGGGCAGACGATCCCGAACCTGGTGATCGTCCCGATCACCGACGGCAAGGTCAGCCTCTTCAACCGGGCCGGCAGCGTCGACCTGCTCGCCGACATCACCGGCTACTACGCGCCCGACGGCGCCTCGACCTTCACCAGCGCGGGCCCGACCCGGCTGCTGGACACCCGGTCCGGCCTCGGCGCACCGCAGGCCAAGGTCGGCGCCGGCAGCACCCTGACCCTCCAGGTCGCCGGCAAGGCCGGGCTGCCGAGCTCCGGGGTGACGGCCGTGGTCCTCAACGTCACCGCGGTGCTCCCCTCGGCGGACAGTTTCGTCACCGTCTACCCGGACGGCACCACCCGCCCGAACGTCTCCAACCTCAACTTCAAGGCCGGCCAGGTGATCCCGAACCTGGTCGTCGTCCCGGTCGTGAACGGCAAGGTCGCCTTCTTCAACCGGGCCGGAAGCGCCGACCTGCTGGCCGACATCACCGGCTACTACACCAACTGACGCCTGGTCCGCACAGCACTGTGGCCCCGGCTCCCGCTACGGCGGGGGCCGGGGCCACAGCTGTTGTCCGGTGGATCAGGGGGCGTAGTAGCCGTTGATGTCGGCGATGAGCTCCACGCTGCCCGCGCTTCCGTTGAAGAAGCTGTTCTGGCCGGACTCGCTGGTCGCGACGACCACCTGGTTCGGGATGGTCAGGCCGGCCGTCCAGTTGAGGTTGGAGGCCGTCGGACGAGTGGCCCCCTGCGGGTAGACCGTCAGGTAGCCGGGCGCGGTTCCGCCGGTCACGGTGACGTTCAGGGCCACTGCGGTGGCGTTCGAGTAGCCGACGTCACGGACGACCTGGACCTGGCCGGCGCCGACCGGCTTGGCCGGCTGCCACTCGCCGATGCCGTCCGAGAACCACGGCGCCCGGGTGTCGATCACGCGCCGCGGCGCGACCGCGTGGTACTTGTCGCCGCCGGTCGCGGTGAAGTACCCGGCCAGGTCCGCGACGACCTGGACCGTCCCCGAGCCGCCGCCGCTGTACAGCGAGACCTTGCCGTCCTTGACCGGGACGGTGACCAGGTTCGGGATCGTCTGTCCCTTCGACCAGTTGAGGTTCGAGGCCGTCGGACGGTCACCGCCGTGCGGGTACGCGGTCAGGTAGCCGTGGTCGGTCGGCTCGGTCACCGTGACGTTCAGGGTCACGGCGGTCAGGCCGGTGGCCGGGACGCCGTTCACGCCCGCCACCTGCAGGTCCAGCGTGCCGCCCGCCGACAGCGGCGCCTTGGGGGCGCCGGTGCCGTACCGGGTGTCCAGCAGCCGGTGCGGCGTGGTCGAGGTGAAGCCGCTGCCCGTGGTGCTGAAGTAGCCGAGCAGGTCGGCGAGCACGTGCACGGTGCCGCTGCTGCCGTTGTAGAACGACACCTTGCCGTCCTTCACCTGGACGGTCACCAGGTTCGGGATGGTCTGCCCCGCGGTCCAGTTGAGGTTCGAGGCCGTCGGGCGGTCGTCCCCGTGCGGGAAGACCGTCAGGTATCCGGCAGCGGCGGCCTCGGTCACCGTCACGTTCATCGTCACGGCCGTGACCCCGTCCGCCGGGACGCCGTTCAGACCCGTGAGCGGCAGCTCGACGGTGCCGTGCGCCGGTACGGCACCCGCATCGACGCCCGTACCGCCACGGGTGTCGAGCACCCGGACCGGGCCGACCGGCGTGTAGCGGGTACCGAAGTTGTCCAGCTCGTGCGCACCGCGGTCGCGTCGGCCCGAGCCGGTGCCGGTGTCGGCCACCCACGGGTCGTCCACGGCGCGGACGTCGAACCTGTCGCCGGCCGGCATGCCGGGCGCGTTCTCGTCCGCCGAGTCGACGATCGGGGAGGCCTTGCCGCCCGAGTCGCCCTCCCAGCCGCGCAGCTCGGCCTCGCCGATGACGTCGTGGTCCCCCTGGCCGGTGGCGGCGGCGAACAGGGCGACGTCGTCGTACGTCTTGCCCGCCCAGCTGTAGGCGGGGCTGCCGTCCTGGGCGTCGTACACGTTGTACGCGACCTTGGTACCGGTCACCGCCTCGGCGGCCACCCGCAGGCCGACGAAGGTCGAGGCCTCCGCGCAGAGCGGGTTGAGGTGGTTGTTCGCGTCCGAGGTCGAGATCACGTTGTTCTCGACGGTCGCGCCCGTGGACGCCCCGGCCAGCTCGACCACGTCGTGGCACTGGGCCGAGAAGGTGTTGCCGACGATCACGGTGCCCGGCGCCGAGTCCGCCACGACGCCGGTGAGCCGCGAGGTACGGAGGTCGTTGGCCGAGATCACCGTGCCCTGGACCCCGGACTCCAGCTTGGCGAAGCCGCCCGTACCGACGGTGCCGTTCTGCACGAGCGTCACCGCCTTGGCGGACCCGGTGACCCGGACGGCCGGGAACCCGTAGATGTTGCCCGAGGGCATGCCGCCCGAGAGCAGGCTCTGGGAGATCGTGACGTCGGAGCCGCCGTCGACCAGCACCGCCTCCTGCTTGGCATTGACGTCGACGTTGCGGATCCGGACGTGCTCCGCTCCCTTGAGCGCGAAGCCGTGCGCGAAGGAGCTGTTCCACCCGCCGCCGACCCGGGTGTCCGGGAAGGGATACCCGGTCAGCGGGCCGATCGTGCCCGTGAAGGTGATCGGGGCCTGGGCGGTGCCCGAGTGGGTGATGGTGACCTGCTCGGGGTAGTCGCCCGAAGCGATGTTCACCGTCTGGCCGGCCTGCACCTTGGCGGCGGCCGCCGAGATGGTGCAGTACGGCTGCAGCTGGGTGCCCTGGCCGGAGTCGGAGCAGTGCGCCCCGGCCGCGTTGTTGACGTAGAGGTTCGCGCCGTCGGCCGCCGCGACGCTGGCGCCGAGGGCCGGCAGGCCCACGACGCCGAGCACCACGGCGCCGGTCAGAGCGCCTATTCGTGTCTTGATGATGCCCCCCAAAGGCGAAAGAAGTGGATTCGCTCGCCCACCGGAAGGGGGTTGTACCACCGCATCCGATGAACGGTGCGCGGATCATTTCACACGGCTTTCACCTGCGGTGACGGGGTGCCCCCTGAGGGGGCGTCACCCTGCCGTCACAGCTGGGGCCCGACGGGAGTGGGCCGCTCGAGGATCTCCACCACGGCGGACGTCCAGTTGAATCCCAGCCCGATTCCCGTCATCAGGACCCGCTGACCGGGCTCCAGCAGCCCCTCACGGCCGAGGTGGTCCAGGGCGCCGAACTGGTCGGTCGCACCCGCGTGGCCGATCTCCCGCCCCCACTGCCAGAGCGTCCGGTCCAGGTCCAGGCCCAGCGGCTCCAGAACCTCCTGCTGCAGCATCGTCCGGCCGAAGTTGGGGAAGATGAGGTGATCGGCGTCCGAGGGGCGTATCCCCGCCTCATCCGTCGCGACCGCCACCGCCTTGATCAGCGAGGCGTTCATCCGCCGGAAGATCTCCGACAGGCCCATCCCGTTGGACGCGAAGCCCTTCATACGGTTGATCAGGCTGATCGGGTACGCGTCCGCGTCGCTCGGGTCGGGGTTGGCCCGGAACGGCAGGTCGCCGCGCTGGGCACCCTCCAGCTCCGCGCGGCTCTCGGTCGCCACCGACAGCACCCGGGCGAAGCCGGGCTGCCGGGAGAGCACCGCGGCACTCGCACCGTCACCCAGCACCAGCCCGGTGTACGCCCGCCAGCGGTCCCAGACCGGCTCGGCGAAGCGGTCCGAGGCGGTGATCAGGGCTGCGGTGCGGTCGGTCCCGGCCGCCAGGTAGGCCGCGGCCAGCTCGATCGCGGCCATGCCGCCGTTGGACTGCTGCCGGACCTCGAAAGCGACGCCGTGCCCGCCCAGGACCTCGTGCTGCAGATAGGAGCCGACGTTCCATCCGTCCAGGCCGCAGAACCCGGTGGTGGCGTGCAGCAGGAGCCCGAAGTCGCTCTGCGCGAGGCCTGCCTGACGTACCGCCAGCGTGCCTGCGCGGGCGGCCATCTCCGGCTGGGAGTCGTCGTCCCCGGCCACGGTCGCGCTGAGCTGCCCGGTACGCCGCCGGGTCCCCTCGTCGTACCAGCCGGCATCGATGGCCTTGTCCACCGGCACCGGTTTCGGGTACCACGAGCCGACGCCGGATATGTACAGGTCCTCGTACTTCATCTGTGCACTTCCTTCCGATTCCGAAACATCATCGAGACGGGGAGGCCTGAGGGCGGACGGTCAGCACCGGGGCCTCAGAGCCAGGAGGTTCTGCTCGAGCTGTGCACCGATCGCGTCGAACAGCCCTATCCAGGAGGTGTTGAACCCGTCCGGGCCCTCCGCCTCGGCCGGCGCCACGGTCTCCCGCGGACCCGACGGCGCCGGCCCGGCGGCACTCTCCCGGGCGAGGGCCCGCGTGCTCGCCCTGCCGATCCCGGAGCCCCCTCCGGTGACCCGCGTGACCTTGCCAATGAATCGTGAAGTCATCAGGATTCCCCCTGTACCCGGGCTGAAGGGAACGGCGGCAGCGGCGGCCGGCCGATTCGTCAGACGGCGGCCGACGCGGGTGCCGGAACTCCCTTGTCGTGGAGCATGGCGACGGTGTTCTCGATGGTCTTCGCGGCCTCGATCTCCCAGTCGTCGACGCTGACCCCGTAGTGCTTCTGCAGGATCACCGCCAGTTCGACCAGGACGAGCGAGTCCAGCTCCATCGTTTCGAACTCGGCGGTGAGCTCGAGGGTCTCGGTGGGAATCTCGTACTTCTCCACCAGGATCTCGACAATGTGCTCGGCAATTCGCATGTCGATACGCTTCTCGGTCGCGCTCATCGCGATTCCTCTCGCTTTCCTGTCTGCTTCTTCTGCACCTCTCCGGCGCAGTTTTCGTTCAAGGGGTCAGACGACGTCGACGTCCGGCCAGACCAGCGCGGTCGAGCCCCAGGCGAGGCCGCCGCCGAAGGCGGTCATGAGCACCCGGTCACCCGGCTTGACGGCCCCGCCGTTCACGGCGTCGGCCAGGGCGAGAGGGATGGACGCCGCGGAGGTGTTGCCCACCCGGTCGAGGTTCACCACCGCGCGCTCACGCTCGACGCCGAGCAGATCGGCCAGCGAGTGGAGGATGCGGACGTTGGCCTGGTGCCCGACCAGGCGGTCGACGGACTCCGTCGGCCAGCCGATCCGCTCGAGCAGGGCGGCGGAGGACTCGCCCATCCTGTTCACCGCGTGGGCGAAGACCTGCTTGCCCTGCATCGAGAAGTAGTACGCGGACGGGTCGGGGGCGGTGCCCTCCGAGCGCTGCCGGGAGCCGCCGGCCGGGATGCTGATCAGGTCCGGGTACTCGCCGTCGCTGCCGAGGTCGAAGCCGAGCAGCGCTCCGGGCTCGCCCGCGGTGCCGGCCTCCAGCACGATCGCCCCCGCGCCGTCACCGAAGATCACCGAGGTGGTCCGGTCCTCCGGGTTGAGGATGGTGGAGTACGTCTCCGCACCGATCACCAGAACGCGCTCGGCCAGTCCCGCCACGATCAGGCTCGACGCGGCGGCCGTGGCGTAGACGAAGCCGGCGCAGACGGCGGAGACGTCGAAGGCGGGCACCGTCCCCTGCCCGAGGCGGGCGGCGACGGCCGGGGCGGTCGCCGGGCAGGGGTGGTCGGGGGTGGTGGTGGCCAGGACCACCGCGTCGACCTTCTCGACGCCTGCGGCCTTGAGCGCGCGGGCCCCCGCCTCGAAGGCGAGATCGCCCGTCGCCGTCCCCTGGTCGGCCCAGTGGCGCTGCCGGATCCCGGTCCGGGTCCTGATCCACTCGTCGCTCGTCTCGAGCCGCCCGGACAGTTCCTCGTTGCTGACCACACGCGGGGGAAGATAGGTCCCCAGTCCCTTGAGAACCGCGACGCGCTGCTCGGACTGCGGCGTAATGCTCATGGCCTTGGCCTCCACACAGGGAATTGGGTACGTATCCGCGCTGACGGCAACTGCCTTCCATGGAATTGGAATGCGAACGCGCCGGGCCGGGCAAATTCCGGAAATCTACTCTGTCAGGTGGCCCGGGGGCCGCAATTGACCAGAGCTCGCCTTTCAGCTGGGCTTCTGCTGCAGGCTGTCGAGCAGTTCTTCCGCCCAGGCCTCCGAGTAGGCCGTGAAGTCCGGGAAACCGCCGTCATAGGGGTCTCCCGTCCACCGGTAGGTGGCGCCCGGGTTGTGCACATCGACGCCGGCGGCGGTGAACATGTGCGGGCTGCCCTGGACCCGCGGGCCGCTGGCCACCGCGAAGTCCCGGTAGATCTCGGCCCGCCCCGCACCACGCTCCAGCGCCTCGGCCAGCGCCGCCTCGTCCACCGACTCGCACTCCGCGGCGACGTCGAGGATCTCCGACGGGACGCTGATGCACCGGCCCTGGGCGTAGAAGGCGCGGCGCAGCGCGGTGTCCAGCTCGTCGCTGGCCGCCAGGCCGCCGACGGCCGGGGCCTTGGCGGCCTGGACGGCCTCCATCGCGGGCAGCGTCGTCACCGGGTAGCTCCACTCGGGCGACGACCACAGCCGCCAACCCAGCTCGGGAGCCTTGGCCCCGATCGCCACGATCTCGGCGTCGATGATCGGCTTGGGTGTGGACTGACGGTTGAACAGCTCCAGCGGGAAGACCCGGTGGTCGACGAGGAGTTGCTCACCGCGCCGCCGGGCTGCGGCGTGCAGGGTGTGCAGGGCCAGGGTCGCCCAGGGGCAGCCGATGTCCGACCAGACGGTCACCGTCCCCAGGTCGGGCGAGAACAGTCCGTCCGTGCTCTGCGGGGCGTCCGGCGTGGGGCGCGTGCCTGGTTCGACCTGCGTGGCCATGAGTCTCTCCTCCGGGCCGTAGGGGGTTGCAATGCCGACGTGCGGCATGGCGGCATTCTGGCCAGGGCCCCACACCCGACGGAACCGGCGCCCGGTGACTCCGTCACCTCTCTTGCGGCTCCCCGGACCTGACGAAGTGACTCCCTCCGGGTCGACCGCGCATCCCCCACTGTCGAACCATCGTCAGAGTCCCTTCCCATCCGTTTTATTGAAAATTAAATTCACATAGCGTGCTGAGTCAGAGCGAAAGGTGTTCACCATGTCCGTCCTGGACGAGCGAGCGATCCCGGACAGCGCCAGCCCACCGCAGCCGCGCATGACGCGGCGGCAGCGAGCGATCCTGGTACTGCTGCTCAGCACGACGTTCCTGCTCGCCGCCGACTTCTCCCTGCTCAACGTGGCCATCCCGGTCATCGGCGACGGACTCGGCTTCGCGGTCGGGGACCTGCAGTGGATCGCCACGGCGTTCGCCCTCACCGCCGCCGGGTTCACGCTGCTCTTCGGCCGCGTCGCCGACATCTACGGCCGCCGCCGGATCTTCCTGGCCGGCATCGCGCTCCTGGTGCTGTCCTCGCTGGTCGGGGGCGCGGCGAACGAGCCCGCCGTCCTGATCGCGGCGCGGGTCGCCCAGGGTGTGGCCACCGCGATGGCCACCCCGTCCGCCCTGGCCCTGCTCACCACGTCGTTCCCCGAGGGTCCGCTGCGCGCGAAGGCGCTGGGTGTGAACGGCGCGATGATCTCGGCCGGATTCACCGTCGGCGCGGTCGTCGGCGGCCTGCTCACCGACCTGCTGAGCTGGCGCTGGGCCTTCCTGATCAACGTGCCGGTCGGCGTTGCGATCATCGTCCTCACCCCGCTGCTGCTCGCCGAGAGCAAGATCACCGAGCGGGCCAGGATGGACGTGCCCGGCGCGGTCACCGTGAGCGTCGGCCTGGTCTCGCTGGTGTACGGCGTCTCCCGGGCCGGCGGCCTGGGCTGGGGCAGCCCGCTGGTGCTCGGCTTCATCGCACTCGGCGTCGTCCTGCTCGGCGCGTTCTGGCGGATCGAGCTGCGCTCGGACGCCCCGCTCGCCTCCGTGTGGATCCTGCGCAAGCCGAGCGTGCGGTGGGGCAACTTCGGCGGCCTGATCGCCATCACCATGCAGACCGCGGTGATCTTCCTGGCCACCCTCTATCTGCAGGAGGTCATCGGGTACTCGGCGATGGCCACCGGTCTCGCCTTCTCGGTACTGGGCGTCTCGGCCTTCCTCGGCGGGGTCATCGCCCCGCGGATCGTCGGCCGCTTCGGCAACCGCCTCGGCCTGGTCAGCGGCATGGTGCTGCAGGCGGTCGCGCCGCTCGGGATGTTCCTGGTCGCCGGGGACAGCAGCAGCATCGCCCTGGTGCTCGCCGCGCTGACGGTGGGCGCCTTCGGCCACCTGACCGCCGTCGTCTCGTACATGATCACCGCGACCTCCGGCCTCCCCGACGAGGAGCAGGGGCTCGCCACCGGTCTGGCCACGATGACCCAGCAGGTGGGCCTCGCCGCGGGCATCCCGGTGCTGAGCGCCGTCGCGACCAGCCGCATCCACGCCCTGGAGGCGACCCACTCGACGAGCGAGGCGGTGCTCTCGGGCGTCCGCCTGGCCCTGGCCATCGACGCGGGCGTGGTGCTGCTCGCCGCCCTGGTCATCGCGCTCCTCCTTCGCCGCTCGACCGAGGAGCGGGCAGCCGCAGCGCTCTGACCAGGTGGACAGACCAGGGTCTGCCGGACACTCAGGTCGGTGAGTCTGACGGCGACGGGTACGTCGCCCGGCTCACCGACCTGAGACGTGCTCACCCGGCGCGGATGCATCCCGGAGGCCCCGGTCGGCCGACTCCCGTCTGCCCGGCCCCGAGGGCGGCTCGGGCGCGGGTCCAGGTGGCCGTCGGGTCGAATCCCTCAGCCTGCCACGTGGTTGAGGCCAGGGTGCCGCGCCCCTTGTACCGGCGCATGATCGCGACGTGGGGTGGCCAGGCGATGAAGCGGTGCAGAGCGGCCGCGTCGCTCCACACGGCGACGGCACCGCACCGACGGGCCGTGGGGACCGCCCACAGCCACAACCCGTGCGCCCCCTCCAGCTCAGCCCAGTCCGCCGCGAGCCGGCGGGCCGCGCGGTAGACGCCGGGCAGGTCCGCGATCCTGTCGAGCGTGAAGTCGGTGACGCTGACCAGTACCGGGCCGCCGTGGCCGTGGTCCTGGCCGGGCGTCCAGGAGGACCTCAGCATGTCGTGTCGCAGACTGCGGTGCCCTGGGGCGAGCCGGCTGCCGCATCCCGGACCGGGCTCCGCCAGTCCGGCGACCGGCCCAGGGCCGTCAGGATCAGCTCCAGCGGGCCCGCGTCGGGGTCCGCGGCCAGCGCCGGCCGGAAGGGGCTGCCCGGGGCGACCCGGGAGTCGCCGTCCGGCACTGCGCGGGCGATCGGCAGCGCGGCTTGCAGGAGTTCGGGCCCGGGGTCGTACGCGAGACCGAGACTGCGGGCGACGTCCCAGCTGTGCACCACGTAGTCGATGAGGTGGAAGCCGATGGCCCGGGCTGCGGGGAACGTCCGGGCTGCGGTGAATTCGGGGAGGGTGAGGGCGCGGTCCGGGGCGGCCACGGTCGCGAACGCCGCGATGACCTGCTCGGCTGCCTCGCCGTACTGCTCGACGGCGTCCCCGCCGAGCGGCCGGACCTCCCAGTGCGTCAGGTCCTGGCCGTGCCCGAGCGCGGCCGCCGCAAATCCCCGGTGCTGGGCCGTCATGTGGGCGAGCAGATCGCTCAGCGCCCACGCTGCGCAGGGCGTCGGCAGGGGCAGATCCTCGGGGGTCACCTGGCCCACCAGGGTCACGCTGTCCCGGACCGCCTGGGCATGGAGGCGTCGTGTGCGGTCGAAGTCCGTCCGCTCCCAATCCGTATGCATGTGCTTACGATCTGCGTGAGCATATGAATTGTCAACGGGTATTTTCGTGGCCATGGCCGAGAACGCAGCTCACGGGAGCGGGAGCACCACACCGCGGGGAGGGCCGGCCCGCCCCGACCTCGCGGCGATGGTCGTGCCGCTCGGCCGTGCCCTGATGGCCGCTGAGCAGCCGATCCTCGACGCCCACGGCCTGACCATGTGGGCGTATTCGGTGCTGCTGCACCTCGACGAGACGCCGATCCGCACCCAGGCCGCACTCGCCGAGGCCATCCGGGCGGACAAGACCCGCATCATCGCCGTCCTCGACGACCTGGCGGCCCGCGAACTGATCCGCCGCCAGCCCGACCCCCTTGACCGGCGGGTGCGCCTGCTGTCGCTCACCGCCGAGGGCCGGCGGCTGCGGGACGCCGTCCAATCCGCCGTCCAGGAGGGCGAGGAGCGCCTGCTCGCCCAGCTGCCGGCCGCGGACCGCAACGGATTCCTCCGGGCTCTGCGGAGCCTGTCCACCCTCCCGGTCCTGACCCTGACGAAGCCCGGACCGGGGACGGGCCAGGGTCCGACTGCGGCCGAGTACTAGCCGACCCGCTCGGCCAGGAAGTCCTCCCAGGTCCGCTCGCCCACAGCAGCCCCCTCGAGAGACAGATTCTCGGCGGCCCGGTACGCGCGGCCGGCCTTTCCCGGCATCCGTACCGGCATCATCAACCGGCGCTTGCCGCGTGCCTGCAGGTGTCCGCGAGCCAGATCGGCCATCCCGTACACCTTCGGCCCGGCCAGGTCGGGTACCAGGCCGGCCGGCTTGCCGAGCGTCAGTTCCACGAGCCGGGCGGCCACCTCGCGCGAGTCGACCGGCTGGAACCGCAGTCCGCCCGGGACCGGGATCACCGGAAGCTTCGCCATCTTCTCCACCACCGTCAGGACCAGGTCGTGGAACTGGGCGGCACGCAGCGTCGTCCACGGGATGCCGGAGTCGGCCACGGCCTGCTCCGCGCCCAGCTTGGCCTTGAAGTAGCCCAGCGGGACCTTGTCCGCCCCGATGACCGAGATGTACACCAGGTGCCGCACCCCCGCCTTCGACGCGGCCCGCACCAGGTTCCGGGTCGCCTCGTCGTCGCCCTTGGGGCCACCCGCGAGGTGCAGGACGATCTCGACCCCGTCCACCGCGGCCTCGATCCCCTCGCCCTTGAGCAGGTCGCCGGCCACGTACTCGATGCCGTCCCCGGACTCACGGCGGTGCCGGCTGAGCACCCGCACCTCGCGGCCCGCTGCCCGCAGCAGGGGGACGACGTGGCCGCCAAGCGTGCCGGTGCCGCCGGTGACCAGGATGGGTGAGGTCGTCACGGTGATCTCCAATTCGCTCGCCCGGGAGTCGATCTCCCGGATACAACCGTTGCGTTCGTGGGTCTACAGCTATGACCCGCCGCGAGGAAGGAATGTGACACGGTGGACGAGAGTGCACGGCTGATAGAGCGCTTCGAGGAGCACCGGCCCCGTCTGCGAGCGGTGGCCTACCGGATGCTCGGTTCGCTCACCGAGGCCGATGACGCCGTCCAGGAAGCCTGGCTGCGCCTCGATCGCACCGACACCAGCGACGTCGAGAACCTTGCCGGGTGGTTGACCACGGTGGTGGCACGGGTGTGCCTGAACATGCTGCGCTCGCGCGAGCAGCGGCGCGAGGACCCTCTCGAGCTGCGTATGCCCGACCCGGTCATCAGCAACGAGAAGGGGGTCGACCCCGAGCAGGAAGCGCTGCTGGCCGACTCGGTCGGGCTGGCGCTGCTGGTGGTGCTGGAGACGCTGGCGCCGGCCGAGCGGCTCGCGTTCGTGCTGCACGACATGTTCGCCGTGCCCTTCGACGAGATCGCTCCGATGATCGAGCGGTCCCCGGCCGCCACGAGGCAACTCGCGAGCCGCGCCCGCCGCCGGGTGCAGGGGCAGGCCCCCGTTCCCGACCCTGACCGCACCCGTCAGCGTGAGATCGTCAACGCGTTCTTCGCCGCCGCCCGCGACGGCGACTTCGAGGGGCTCGTCGCCGTGCTCGACCCCGAGGTCGTGCTGCGGTCCGACGGCGGCGTCGCGCGTGCCCGCCACACCGTCGTGATCTCCGGCGCACGGACCGTGGCCGGCCAGGCGGTCACCTTCAGCCGCTTCTCCCCGTTCGTACGACCGGCACTGATCAACGGAGCCGCCGGCGTGGTGGTCGCCGCAGAGGGCCGACCGCTGTCCGTCATGGCCTTCACCGTCACGGACGGGAGGATCGTCGCCATCGACGTCCTGTCCGACCCCGAACGCCTCCACCGGCTCGACCTGACGGTCCTCGACGACTAGCACGGCAACGGTGTCCGCCGTGACGAGGCCTCAGCCCATGGGCTGAGGCCTCGTCGTGCTCGGTGTCAGAACTCGCACGTGCCAGAACTCGCACGTAGGCGAGCCGCTACCGCTTGGCGTAGTCCCCGAAGCCCGTCCAGTCGACGACCACGGATGGCTCATCGCCGACGACCCAGGCGTCGTGACCGGGCGGGATGATCCCGAAGTCGCCCGGGCCGTATTCCGTCTCCTCGCCGTCATCCAGCACGACCTTCATGCGCCCTGAGATGAAGTAGGCCGTGTGGAAGGCCTGGCAACTGTCGGTCCCCGCGATCGGCTTGATGTGCTTGGACCACTGCCAGCCGGGCTCGAACGTCGACCGACCCACCGCCCCGGCGTCGAGGTTGACGAGTTCGAGCTTGCCCTTGCCCGCTTCGAACTGGCGGATTTCCTCAGCCGAATCGAAGCTCTTGCGAACGAGACCAGCCATCGGGACTCTCCTAGTTCGATCATTGCCCCACCGCCATCGTCATGCGGGCACGCCGTGATCGCATCCTGGGGGTTCCCGCCCCGGTGACCGGACCGACGACAAAGGGCCGGCTCCCGAGGTTCATACCTCGTGAGCCGGCCCTTTCCACGCGCGTCGCCGTCTCCGGCGGTGTGCCCCAGGCAGGATTCGAACCTGCGACACCGGCTTTAGGAGAGCCGTGCTCTATCCCCTGAGCTACTGAGGCGGGGGTGCGTCCGGCCTGTTGGTGACGGCCGCGCAACCTCCGACAGGGTACCGGATCTGATCCGTGGAGATCGCCCCCTATTCGCAGGACACCTGGTGCGGGCAGGTCGGGTGGATGACCCGAGGGGCGGTGGGGCGGTGTGTACGCTGGATCACTCGTAGAACTGGGGGACGGCGGGCGGATGACCATCGGGACCGGACTGACGGCGCGTCAACTGATCGACCTGCTGCTCGATCCGGGCAGTTTCACCTGCTGGGACGTCCCGGTCGAGGCTGCCCCGGCGGACGAGGGGTACCGGGCGGCGCTGGGGAGGGCCCGCGAGCGGACCGGGCTGGACGAGGCCGTCACGACGGGGCACGGCCTGGTGGCGGGCCGGCCGGTGGCGCTGGTGGTGTCGGAGTTCGGCTTCCTGGGCGGCTCGATCGGGGTGGCGACCGCCGAGCGGATCACGCTGGCGGTGGAGCGGGCGACGGCCGAGCGGCTGCCGCTGCTTGCTCTGCCCGTCTCGGGCGGGACGCGGATGCAGGAGGGCTCGGCGGCCTTCCTCTGCATGGTCCGGATCACCGCCGCCGTGCAGGCCCACCAGGCCGCCGGCCTGCCGTACCTGACCTATCTGCGCAGCCCCACCATGGGCGGCGTGTTCGCCTCCTGGGGGACGCTGGGCCATCTGGTGCTGGCCGAGCCCGGTGCGCGCCTGGGGTTCCTCGGGCCGCGGGTGTACGAGGAGCTGCGCGGCGTCCAGCTGCCCGCCGAGGTGCAGCGCGCCGAGACGCTCGCCGCACGGGGGCTCATCGACGCCGTGGTGCCGCCGGGCGAGCTGGCGGGTGTCCTGGACCGCGCGCTCGCGGTGCTCGGTGGCCGGCCGGCCACCCCGACGGCAGGGGTGGAACGGGAAGAGGCCGCGGCCCCGCCGCCGGACGCCTGGGAGGCCGTGCGGCGGACGCGACGGCCGGAGCGCCCCGGGGCCCGGGAGCTGCTCGACCGGACGGCCGAGGGCCTGCTGCCGCTGTCAGCTCCGGGCGGCGGGAGCGGCGGTGGGAACGGCGGCGGGAGCGGCGCTCTGGTCCGTGCGCTGGCGAGCTTCCAAGGGCAGCCGGCGGTGGTGGTCGGACAGCAGCGGCAAGTGACCGGCAGCGATCGCCCGTTCACCGCCGCCGACCTGCAGTGCGTCCGCCGCACGGCGCGGATGGCGGAGCAGCTCGGCCTGCCGCTGGTGACGGTGGTGGACACCGCCGGTGCCGAGCTCTCGGTGCAGGCCGAGCTGGACGGGGTGGCCCTGGAGATCGCCCGGTGCCTGAACACGCTGGTGGCCCTGCGCACCCCCGTGCTCGCGGTGCTGCTCGGCCAGGGCTCGGGGGGCGGCGCGCTCGCGCTGCTGCCTGCCGACCGCGTCCTCGCCGCCCAGCACGCCTGGCTGGCGCCGCTGCCGCCCGAGGGCGCCTCGGCCATCGTCCACCGGGACGGCGACCATGCCGCCGAGCTGGCGCGAGCACAGGGCATCGGCGCGTACGACCTGGCGGCGGTCGGTCTGGTGGACGAGGTGCTGCCCGAGTACCCCGACGCGGCCGAGGAGCCGGCCGAGTTCTGCGCCCGGGTGGGCAGCGCCGTCGCGTCGGCCCTGGCCGCGCTGGCGGCGGAGCCGGAGGCGGCGCGGCTGGCGGCCAGGGCGCGCCGTAACCGGCGCCTGGGGAGCGCTCGGCCGTAGGGCCCGCGCCCGCGCGAGAACCGAGCGGAGCGGGTCTCACGTATTCTGTCGTCCGGTTTGCACATTTAGGGTGACTTTGAGTCATTTCTACGGATGATCAGATAAGCCTCTTGAGCTACTCCCTCCCGAGATCACTCGCGCGCAGCGCCTGGCTGTGGCCCGCCCTGGCGGCGCTGGTGGTCGGCCTCTTCCGGATCCGCCGGCCCGAGCTCTGGCGGGACGAGGTGTCGAGCTGGAGCGCCGCCACCCGAAGCCTGGGCGACCTGTTCGGAATGCTCGGGAACGTCGACGCCAGCAACGGCGCGTACTACGTGCTGCTGCACGTCTGGACCACCGCCCTCGGCGACTCGGTGCTCAGCCTGCGCCTCCCCTCCGCGCTGGCCATGGCCGGTGCCGCGGCCTTCGCCGCGCTCACGGCGCAGCGGCTCTTCGACAGCCGGGTGGCCGGGCTCGGCGCCGGGCTGCTGCTCGCGACCGTCCCCACGATCTCCCGGTACGCCCAGGAGGCCCGGGCGTACGCGGCGGTCACCTGCGCGGTCGCGGCGGCGACCTGGTTCCTGCTGCGGGCCCTGGACCGGCCCGGCATCCGCCGCTGGGCCTGGTACTGCCTCGCCATGGCGGTCGCCGCGACCCTCCACCTCGTCTCGCTCAGCAGTCTGGGCGGACAGCTCGTCCTGGTCGCGGCCCACTGGCGGGGCGGAAGAGGGCAGAGACGGGCGGAGAACCGCAGGGTGCTGTGGCAGTTCCCACTCGCCGTCCTGGTGTTCATGGCCCCGGCCGTCCCGGTGATGCTGCTCGGGCAGCAGCAGTCCGGGCGGCAGCTCGGCTGGATCCTCACCCCGTCGCAGCGGGATCTGCGGTTCTTCTGGCAGGGCCTGTTCGGTTCGTACCACGTGCTCTACGCCTTCCTGGCGCTGGCCGCCCTCGCGCTGCTGTGGCCCGGACGCCGCTGGGCCGCGTTCCAGCTGCTGCTGGTCGCCTCGGTGCCCGTGGTCGGCGTCTGGCTGGTCTCGCAGGGCCACACCTCGTACTTCCTCGACCGCTATCTGCTCTTCACGCTGCCCGCGTGGGCCTCGCTGTCGGGAGGCGGGATCGGGGCGTTGCACGCCGCGCTGCGGAGGGCGGTGCCCCGGCGCCTCGCGGTGGTCCTGGCGGTCGCGCTGGTCGCCGTACCGGCCCTGCTCGGGCTGTCCGAGCAGCAGCAGCTGCGGGACGTCACCGCGCACACCGGCACCGACTACCGGGGTGCGGCGGAGCTGGCGGCGGCCGGCTACCGGGCCGGGGACGGGGTCGTGGCGGTCGCCGGATGGGAGGCGTGGATGATGGTCGGACCGGCCGTTGCCTACTATCTGCCGGAAGACGTCCGCCCGAGACCGCTCTTCATCGAGCGGACCGCCGCCCAGGCGGACGACCTGTACCCGGTCGAGTGCCCGGTGCCCCTGAGGTGCATCGGTGACGAGACCCGGGTGTGGGTCGTTACCATCGGCACTGGTGATGACCCGTACCAGAGCCTTCCTGCCGGGCAGGCGGCGGCACTGCGGGCGGTCTTCATCCCGACAGAGGTCCGGCATGTCCGCGGACTGACGGTGTCACTGCTGGTACGCAGGCATCCGTAGACCAACGTGAAAGGCACAGACGTGACTGCCCCTGAGGAGAGCACCTTCGCCGATCTCGGCAAGGTGCTGGTGATCATCCCGACCTACAACGAGGCCGAGAACGTCGAGCGGATCACCTCCCGGGTCCGTACCGCCGTCCCCGAGGTCCACGTCCTGGTGGCCGACGACAACAGCCCCGACGGCACCGGCGAACTCGCCGACAAGATCGCCGCCGAGGACGACCACGTCCACGTCATGCACCGCAAGGGCAAGGAAGGCCTCGGCGCCGCCTACCTGGCCGGCTTCCGCTGGGGCATCGACAACGGCTACGACGTCCTCGTCGAGATGGACGCCGACGGCTCCCACCAGCCCGAGGAACTCCACCGCCTGCTCACCGCCCTGCGCACCGCCGACCTCGTCCAGGGCTCCCGCTGGGTCCCCGGCGGCAAGGTCGTCAACTGGCCCAAGTCCCGCCTGCTGATCTCCCGCGGCGGCTCCCTCTACTCCCGCCTCATGCTCGGCGTCCCCATCAAGGACGTCACCGGCGGCTACCGCGCCTTCCGCAAGGAGACCCTCCTCGGCCTCGGCATGGACGAGGTCGCCTCCGCCGGCTACTGCTTCCAGGTCGACCTCGCCTGGCGCACCGTGAAGGCCGGCTTCAAGGTCGTCGAGGTCCCCATCACCTTCGTCGAACGCGAATTCGGCGCCTCCAAGATGAGCCGCGCCATCCTCGTCGAAGCCCTCTGGCGCGTCACCGGCTGGGGCATCGGATCCCGCATCCAGAAGCTCACCGGAAAGAAGCCCGGGAAGAAGTAACGCCGACCAGAAGGCGGCCCAGCGGCAGCGGGCCCCGTGCACCCGAACGGTGCACGGGGCCCGCTGCCGTCCGGGTGCGGGGCGGGCGGCTCCGGGTGACCATGAAGCCCCCGAGTCCCGGAGGTGCGTGTGCCTGAGTCACCGGGTCAGGCTGGGCCGGGGTCCGGCCGGTGGGCCCGTACCAAGGGCAGGGCCGCCGCCATGGCCGCCACTGCGAAGGCCATGCCTGACCAGGTGCCGATGGTCGGCCGGGCCGTCCACCAGCTCCTCCGGGTGAGCCTGCTGGACAATGCCACCAGGCTGGCCGCGCAGGCCTTCCTCAGCGCGCTGCCGGCCCTGTTCGTGGTGGCGGTCTTCGCCCCGGCGACGGTGCGGGACGGTGTGACCAACACGCTCCGCGACCAGCTGGGGGTGAAGGGGGCCACGCAGGAGCAGGTACGGCAGGTGATGTCGGCCCCGCACGACGAAGTGGCGCAGAGCTTCGGTGCGTTCGGCGCGCTGGTGACGCTGCTGTCGGCGACGGCGTTGAGCCGTGCCATGCAGCGGGTCTGCGAACGGTGCTGGGAGCTGCCCAAGAGCGGCACCAGGGTGGCGGCCTGGCGCTGGCTGGCCTGGCTGATGGTGTGGCTGGTCTTCCTGGTCTTCCAGGCGCCGATCCGCGAGGGCTTCGGCGTGGGGGCGTGGCTCGGCGTGCCGCTGATCTTCGTGGCCTCGACCGCACTGTGGTGGTGGACGCAGCACCTGCTGCTGGGCGGCCGCGTGCGCTGGTACCCGCTGTTGCCGGGGGCCCTGCTGTGCGGCGCTGCGGTGGTGGGGCTGGGGATCGCCGCGAAGTACTACCTGCCCGGAGCGGTGTCACGCAGCATCACGAAGTTCGGCCCGTACGGGGTGGTGTTCACCTCGCTGTCCTGGCTGATCGTGGTGTTCACGGCCGTGACGCTGGCGATCGCACTGGGGCGGGTGATCTCGGAGGAGCCGGTGGCCGCGCAGTTGCTGGGGACGCCCACCGAGCCGGGCGCGTGGGGCGGGCGCAAGTGACGCCCGCCCCACGGGCCGTCAGAGGAAGCGCAGCAGGCGCGACAGGATGGACGGCGGCGCCAGGTCGGACTTGAGGGTGACCGGCACCTCGACCTTGCCCTCGCCCTCCCCCGCCGTGATGGTGCCCACCTGGGTGCCGGCCTTGGCACTGTGGCCGAGCTTGGCGCTGTCGAGCTTGACCTCGGCGGTGATGCCGGACCAGCCGGCCACCGTGACGTCCTTGGCGGCGACGACCGGCGCCCGGCCGCCAAGACCGTCGTCGACGTAGCCCACCACATCGCCCTGCTTGGCCAGCGTCTGGCCGGCCAGGCCGCTCTGCACGGTGTTGATGATCTTCAGACTGGGCGTCTGGGCGACCTTCGCCAGGTCCACGCCCTTGACCGCGGGCTGGCCCAGGGTGACGCCGAGGATCAGCCGCTTGGTGCCGCCGATCTCCTTCACGGCGGCCCACATCAGGCAGGAGCCGGCCGGGGTCGAGGAGCCGGTCTTGACGCCGATGACGCTGCCCCGCTGGGTGTAGACCAGGTCGTTGGTGTTGGAGATCCGCTCGCCGTTGTAGCGCATCTCGGGCTCGGCGACGATCTGCCGGAAGATGTCGTCCTTCATGACCTGCTCGGCGAGCTTGAGCTGGTCCGTCGCGGTGCTCTTGGTGGCCGAGTCGTACCCGGCCGGGTCGGCGTAGGTGGTGTTGGTCATGCCGAGCTTGGCGGCCTGGTCGTTCATCTTCTTGATGAACGCCTCCTCCGAGCCGGCGTCCCAGCGGGCGAGCAGCCGGGCGACGTTGTTGGCCGAGGGCAGCATCAGCAGTTCGAGCGCCTGGTACTCGCTGAGCTGCTGGCCCTCGGCCAGCTTGGCCCGGGACTGGTCACCGTCGGTGGACTCCGCGGCGGCCTGCTTGTCCACGGTGATGCTGGGGCCGTTCTCACCCTTCTTGAGCGGGTGGGCCTGCAGGATCAGGTAGGCGTTCATCACCTTGGTGACGCTGGCGATCGGTGCCGGGGTCTGCTGCCCCGAGCTCCCCAGACTGCCCACGCCGACCACCTCGGCGGCAGCCTGGCCCTTGGCCGGCCAGGGCACGGTCAGGGTGTCGCCGCCGAAGGTGTACGAGCGGGCGAGGGAGAGCTTGGCCTGGGGGCCGGGCAGCGGGCGCAGCAGCTGGGCGACGACCACCACGCCGAGGACGAAGGCCAGGAAGACCGCCCAGATGGTGGCCCGCTTGACCCCCCGCTGGAACGGGGTGACCTGGCGGGCGCTGAGGGCGGCCAGCACCTCCATGGCCTCGGAGGTGGTCTCGGGCATCGACAGCGGGGCAGGGCCGGGCTGCAGGCCGGCTTCGGGCTCCAGCGCAGGACCGGGCTGCGGGGCCGGCGGTGCGGGCGGGACCGGGGGCATCGGCGGCGGTACCGGTCCCGGGTCGGGGACCGGCAGCGGCGTGGGTGCCGGGGTCGGCTCGGGTACCGGACGCGGGGCCGGGCGCGGCGCGGGGCCGGGCTCGGGCTCGGGGGTCGGTTCCGGTTCGGGGGTCGGTTCCGGTTCGGGGGTCGGTTCCGGTTCGGGGGTCGGCTCGGGTTCCGGGGTGGGCTCGGGCACCGGCTCGGGGACCGTACCGACCGAGGGCTTCCCGGGGGCCGCGTCCACCTTCAGCGCGGCGCCCGCCGACTCCCGCCCGTCCCGCATCGCGAGACGCGGGTCGGCCTTCGCCGGCTCCGCGGACTCCGCGGCCGACGCGGTCGCCGCGCCAGCCCCGCCGTCCTTGCCCTCCTCGGCGTCCTTGTCATCCTTGCCGCTCACCGGGGGTGCGAGCACCTCCGGGGGCAGTCGCAACGCGGTGGTCGTGTTGTCCACCGGCAGTCGGAGCGCCGTGGTCCTGGTGTCCACATCGCGGACCCTCAGTTGCACGGTGGAGCTGCTCTGCTCCGTACCGGTGGCGGCCTCCTCGGCCGTCACCTCGGGTACGGACGCCTCCGCTTCCCCGTCGCGCCGGACACTGTCGGGGGACTCGCCCACGTGACCCATCCTCCTCATCCGCCCGCCGGCCGCCCGCCGCTCGAGCCCCGGTCGGCCCGTCCCGAACCGACCCGGACCGACCTGACGATCAACACATGACTTTGCGCGGCTTCTCGCCGCGCACCTGTAGCTGTACAGTCTCCGCCACCGGCGGCCGATCCGGCCGCCCACACCCCGCCCGACCGGCCGTTATTCTCCCGTCCGGGCCCTCCTGCGGCCGTTCCCAGGGTCAGACGCGAGGCCTGCGGCCCGTGGTTCCAGGCCTCCGGGGCAAGGTCACGATTCGGAGGCGTACTCGACAAGCCACTGTGAGAGGCGTCACTCTGTCATTCATCCACGCGGGGAGGCTTGGATGGGCAAGAGCCGCAGAACAATTCCCGAGGAACTCTTGTTGCTCGCTCTGGACCCGACCACGGGCACCACGGCGCAGCCGCAGACCCTCGACCTCGGACTCGCCGGGGCACAGCTCGTCGAGCTGTCCCTGGCCGGACGGATAGTCCCGGACGGGGACCGGATCGCCGTGGTGCTGCCACGGCCGACCGGCGACCCGACTCTGGACCACGCACTGGAACTGCTGCGCCGACGTGGCAGCCCGGTGCGGGCCGCGCACTGGATCGGCGGACCCCGGCTGGGGCTCCGTCAGACGTACCTGGCGCACCTGGAGCGGTGCGGCATGGTGACGGCGGTGCCGGGCCAGGTGTGCGGCGTGCTGCCGACGACGCGCTATCAGGCGTCGGACGACTGTACGAACGCCGCCATCAAGCAGCGTCTGGACACCGCAATCCGCACCGGCGTACCACCGGACCCCAGGACGGCCGCGCTGGCCGCACTGGCGCACGCGGTGGGTCTGGGCAAGCATCTGTACCCCGGTAACGAGGGGAGGTCCTCGCGGTCACGACTGCGCGACCTGATCCGTTACGACCCGCTCGGCGGGATGGTCGCGCACGCCGTGATGGACGTCCAGAACGGCCTGCCGGCCCAGCAGGGCCGCGCCACGGCGGCCGGTGCCGGATCCCCGGCGGCCGGGCGTCCGGTGCCCGCCGGACGGCCCGTGGTGGCCCGGCCGGCCGCGGGCGGCCGGGGCGTGGCGGCCCGGGTGGGCGTGCGATGAACGGCTCGCGCCGTTAGCCAGAGGTGCATCTCGGGGCGGTCCGCCCGGCACACCGTTGCCGGACGGACCGCCCCGTCGGCGTTTCCCGGGGGGCTTTATCGGTTCTGCGCGGATGGCGCAAGAGGGGCGATCCCGATTGGGCGCTTTTCCGATGATCTGTTCTAGTGCGCTACTGCGATTCCCCGGCGCCGACCTGAGCCGAGATGACATGCTGCTCCAAGTCAGGGGGGTTGGTACCAATTTCCACAGTGTTCCGCGGCGCACCGCTCCCGGGTGTGCCAGAGGTCCGGCCGGAGGTCGATGTGTCCGCCAACATCAATCCGACAGTTCGGCGACGCAGACTCGGCGCCGAACTGCGGCGCCTGCGCGAGCTGAAGGGGATGACGGCCGAGGAGGTCGCCGGCCGCCTGATGGTCTCCCAGTCGAAGATCAGCAGGTTGGAGAACGGCCGTCGCAGCATCAGCCAGCGCGACGTCCGCGACCTGTGCGAGGTGTACGAGGTCGCCGACGAGCGGGTGCGCGCGGGGCTGATGGAGATGGCCCGCGAGTCCCGCCAGCGCGGCTGGTGGCACGAGTTCGGCGACATCCCGTACAGCGTCTACATCGGCCTCGAGGCCGAGGCCTCCTCGATCCGCGCGTACGAGTCCTCCTTCGTCCCCGGTCTGCTGCAGACCCGCGAGTACGCCGAGGCGGTGGTGCTCGGCACCCAGCCCGACACCGAGCCGGGCGCGATCAAGCGGCGGGTGGACGTACGGCTGAAGCGGCAGAGCCGGATATACGGCGAGGACCAGCTCGGCAGCCTCTGGGTGGTCATAGACGAGGCGGTGCTCTGCCGGGAGGTGGGGAGCCGCCAGGTGATGGCCGATCAGCTCCTGCAGCTGCTGGACCTGGGCGAGCGGCCCAACATCAACCTTCAGGTCATCCCGTTCAAGCACGGCGCCCATCCCGGCATGACCGGGACATCTCCCTGATGGAGTTCCCGGAGTCAGCGGATTCGACCGTTGTCTACTTCGAAGGAGTGACGAGCGACCTCTACCTTGAGAAGGAGGCCGACGTCCGCCGCTATACCAATCTGTACGACCACCTGCGGGCCGCAGCGCTCAGCGTCGCGGAGAGCCGGTCGCTGATACACAACCATGCAGAGGGGTTCAAGAGATGACCACCAAGTCCACGAGCAACCTGATCTGGCGCAAGAGCAGCCACAGCGGTGGCAACGGCGCTTGCGTCGAGATCGCCGTTCCCGACACCGCCACCATCGCCGTCCGTGACTCCAAGGACCCCGAGGGCCCCCAGCTGCACTTCTCCAACGAGGCCTGGGCCGCCTTCGCCGCCGCCGCCGGTTCCGGTGTGTTCGGCGAGGTCTGACGCACCCTCTGCGGTCCGGTGCCCGCCGTCCTTGCGCGGCGGGCACCCTCGGTCAGGCGATCGGGTAGCGCTCCGCCCACACCGTGCGCAGCTCGCCGCCGTGCAGCTCCGGCCCGTGCAGCAGCTCCAGGACGAAGTCGTCGGACAGCTCCAGGAGGGTTCCCCGCCCCTCCAACTCCGCCAGCAGCGTCGGCGGCAGCGCCGTCTCCCCGTGCAGCGCCCCGAGCAGATTCCCGCATATCGCCCCGGTGGAGTCGCTGTCCCCCGAGTGGTTGACGGCCAGCAGCAGACCGGACTTCACGTCGTGGGCCACCAGCGCGCAGTACACCCCGATGGCCAGCGCCTCCTCCGCCACCCAGCCCTCCCCCAACGCCTCGATCCGCTCGGCGGACGGTTCCCCCGCCCGTACGGCGTCCAGCGCCCCGCGCAGGGCCGCCGTGGTCTCCTCGTGCGACGGCCGCTCGGAGAGCAGCGCCAGAGCGAGGTGCACGCCCTCCTCCAGGGTGCCGCCCCGGGCCACCGCATGGACGATCACCGCCAGCGCTCCGGCCGCCAGGTAGCCGGTCGGGTGTCCGTGCGTCAGCACCGAGCACTCCACCGCCAGCTGGAAGACCAGTCCGGGCTCCCAGGCCACCAGCAGCCCGAACGGCGCGGCGCGCATCACCGTGCCGCAGCCCTTGGAGTGCGGGTTGCGCGGCGCGTCCAGGGTGCCGAGCCGCTCCGCGTCAGGCCCGGTGAGACCGGAGAGGCAGGCCTGGCCGGGCGCCCGCTGGGCGTACAGCCACTCCTCGCGGCCGAGCCAGCCGAGGTCGGCCCGGCGCTCGTCCGGGCCCCAGTCGCGCTGGGTGGCGGCCCAGCGCAGGTACGCCTGGTGCACGTCGGTGGGCGGGTGCCAGCTGCCGCCGTCCCGGCGGATGTGGGCGCGGATCAGCCCGTCGACGGTGAAGAGCACCATCTGGGTGTCGTCCGTGACGGACCCGCGCCGCCCGTACGCGGGCACGTACCCCGTCACGCCCTGCGGGCCGTGCGCGGCGCGGATCTTCTCCAGCGACTCGAACTCGATGCCGGCGCCGAGCGCGTCACCGATCGCCCCGCCGAGCAGACAGCCCCGCACCCGGCTGCGGAAGTCCTGCTGCTGCGCGCGTGACCACAGTGGCATCACGGGTCGGCACCTTTCGTCCGGGGGCAGGCTGCGGAGCCGGCCCGGTCAGCGGGGGTGGAGGCCGCGCCCGTCAAGGGTTCGGGCCCGGATCGGAGCTCCGAGCTTCGAGCGCACCCGCACTGTATTCGAATACCCGGGCGGATTGGGAAGGCCGGTCACTCCAGCACCGGCAGCAGCTCCGGCAGGTGTCCGTCCGAGGCCAGCGCCGCCGCGCGGCGTTCTGCGGGCACCTCGCCGTAGGTGGTGGTGCGCTGGCGGTGCGGGCGGCCGGCGGCCTCGGCGATGGCCTCCAGGTCGCGGATCGACTTGTAGCTGCCGTAGGCCGAGCCGGCCATCCGGGAGATGGTCTCCTCCATCAGCGTGCCGCCGAGGTCGTTGGCACCCGAGCGGAGCATCTCGGCCGCGCCCTCGGCGCCCAGCTTGACCCAGCTGGTCTGGATGTTGGGGATGTGGGTGTGCAGCAGCAGCCGGGCCATGGCGACGACGGCCCGGTTGTCGCGGGCGGTCGGGCCGGGGCGGGCGATGCCCGCCAGGTAGACCGGGGCGTTGGTGTGGATGAAGGGGAGGGTGACGAACTCCGTGAACCCGCCCGTGCGTTGCTGGATCTGCGCCAGCAGCCGCAGGTGTCCCAGCCAGTGGGCGGGGGTGTCCACATGGCCGTACATCATGGTGGAGGAGGAGCGGATGCCCAGCTCGTGGGCGGTGGAGACGACCTCGACCCAGGTGGCGGCGGGCAGTTTGCCCTTGGTGAGGACCCAGCGGACGTCGTCGTCCAGGATCTCCGCCGCCGTACCGGGGATGGTGTCCAGCCCGGCCTCCTTGGCCTGCTGGAGCCAGTCGCGGATCGAGAGCCCGGTACGGGTGGCCCCGTTGACCACCTCCATCGGCGAGAAGGCGTGCACGTGCATGCCGGGGACGCGGGCCTTCACCGCGCGGGCGATGTCGAAGTACGCGGTGCCGGGCAGGTCCGGGTGGATGCCGCCCTGCATGCAGACCTCGGTGGCGCCGACCTCCCAGGCCTGGGCGGCGCGGTCGGCGACCTGCTCCAGCGAGAGGGTGTAGGCGTCCGCGTCCGTCCGCCGCTGGGCGAAGGCGCAGAAGCGGCAGCCGGTGTAGCAGACGTTGGTGAAGTTGATGTTCCGGGTGACGCAGTAGGTGACGGTGTCGCCGACGGCCGAGCGGCGGACGTCGTCGGCGATCCGGCAGAGCGCGTCCAGCGCCGGGCCGTCCGCGTGGAAGAGCGCGAGGGCCTGGTCGTCCGTCAGCTTCGTCGGGTCGTCGGCGGCCACCGCGAGCGCCTCCCGGACGTCGCCGGGGAGCCGCTCGGGCGCGGAGGCGGCCAGCTGCTCGCGCAGGGCATCCCAGTCGCCGTAGACGTCCTCGAAGTCGGCCCGGCGGTCACCCGTACGGCCCTCGGTGTCGATGGTGCGGTGCAGGTCGGTGCGACCGTACGAGGCCGGCAGGTCCTCCGGCTCCTGCCAGGGCAGGCCGACGGGCTTGGCGTCCTCACGGGCCAGGCCGGTGACGGGGTCGGCAAGGGCCCGGACGTGCGGCAGGACGCGCGGGTCGAGCCAGGGCTCCCCGGCCAGCAGGTACTCCGGATGGACCGTCAGGCGCTCGCGGAGCTCGAAGCCCTCGGCGGCGGTGCGGGCGGCCAGCTCCTCGATGTGCGGCCAGGGGCGCTCGGGGTTGACGTGGTCCGGGGTCAGCGGGGACACGCCGCCCCAGTCGTCGATGCCCGCCCCGATGATCAGCGGATACTCCTCGTCCACCAGGTTCGGCGGCGCCTGGACCCTCGCCGACGGGCCCAGCACCAGCCGGGTGACGGCGATCGCGGCGGCCAGCTCCTCCAGCTCGGCGTCGGGCATCGCGCGCATCGCGGTGTCCGGCTTGGCCCTGAAGTTCTGCACGATCACCTCCTGGATGCCGTGGTACTGCCGGGCCGTGCGGCGGATCGCGAACAGCGGGTCGGCCCGCTCCTCGTACGTCTCGCCGATGCCGATCAGCACACCGGTGGTGAACGGGACGGCGCTGCGGCCCGCGTCCTCCAGCACCCGCAGCCGGACGGCCGGCTCCTTGTCGGGCGAGCCGTGGTGCGGGCCGCCGGGCTCGGACCAGAGGCGGGTCGCGGTGGTCTCCAGCATCATCCCCATCGAGGGCGCGACCGGCTTGAGCCGCTGGAAGTCCGTCCAGGTCAGCACACCGGGGTTGAGGTGCGGCAGCAGGCCGGTCTCCTCCAGCACCCGGATGGCCATCGCCCGGACGTACGCGAGCGTGTCGTCGTACCCGTGCGCGTCCAGCCACTCGCGGGCCTCGGGCCAGCGGTCCTCGGGGCGGTCCCCCAGGGTGAAGAGCGCCTCCTTGCAGCCGAGCGCGGCACCCTGGCGGGCGATCTCCAGCACCTCGTCCGGCGAGAGGTACATGCCGTGCCCCGCCCGGCGGAGCTTGCCGGGGACGGTGACGAAGGTGCAGTAGTGGCACTTGTCCCGGCAGAGCCTGGTGAGCGGGATGAAGACCTTCTTGGAGTACGTGATCACTCCGGGCCGCCCGGCCGCCGCCAGGCCGGCGTCACGGACCCTGCCCGCGCTCGCACACAGGTCGCGCAGGTCCTCGCCGCGGGCCTGGAGCAGTACCGCGGCCTCGGTGACGTCGAGCGCCACACCGTCCCGTGCACGACGCAGCGCCCGTCGCATCGCGTTGGCGGTGGGGACCGGCTGCGGGGTGTCCGTTGCATCCATGGGGTGACGATACGCGAGCGTTTCCTCCCATGGGTGTACGTGACCCTGAGGTGGGATCAGGGTCACCTGCGCCCATCGGCGTACCCCGATCTGGCCCTGAAGAGCGATGCCAGGACGGCCCCGGCCGTCTGTAATGGAGTAGCAAGCCAGTTGGTGGCTACGGAGGGGTTGGACGTCATGGTGGAGCAAGACGTGCCGTACCGGTCGGGTCGGCGGACGGCCGTGCGGGTGCTGGTGCCGGTCGGTGTGGTCGCGGTCGCGGCGGCGGGATTCGGGCTGGCGCCCGCGCTGGCCAGCGACTCCGGGCCGAGCCTGCCCTCGCTGACGGCGGAGCAGCTGGTCACGAAGGCGCTCGGTTCGGACACCCAGGCGCTGTCCGGCACGGTGAAGGTGAAGGCGGACCTGGGCGTGCCGGCCCAGCTGCTCGGCGCGGCCGGTGGCGGGCCGGGTGGCGGCGGCAGGAGCTCCGCGGCCCCGGAGGCCAAGCTGACCGAGCTGCTGGGCGGCGAGCACACGGTGCGGGTCGCGGTGGACGGGCCCGACCGGCAGCGCATCGGCCTGATCGACGGGCTCTCCGGGTACGAGGTGGTGCACAACGGCGACCAGGTCTGGGCCTGGGACAGCAGCAGCAACGAGGCCGTGCACCTGACGGCACCTCACGGCACCGAGAAGCAGCACGGCAAGGCCCCGCTGACGGGGGTGCCGACGACACCTCAGGAGATCGCCCGGCAGTTCCTGTCGCTGAGCGCCGGCACCACCTCGGTCACGGTGGACGGCACGGCAGAGGTGGCGGGCCAGAAGGCGTACCAGCTGAGCGTCAAGCCCAAGCAGTCCGGTTCGACCATCGGCGAGGTGCGGATCTCGGTGGACGCCCAGCACGGCGTGCCGCTGGCGGTGCTGGTGAAGTCGGCGAGCGGTGGCAACGTGCTGGACGCGCACTTCAGCTCGGTGTCCTTCGCCAAGCCGGATGCCAAGACCTTCCGGTTCACCGCGCCGAAGGGCGCCAAGGTGACGGAGCGAAAGGCCGATTCGAAGCCCGCGACCACCGAGCACAAGCCTTCGTCGGAGGGCCTCGGGCCGGACGGCTTCAACGTCGTGGGCGAAGGCTGGACGACGGTGCTGAGCACCCGGCTGCCCGCCGGCGAGCTCACGGCCGGTACCGCCAAGCACGGCAAGGGCACCCCGCAGAGCATCTCCTCCTTCGCCAAGGCACTCGGCAAGCCGGTCGGCGGCGGTTCGCTGATCAGCACCAAGGTGCTGAACGTGCTGATCACCGATGACGGCCGGGTCTTCGCCGGTGCGGTCACGCCGTCGGTGCTGCAGAGCGCGGCCGGGGTGAAGTAGTAGTGACCAGTGCCCCCACCCTGGAGAAGCCCGCGAGCCGAGGGGCGCGCCGGTGTCGAAAGCGACGATCGACAAGCGACGAAGGAGCGCCGGAGTGAGGAGTGTCGACACCGGCTATGAGCGTCCGGAGGCGAGCCAAGGGGGGAGCGGTGTGCGGCCGGTGGACTCGGACCACGTCATCCGTACGGCAGGACTGACCAAGCGGTTCCGTGGCGGTCAGCTCGCCGTGGACGGGCTGGATCTGACGGTGCCCCGGGGCAGTGTCTTCGGCTTCCTCGGGCCGAACGGGTCCGGCAAGACCACCACCATCCGGATGCTGATGGGCCTGATCGCCCCGTCCGCGGGCGTGGCGACGGTGCTCGGCGCGCCCATGCCGCAGTCGGTGGCCGCGGTGCTGCCCAGGGTGGGGGCTCTGATCGAGGGCCCGGCGCTGTACGGGTTCCTGTCGGGCCGCGACAACCTCGCGAGGATCGACGCGGCCGACCCGACGGCCGACCCCCGCACCCGGGCCCGCCGGGTCGGCGAGGCGCTGGACCGGGTCGGGCTGACCGCCGCGGCCGGCAAGAAGGCGCGGGCGTACTCGCTCGGCATGAAGCAGCGGCTCGGGTTGGCCTCGGCGCTGCTGCAACCGCGCGAGCTGCTCGTGCTGGACGAGCCGACCAACGGTCTCGACCCGCAGGGCATGCGGGAGATCCGGGCCCTGGTGCGGGAGGTGGCGGCCGAGGGCACCACGGTGTTCCTCTCCTCCCACCTCCTGGACGAGATCGAGCAGGTCTGCACGCACGCGGCGGTGATGTCCAAGGGCCGACTGGTGGTGCAGGGCACGGTCGCCGAGCTGGCGGCCAGGGCACAGGGGCGGCTGGTGGTCCGTACGCCGGACGTCGCGGCGGCCTCGGAGGTCCTGAGCGGGCACCGGGTCACGGACCTGCGGCCGAGCGAGGCCAGGGTCGACGGCCTCGCCGCCGAGCTCGGGGACGAGGCGCTGCCCAAGCTCTGCGCCGCCCTGGTCGAGGCCGGGGTGCGGGTGCACGGCTTCGGAGTGGAGCGGGGAACGTTGGAGGACGCCTTCGTGGCGCTGACCGGGGAGGGTTTCGATGTCGCAGGCTGAGGCGGTGCTTCAGGGGCCGCGGCCGCAGACGGCGGCCGGCTTCCTGGCCCTGTTCCGCAGTGAGCTGGGCCTGACCTTCCGCCGGGCCAGGTCGATCGCCCTGCTGGCGATCCTGGCCGTGCTGCCGGTGCTGATCGGCGTGGTGGTGAAGCTCCAGACCGGCGACAGCGGGCGGGGCGAGGGCCCGGCCTTCATCGCGCAGGTGACGCAGAACGGGCTGTTCCTGGTCTTCACCGCCCTGGCGGTCGCTCTGCCGGTCTTCCTGCCGATGACGGTCGGCGTGGTGGCCGGGGACTCGATCGCGGGCGAGGCGAGTACGGGGACGCTGCGCTACCTGCTCGTCGCCCCGGCCGGGCGGTCACGGCTGCTGGCGGCCAAGTTCGCGGCGGGGCTGGCGTTCTGCCTGGCGGCGACGCTGGCGGTGGCGGCAGCCGCGCTGGCGACGGGGGCCGCGCTGTTCCCGCTGGGCGAGGTCACCCTGCTCTCGGGGGACACCATCGGGCTGGCCGCGGCGCTGCTGCGGGCCGTCCTGGTGGCGGGCGTGGTGGCCGCCTCACTGGCCGGGCTGGTGGCGATCGGGCTCTTCATCTCGACGCTGACGGGCAGCGGGATCGCCGCGATGGCGAGCACCGTCGGCCTGGTGATCACCGTGCAGATCCTCGACACCTTCCCGCAGCTGCACGCGATCCAGCCGTTCCTCTTCACCCACCAGTGGCTGAGCTTCGGCGATCTGCTCCGGCAGCCGATGCACTGGGACAACGTGCTGGAGAACCTCGGGCTCCAGGCGGTCTACGTGGCCGTCTTCGGCTCGGCCGCCTGGGCCCGGTTCACCAGCCGGGACATCACGGCCTGACCCGTGTCACCCGGTGGGCGTCGCCGCGTGGCCGGCGAGGCCCACCCGGGAGGTCGCGGCCGCACAGGCCAGGACGGGAAGCTGGGCGGGCGCGATCAGGAACAGCGGGGACCAGTCGGGGCAGACCAGCCGTACACCGGCGGTGAGGCCGTGCAGCCGCGCCCGGTGGGAGCCCTTGAGGTCGACCCGGTCCAGCCGGTACGGGGACTCCAGCGTTATGGCCGGGCGCCCGTGCCGCTGCCACTGGATGGTCACCGGGCCGCCGCCCGGGCCGGGGGTGAGCAGCAGTTCGCCCGTCTCCGCGGCGTCCATCTCGCGCCGCACCGCAGGCACCCGCAGCGCGCCGCCGGAGGCCAGTACGGCCGTGGCGTCGACGATCGCCGGGCCTGGTACAGCACGGCGGAACGGCCTGGCGAGCTGTCCCGTGAGGTGGACCATCGCGACCCTCCTGTGCCCTTCGGCAGCCCTGTCGGGCGGGGTGTCCCCGGCATGTGGCTGCGGCACCCCGGACGTTAGCAGGAGAGGGGCCCGGTTGAGGAGATCTGGAAACGAGTTCTTCACAGGAGGAGCTCCCGGCACGAACGGCCTTCCGGCCCTCCCGACCGCCCGCGCGGGGGTCGTCCGATCCGTTGAACCGGTCGCGTCCGGACGCTTGACGCCTCCCCCGCCGGACGGTGGGATGGGCGCGTCATCGAACGTGCAACTGCTGTTCGCATCCGGCGCCTTGATCCCTCCCACCCTGCAACACGCCTGGCTGCCGGCCGGCGGGGCGGACGGCAGCGCGGCGCTCCCCTCGGCGCTCGCGGGCCCGCTCGCCGTCCGCACACCGGGAGACTCAGCCAGTCATGTCGATCAGCCGCAGGTCACTCCTGCTGGCCACCGGAGCCCTCGGCGGCTCCGCCCTGCTGTCCGCCTGTGGCGGCAGCGACCCGAGCGGCGCCACGGCCGGCGCTCCGACCGGCGAGTTGGAGGTCTTCTCGTGGTGGACGGAGGGGGCCGAGCGGAACGGACTGCTGGCCCTGCTCGACGACTTCAAGGGCCACCAGCCGAAGCTCGACTTCGTCAACCGCGCGGTGGCCGGCGGCGCCGGCGCCAAGGCCAAGGAGGAGTTGGCCGCACGGCTCGCGGCCGGCCACCCGCCGGACAGCTTCCAGGGCCACGCCGGCGCCGAACTCGCCGGCTACATAGCGGCCGGCCGGCTGGAGGGGCTGAACCCGCTCTACGAGAAGGAGAAGTGGGCGGACCACTTCCCCGCCGCGCTGCTCCCGCTGATCCGCACCGAGGGCACGTACTACTCGGTGCCGGTCAACATCCACCGGGCCAACATGCTCTGGTCCAACCCGGCGGTGCTGACCGCCGCGAAGGCCGATCCCGCCCCGACGAGCATCGAGGCCTTCCTGGAGAGTCTGCAGAAGGTCAAGCGGTCGGGCCGGATCCCGCTGGTGCTCGGGGAGGCGTGGACGCGCAAGCACCTGCTGGAGACGGTGCTGCTGGCCGGGCTCGGCGCCGAGCGGTGGTCCACCCTGTGGCGCAAGGGCGGCAGCTGGAGCTCTCCTCAGGTGACCGCCGCACTGCAGGACTTCCGCGACCTCCTGCAGCTCAGCAACCTCGCCGACGCCGACCCGCTGTCCTGGGACGACGCGACCAAGCTGCTTGGCGCCGGCAAGGCCGGGTACCAGGTGATGGGTGACTGGGCCGAGGGCACGCTCAAGGGCAGTCTGGGCCTGCACCCCGACAGCGGCTACAACTGGGCCGCGGTACCGGGCACGTCGGGCATGTTCCAGTTCCTCTCGGACTCCTTCACCCTGCCCGCCAAGGCGAAGCACCGGCAGGCCGCGCTCGCCTGGCTGACCGAGTGCGGCAGCCTGGACGGGCAGTTGGCCTTCAACGGCGCCAAGGGCTCCATCCCGGCCCGCACCGACTTCCCGGCCGACACCCGTGCACTGTTCGGCCAGTACCAGCAGTGGTCGCTGGACCAGTGGCAGAAGTGCGAGATCGTCGGCTCGCTGACCCACGGTGTGGTGGCGCCGATCGAGTGGAACGCCGAGATCGACGCCGCGCTGGCCGACTTCACCACCCGCCGCGACCTGCCGAAGTTCCAGGACGCGCTGGCCGCGGCAGGGGCCAAGCACGCCACGTAAGGGCGTCCGCCAACAGGTGCGCCGCTCAGGTGTGGGCATCCCAGGGGCGCGGGGAACTGCGCGAGATCGGAAGGTACCGGCCTGTAGCCTCCCGCCTCGCGCACGCAGTTCATCAAGCAGGGCCCCGCGCCCCTGTGGTTGGCCCGCTGCCCCAGCTACTGGCGGAGCCTCTGAGCGACGGCCGGGGCCGCCGCTTCCTCCGTGGAGACGGGCGGCACCGGCCGGTCGGCGCGTACCCGGGTCTGCCGCAGCTGGCGCAGCGCGTCGTAGGAGAGCACCGCCAGCGCAGCCCAGACCAGCGCGAACCCGGCCCAGCGGGCCGGCGGCATCGACTCGTGGAAGACCGCGATGCCGATCAGGAACTGGAACACCGGCGCCAGGTACTGCAGCAGCCCGAGCGTGGTCAGCGGCACCCGCACCGCGGCGGCGCCGAAGCAGAGCAGCGGGATCGCCGTGATCAGCCCGCTGAGCATCAGCAGTCCGGAGTGGCCCCAGCCGTAGGAGCCGGCCTCGGTGTGCCCGAAGGTGCCCTGTCCGCGCACGGCCAGGTAGACCAGGTAGCCGACCGCGAACGGGAACATCACGGCGCTCTCCACCGCGAAGCTCTCCAGCCCGCCGAGGCCGACCTTCTTCTTCAGCAGCCCGTAGGTCGCGAAGGACAGCGCCAGGGTGAGCGCGATCCAGGGCAGCCGCCCGTACCCGACGGTGAGCACCGCGACGGCGGCCGCGCCGATGCCGACGGCCGCCCACTGCGCGGGGCGCAGCCGCTCGTGCAGCACCAGGACGCCGAAGGCGATGGTGACCAGCGGGTTGATGAAGTAGCCGAGGCTGGTCTCGACGACGTGCCCGGAGTTGACGCCCCAGATGTAGACGCCCCAGTTGACCGAGATCACCACGGCGGCGGTGGCCAGGAGCGCGAGACGCCGGGGCTGGGCGAACAGCGGCCGGATCCAGGCCCACTTCCGCTGGACCAGCAGCATCAGGACGACGGCCACCAGCGACCAGGTCATCCGGTTGGCCAGGATGTCGTCGGCCCTGCCCGGCTCCAACAGCGGCCAGAACAGCGGGAACAACCCCCAGATCCCGTACGCGGCGAAGCCGAACCAGAATCCCCGGCCGGCCTCCTGCTGAGATCCCTCCACTGTGACTCCTCACTTGCCTCCGGGCGCTCTTGACCCGGTGCCGACGCTCCTCGCTCCGGCACTCTCCCCCAGCCTTCGGCCGGGGGGACCCCATCGCTCGCTTGTCGCTTTCGCCACCGGCGCGCCCTTCGGCTGGTGAGGAAGACCGACCTGCCCTCCGCGCGCGCTTGTGTCGAGCCGACGGTAGCGGGCGGGAGGGCAGGCTGTCATCTCCGTATTCGCATTTTGGTCATGACAGCCGCGTCAGAGGGCGGCCTTGACCGTCTCGACGAGCGGGGTGGTCGGGCGGCCGATCAGCCGGGCCAGGTCACCGGTGGTGCGGGCGAGGTCGCCGCGCCCGATGGCCGCATCCACGTCCACGAAGATGTCGGCGAAGACCTCCGGCAGCCCCGCCCCGAGCAGCACCTCGCGGTGCTCCTCCGCCGACACGTTCCGGTACACCACCGGCTTGCCCGAGTGCGCCGCCAGCTCGGCCGCGTACTCCGAGAAGCTCCAGGCCACGTCGCCGCTCAGCTCGTACGCACGGTTCTCGTGCCCCTCGCCGGTGAGCACCGCGACCGCCGCCGCCGCGTAGTCCCGGCGGGTCGCGGTGGCCACCCGGCCGTCCCCGCTGCTGCCGAGCACCACGCCGCGCTCGACCGTGCCGGCCGCGTCGGCGGTGTAGTTCTCCGTGTACCAGCCGTTGCGCAGGAAGACGAAGGGCAGGCCCGACTCGCGGATCGCCGCCTCGGTCGCCTTGTGCTCGTCCGCCAGGCGGAAGCTCGCCTCGTCACCGCCGAGCACCCCGGTGTACCCGAGCAGGGCGACTCCGGCGGCCTTCGCCGCGTCGATCACCGCCCGGTGCTGCGTGACCCGGCTGCCCATCTCGTTGCCGGAGATCAGCAGCACCCGGTCACCGGCGGCGAACACGCCCTCCAGGGTCTCCGGTCGGTTGTAGTCGACCACCCGGACGTCCACGCCCTGCGCGGCCCACGCGGCGGCCTTCTCGGCGGAGCGGACGGCGACCGCCACCTCGCTCGCGGGGACCTCGGCCAGCAGCCCCTCGACGACGAAACGGCCGAGCTGTCCGGTGGCACCGGTGACGACGATCATTGCTACTCCCTGAGGTGTGCGGTTTCCTTCGGTTCCTCACTCACCCTAGGGACTGTACTAACCTTTTTTAAGTACGCACTTCAAAGTAGGGTACTTACATGCAGGTAATGAACGAGCCCTCGCTGCTGGACCGTATGCCGGACGTCTACGACCGGATGTGCCCCTCGCGCGCGGTCCTGGAGCACGTCACCAGCCGCTGGGGCGTGCTGGTGCTGGTGGCACTGAGCGAGCGCGGCTACCGCTTCAGCGAGCTGCGCCGCCGGGTCGCCGGGGTGAGCGAGAAGATGCTCGCGCAGACGCTCCAGACGCTGGAGCGCGACGGCTTCGTGCTGCGCGAGGCGCACCCGGTGATCCCGCCCAGGGTGGACTACAGCCTCACCCCGCTCGGCGAGGAGGTGGCCCGACCGGTCTCCGAGCTCGCACACTGGGTCGAGTCCCGCATGTGCGCCGTCGCGGAAGCCCGCGAGGCGTACGACGCGCGCTGAGCCCTGTCGGGTAGATCTTGGGGGCACGCTCACGCAGTGGCGGGCACGGCGAGCAGCGTGGTCAGTCCGGCGACGGCGGCAAGGAGCACTGCGTACGGCCACAGCTCGGTCCGTGCGATCGGCAGGGCGGCCAGCGCATGCCCGACCGCGACCAGCACGAGTTCCACGGCCCACCCGTCGGTTCTCGGCCGGCGAACCAGGCCGAAGGTCCGGACGGCCCCCCAGATGCACACCGCCACCCAACACACCGCCAGGCCGAGCCACAGGTTGTCCGTCCAGGGCGGCGACGGCCTGTCGGGTTCCGGGTCGATGGTCAGCGCGACCACCACGACGGCCCCGAGCAGCAGGGACATGAGAAGCGCCTCGGCCGCGAGGACGAGACCTGTGGCGACGAGGGCGGCCTTCCGCACGGGACTCTCCGGTTGATCGGTCGTGAGCGAGATCGCGACCGACCGTACCGCCCCGAGCCCGCTGCCCGGGCGGCCGGGCGGCCGGGCATGACGACGGCGCCCCCGCCGGAGCGGGGGCGCCAGGGGCGGGAGCGACGGGCGTCAGCCGACGGCCCAGGTGTCGCTTCCGGCGAGCAGTGCGGCCAGGTCGCCGGGGCCGCGCTCGGCGGTGGCGGTGGCGAGCTGGTCGGCCATCAGGGTGTCGTAGACCGGCCGCTGGACGTCGCGCAGGACGCCGATGGGGGTGTGGTGCAGGGTGTCCGCGTCGGCGATCCTGGAGAGTGCGAAGGCACCGGCAGGGCTCGCCGCATGGGCGTCGTGGACGATGACCTCGCCCTCGTTCTCGGGGGTGACCCCGGCGACGAACAGCTCGCCCTGCGGGTCGCGGAAGACGCCCTGCCCGGCGAAGGTGACCGGCTGTCCGTGTTCGAGGCGGATCAGCGCCTCGTCGCGGGTGCCGGGGTCCTTCAGGACCTCGAAGGCGCCGTCGTTGAAGATGTTGCAGTTCTGGTAGATCTCCACCAGCGCGGTGCCCTCGTGCTCGGCGGCGGCGCGCAGCACGGACTGCAGGTGCTTGCGGTCGGAGTCGATGGTCCGGGCGACGAAGGTGGCCTCGGCGCCGAGAGCCAGGGAGAGCGGGTTGAAGGGCGCGTCCAGCGAGCCCATCGGCGTGGACTTGGTGATCTTGCCGAGCTCGCTGGTCGGCGAGTACTGGCCCTTGGTCAGACCGTAGATCCGGTTGTTGAAGAGCAGGATCTTGAGGTTGACGTTGCGGCGCAGCGCGTGGATCAGATGGTTGCCGCCGATGGAGAGCGCGTCGCCGTCGCCGGTGACGACCCAGACGGACAGGTCGGGCCGGGAGGCGGCGAGGCCGGTGGCGATGGCCGGGGCGCGGCCGTGGATGGAGTGCATCCCGTAGGTGTTCATGTAGTACGGGAAGCGGGAGGAGCAGCCGATGCCGGAGACGAAGACGGTGTTCTCCCGGCGGATGCCGAGCTCGGGCATGAAGGCCTGGACGGCTGCCAGGATCGCGTAGTCCCCGCAGCCGGGGCACCAGCGGACCTCCTGGTCGGTCTTGAAGTCCCTGGCGCTCTGCGGCTGGTCGTCCTTCGGCACGAGCCTCAGCGAACGGAAGGCCTCAGTCATTGCTCTCATCCCCTTCGAGCGTTCCGATCGCCGCCCACAGCACGTCCGCCAACTGGGCCGCCTTGAAGGGCAGTCCGCGCACCTGGTTGTAGGACTGCGCGTCCACCAGGTACTTGGCGCGCAGCAGCAGCGCCAGCTGGCCCAGGTTCATCTCGGGCACGATGACCCGGTCGTAGCCCTTCAGCACCGAACCGAGGTTGGCGGGGAAGGGGTTGAGGTTGCGCAGGTGGGCCTGGGCGACGTGGCCGCCGTCCGCCCGGACCCGCCGTACGGCCGCGGTGATCGGCCCGTACGTCGAGCCCCAGCCCAGCACCAGCACCCTCGCCTCGCCCGTGGGGTCGTCAACCTCCAGGGCCGGCACGGTGATTCCGTCGATCTTGGCCTGCCTGGTGCGGACCATGAAGTCGTGGTTGGCCGGGTCGTACGAGATGTTGCCGGTGCCGTCCTGCTTCTCGATACCGCCGATCCGGTGCTCGAGGCCCGGCGTGCCGGGGATCGCCCAGGGGCGGGCGAGGGTGTGCGGGTCGCGCTTGTACGGCCAGAAGGCCTCGCTGCCGTCCTCCAGCGTGTGGTTCGGGCCGTCGGCGAAGTCGGGTGCGATCTCCGGCAGTTCGTCGACCGAGGGGATCTTCCACGGCTCGGAGCCGTTGGCCAGGTAGCCGTCGGAGAGCAGGAAGACCGGGGTGCGGTAGGTGACCGCGATCCTGGCCGCCTCCAGTGCCGCGTCGAAGCACTCGGCGGGGGTGGCGGGGGCCACGATCGGGACCGGGGCCTCGCCGTTGCGGCCGAACATCGCCTGCAGCAGGTCGGCCTGCTCGGTCTTGGTCGGCAGACCGGTGGACGGGCCGCCACGCTGGATGTCGACCACCAGCAGCGGCAGTTCGAGCGAGACCGCGAGACCGATGGTCTCCGACTTCAGCGCCACCCCGGGCCCTGAGGTGGTGGTCACCCCGAGCGAGCCGCCGAAGGCCGCGCCCAGCGCCGCGCCGATGCCGGCGATCTCGTCCTCCGCCTGGAAGGTGCGGACGCCGAAGTTCTTGTGCCGGCTCAGCTCGTGCAGGATGTCCGAGGCCGGGGTGATCGGGTACGAGCCGAGGAACAGCGGCAGCCCGGAGCGCTGGGAGGCGGCGATCAGCCCGTACGAGAGCGCCAGGTTCCCGGAGATGTTCCGGTACGTCCCGGCGGGGAGCCTGGCCGGCGGGATCTCGTAGGAGACGGCGAAGTCCTCGGTGGTCTCGCCGAAGTTCCAGCCCGCGCGGAAGGCGCTGATGTTGGCCTCGGCGATGTCGGGCTTCTTGGCGAACTTGGTGCGCAGGAACTTCTCGGTGCCGTGGGTGGGCCGGTGGTACATCCAGGAGAGCAGGCCCAGCGCGAACATGTTCTTGGCCCGCTCGGCGTCCTTCCGGGCCAGACCGCTGTCCTTGAGCGCCTCCACGGTCAACGTGGTCAGCGGCACCTTGTGCAGGTGGTACGCCTGCAGCGAGCCGTCGGTCAGCGGGTCGGCGGCGTAGCCGACCTTGGCCAGGGCGCGCTTGGTGAACTCGTCCGTGTTGACGATGATCTCCGCGCCGCGCGGCAGGTCCGCCAGGTTGGCCTTGAGCGCGGCCGGGTTCATCGCGACCAGCACGTTCGGCGCGTCGCCCGGGGTGAGGATGTCGTGGTCGGCGAAGTGCAGCTGGAAGCTGGAGACACCCGGCAGGGTGCCGGCGGGGGCCCGGATCTCGGCAGGGAAGTTCGGCAGGGTGGAGAGGTCGTTGCCGAAGGACGCCGTCTCCGAGGTGAAGCGGTCACCCGTGAGCTGCATCCCGTCGCCCGAGTCACCGGCGAAGCGGATGATCACCCGGTCCAGCCGACGGATCGGCTTGGCGGGCGGGTGCTGCCTGCCCGGCGGAGCGGTGGGCCCCAGGCGGCCCTCGCCTCCGTCCGAGCCGTCCACTGCCTCTGACTGATCGACCTGACTGGTCACTGCCGCGGACCTCCTCGTGGGCACCAGCCGCGGGCGTGAGCCGTGTGCCCCGTCCGCCTGGTGCACCAATCGCATCCTAAGCGGCTCAAGGATGGCTAGGTTGTAACCAACGGCAAACCGCGTCGCCGGTGGTTTCCTCTACGGATTCCAACGCCCACCCCGCCGCGGGTCATACCCGGCGGGCGGCAGATCCCGCCGTCAGGAGCTCAGATAGGTGAGCACGGCGAGCACCCGGCGGTGGTCCTCGGGGCTCTGGGCCAGGCCCAGCTTGAGGAATATGTTGCTGACGTGCTTCTCCACCGCGCCGTCGGAGACCACCAGCTGCTTGGCGACGGCCGCGTTGGTCCGGCCCTCCGCCATCAAGCCCAGCACCTCGCGCTCGCGCGGGGTCAGGCCCTCCAGAACATCACCCCTTCGGCTGCGGCTGAGCAGCTGCTGCACCACCTCCGGGTCCAGCGCCGTACCGCCGCCCGCGACCCGCACCACGGCGTCGACGAACTCCCGGACCTCGGCGACCCGGTCCTTGAGCAGGTACCCGACACCCCGGGTGGAACCCGCCAGCAGCTCGCCCGCGTAGCGCTCCTCGACGTACTGCGAGAGCACCAGGACGCCCAGCTGCGGGTAGAGGCCGCGCAGGGTGACGCAGGCGCGGACGCCCTCGTCGGTGTGGGTCGGCGGCATCCGTACGTCCGCGACCACCACGTCCGGCAGCGCGTCGGCGGCGGCCAGCTCGTGGATGGTCATCAGCAGCGCCTCGCCGTCCCCGACCCCGGCGACGACCTCCAGCCCACGGTCGGTGAGCAGCCGGGTCAGCCCCTCCCGCAGGAGTACGGAGTCCTCGGCGATGACGACGCGCAGCATGGGACGGCCCTTCGGGAGTACGGCTCCTGATCAACGGCCCCAGTCTCGCGCATCACCGGCAGGGGCGCGGGGAACTGCGCGAAACGGCAGGGCACCACGGACAACCGGGCACCGAGGGCACCTGCACCCTGCTCCCCAAGGTTCGCTGCGGGTCGGCTGTCTTCCGCCTCGCGCAGTTCTCCCCCAGCCTTCGGCCGGGAGGTGCCCCCACGCGCCCCTGGTGGTGCCCCTCAGATGCTCCGGATCACATGGTCCGGATCGCCACCGCGTCGCAGAGCCCCTGCAGGGCGGCCTTGGCCGGGCACTCCGGGAGCGGGGTGAGCAGCGCGCGGGCCTCCTCGGCGTAGCGCAGGGTCTCCCGGCGGGCGCGCTCGAGCGCGGGGTGGCGGCGGAGCAGCCGCAGGGCCTCGGCGTGCAGCTCGTCGTCCTCGGCGAGGTCGCGGTCGAGCAGCTCGCGCAGCCGTACGTCCTCCGGGTTGGCCTCGTCCACCGGCATCTGCTGGAGCAGCAGGATCGGCAGGGTCGGGACGCCCTCGCGCAGGTCGGTGCCGGGGGTCTTGCCGGACTCGTGGCTGTCGCTGGCGATGTCGAGCACGTCGTCGGCGAGCTGGAAGGCGGTGCCCATCCGCTCGCCGTACTGGGTGAGGATGTCGACGATCCAGTCCTCGGCACCGGCCATCAGCGCGCCGAAGCGGCCGGAGACGGCGATCAGCGAGCCGGTCTTGCCGGAGATGACGTCCAGGTAGTGCTGCAGCGGGTCGTCGCCCGGGCGGGGGCCCGCGGTCTCCAGGATCTGACCGGTGACCAGCCGCTCGAAGGCGTCGGCCTGGATCCGGACGGCCTCCGGGCCGAGGTCGGCCAGCACCTGGGAGGCCCGGGAGAAGAGGAAGTCGCCGGTGAGGATGGCGACGGAGTTGTCCCAGCGCGAGTTGGCGCTGGGGGCGCCGCGGCGTACGGGGGCCTCGTCCATCACGTCGTCGTGGTAGAGCGTCGCGAGGTGCGTGAGCTCGACGACCACGGCGGACGGGACGACGCCGGGGGCGTACGGGTCGCCGAACTGCGCGGCCAGCATGACCAGCAGCGGGCGGAAGCGCTTGCCGCCGGCCTCGATCAGGTGGCTGGCGGTGATCGTGATGAAGGGGACGTCGCTCTTGACCGCCTCGACGAGCGAGGCCTCCACTGCGTCCATCCCTGTCTGGACGTCGCGGGTGAGATCGCGGTCCTGCACGCTCAGCCCGAAGGGCCCCACGACGGTCACGAAGACCACTCCTGTCCCTGGTCGTTTCTGCGGCCTGGTCCCTGAGTGCCGCCGCTGGCCTACAAGGAGGGTATCGGGTCACGAGTGGATCACTGCACGGGCGTGCGGGTGCGGCTCCTTCAAGCGAGCCGGGCGAGGCAGGCCGGGCATGCGTCGGGGCCCGCAGTGGTGGACTGCGGGCCCCGGCGGGTCGGGCTATCGGACGAAGACCGAGGCCTTGGAGGCCAGGTCGAGGAAGTACTGCGGGAGCAGGCCGAGGCCCAGGGTGACCAGGACCCCGACGCCGATCGCGGTGGCGGTCAGCGGACTGGGGACGGCGACGGCCGGGCCGCTGGGCTGCGGGTCGGAGAAGAACATCAGCACGATGACCCGGATGTAGAAGAACGCCGCGACCGCGGAGCTCAGCACACCCACGATGACCAGCGGCGTGGCGCCGCCCGCCGCCGCGGCCTGGAACACCGCGAACTTCCCGGTGAACCCGGAGGTGAGCGGGATCCCCGCGAAGGCCAGCAGGAAGAGCGCGAAGACACCCGCCACCAGCGGCGAGCGCCGGCCGAGCCCGGCCCAGCTGGACAGGTGGGTGGCCTCGCCCTTGGAGTCGCGGACCAGCGTCACCACGGCGAAGGCGCCGAGCGTGACGAAGGAGTACGCGAGCAGGTAGAAGAGGACGGCGCTCAGGCCCTGCTTGTTGGTGGCGATCACGCCGGTGAGGATGAAGCCCGCGTGCGCGATCGAGGAGTACGCCAGCAGCCGCTTCACGTCCTGCTGGGTGACGGCCAGGATCGCGCCGACCACCATGGTGAGGATCGCGACGCCCCACATCACCGGCCGCCAGTCCCACCGCAGGCCGGGGAAGGCCACGTAGAAGAGGCGCAGGAAGGCCCCGAAGGCCGCCGTCTTGGTCGCCGCCGCCATGAAGCCGGTGACCGGGGTCGGGGCGCCCTGGTACACGTCCGGGGTCCAGGAGTGGAACGGCACCGCGCCGACCTTGAAGAGCAGGCCGACGGCGAGCATGGCCAGACCGATCAGCAGCAGCGCGTCGTTCTGGGTGGTGGTCGCCAGGGCCGGGGTGACGGGGGCGACGCCCGAGACCACGTCGGCGATGTCGCCGAGCTGGACGCTGCCCGCGTAGCCGTACAGCAGCGCGGTGCCGAAGAGGAAGAACGCCGAGGCGAAGGCACCGAGCAGGAAGTACTTGACCGCCGCCTCCTGGGAGAGCAGCCGGCGGCGGCGGGCCAGGGCGCAGAGCAGGTAGAGCGGGAGGGAGAAGACCTCCAGCGCCACGAACATGGTCAGCAGGTCGTTGGCGGCGGGGAAGAGCAGCATGCCGCCGACGGCGAAGAGGGTGAGCGGGAAGACCTCGGTGGTGGTGAAGCCCTGCTTTGTGGCCTGCCGCTCCTGCTCACCGCCCGGTACGGCCGCTCCCTGCGCGGTGAAGGCGTCCACCCCGTGGCCGTTGAGGCGCGGCTCGAGCCGCCGCTCGGCGTAGGTGAGGACGGCGACCACGGCGGAGAGCAGGATGACGCCCTGCAGGAACAGTGCCGGGCCGTCCAGCGCGACAGCGCCCATCGCCAGCAGGCCGGCTTTGGTGGTGCCGTACCCCTGGGCGGCGAGCACGATCACCGCGGCGAAGGCACCGCCGAGGCCGAGCAGCGAGATGACCAGCTGGGCGCCGTAGCGCGACCGGCGGGGCAGGAAGGCCTCGGCCAGGATGCCGGCGATCGCGGCTCCGAAGACCACCAGCATCGGGGAGAGCTGGCCGTACTCGACGTGCGGCGCGGGAATGCTCGGGCTGTTGCCGCCCGCCGCAGCCGTCCACAGGCTGTGGATCACTTCTGCTCACCTCCGGTGGTGGCGGCGACCGGGTGGGCCGGCGCCGGGTCGGTCTGGTGGACCTGGGAGAGCGTGGCGTCCACCGCCGGATTGACGATGTCGGTGAGCGGCTTCGGGTACACGCCCAGGAAGATGGTCAGTGCCACCAGCGGGGCGACCACGAGGAGTTCGCGCGCCTTGAGGTCGGCCATGCCCTCGACGCCCGCCTTGACCGGTCCGGTCATGGTGCGCTGGTAGAGCACCAGCGCGTAGAGGGCGGCGAGCACGATGCCGAAGGTGGCGATGATGCCGATCACGGGGTACTTGCTGAACGTCCCGACCAGGACCAGGAACTCGCTCACGAACGGGGCGAGCCCCGGCAGCGAGAGCGTGGCCAGGCCGCCGATCAGGAAGGTGCCGGCCAGTACCGGGGCGACCTTCTGCACGCCGCCGAAGTCGGCGATCAGACGCGAGCCCCGCCGCGAGATCAGGAAGCCCGCGATCAGCATCCACGCGGCGGTGGAGATGCCGTGGTTGACCATGTAGAGGGTGGCGCCGCTCTGGCCCTGGCTGGTGAAGGCGAAGATGCCCATGATGATGAAGCCGAAGTGCGAGATCGAGGCGTACGCGACCAGGCGCTTGATGTCCTTCTGGCCGACCGCGAGCAGCGCGCCGTAGACGATCCCGATCAGCGAGAGCACCAGGATCGTCGGGCCGAAGGTCCTCGACGCGTCCGGGAACAGCCCGAGGCAGAACCGGAGCATCGCGAAGGTGCCGACCTTGTCCACAACCGCCGTGATCAGCACGGCCGTTCCGGCGGTGGCCTCACCCATCGCGTTCGGCAGCCAGGTGTGCAGCGGCCAGAGCGGGGCCTTGACGGCGAAGGCGAAGAAGAAGCCCAGGAAGAGCGCCTTCTCGGCGGTGGGGTCGATGGTGAGCTTGCCGTCCGCGATCGCCGTGGTGAGCGTCGGCAGGTCGAAGGTGGCGAAGCCCTTGCCCTGCGCGATCACGTACAGGCCGACCACCGCGGCCAGCATGACCAGGCCGCCGAGCAGGTTGTAGAGCAGGAACTTCACCGCGGCGTACGAGCGTTGCGCCCCGGACTCGGGGCCGCCCGCACGGTCGCCGAAGCCGCCGATCAGGAAGTACATCGGGATCAGCATGGCTTCGAAGAAGACGTAGAACACGAAGATGTCGGTCGCCAGGAAGGAGACGATCACCATCGCCTCGACGGCCAGCACCAGGGCGAAGAAGCCCTGGGTACGCCTTTTGTTCTCGAACGTGCCCTCCGGCGCGGGCGCCGGGTCGGCGTCGTGCCAGGAGGCCAGCATGATCACCGGGACCAGCACGGCGGTGAGCAGCATCAGCACCACGGCGATGCCGTCCACCCCGAGCGAGAAGGAGATCCCGAACGAGCGGATCCAGCTGTACGACTCGGCGAGCTGGTAGCGCGCCCCACCCGGCTCGAACCGGGCGGCCACGACGGCGGCCAGCGCCAGGGTGGCGCCCGAGACGACCAGCGCCACGGCCTTGCTGGTACGGCGGCGCGCCTCGCTGGAGCCGGCCGGCAGCGCGGCGGTGAGCACCGCGCCGGCCGCCGGGACGGCGCAGGTGGCGGTCAGCAGGTAACTCATGGCCTTACCTCCTGACGTGAACAGTCGCCGCCCCGAGCCGAAGGGCGTGCCGGTGTCGAAAGGGAGGAGCGACAAGCGAGCGATGGGGGTCCCCCCGGCCGAAGGCTGGGGGAGAGTGCCGGAGCCTGGGGGCACCTCCCAGCCGCCAGGCTGGGGGAGAGTGTCGGCACCGGGTATGAGCGCCTGGAGGCGAGTGGGCGAATAGCGGCCATCATCAGACCGACCTCATCAGGAGAGTGGTGGCGACCAGGATCAGCGTGCCGCCGAACATGGAGAGCGCGTACGACCGGACGTAGCCGGTCTGGACCCGCCGCAGGCGGCTGGAGATGCCGCCGATGGTGGCGGCCAGACCGTTGACGAAGCCGTCCAGCGCCTTGCTGTCCAGGTAGACCAGCGAGGCGGTCAGGGCCGAGCCCGGCCGGACCAGCACCGCGTGGTTGAAGTCGTCCTGCAGCAGGTCGCGGCGCGCGGCGCGGGTGAGCGGCGAGCCGACCGGCGGGGTGACGGGGACGGCCGAGCGCCCGTACATGGCGTACGAGAGGGCGACACCGATCACCATGCAGACCGTGGTGATCAGGGTGACGGTGAGCGGCGTCAGCGGGGAGTTGCCCTCGGAGTGGCCGGTGACCGGCTCCAGCCAGTCCACGAACGAGTTGTTCAGGACGAACAGCCCGCCGGCGAAGACCGAGCCGAAGGCCAGGACGATCATCGGCAGCGTCATGGTGGACGGCGACTCGTGCGGGTGCGGCTCCTCGCCGGTGGTGGCGTCCGCCTGCCAGCGCTTCTCGCCGAAGAAGGTCAGGATCATCACCCGGGTCATGTAGAACGCGGTGACGGCGGCGCCGAGCAGTGCGCAGAGGCCGATGATCCAGCCCTCGGTGCCGCCCTTGGCGAAGGCCGCCTCGATGATCTTGTCCTTGGAGAAGAAGCCCGACAGACCCGGGAACCCGATGATGGCGAGGTAGCCGAGGCCGAAGGTGACGAAGGTGATCGGCATGTACTTCCGCAGGCCGCCGTAGTGACGCATGTTCACCTCGTCGTCCATGCCGTGCATGACCGACCCGGCGCCGAGGAAGAGCCCGGCCTTGAAGAAGCCGTGGGTGACCAGGTGCATGATCGCGAAGGCGTACCCGATCGGACCGAGGCCGGCCGCCAGGATCATGTAACCGATCTGCGACATGGTCGAGCCGGCCAGCGCCTTCTTGATGTCGTCCTTGGCGCAACCGACGATCGCACCGAAGAGCAGCGTGACCGTACCGACCACCACGACGGCGAGCTGCGCGTCGGGGGCGAGGTTGAAGATGGGGCCGGAGCGGGTGATCAGGTAGACGCCGGCGGTCACCATGGTGGCCGCGTGGATCAGGGCCGAGACCGGGGTCGGGCCCTCCATGGCGTCCCCGAGCCAGGACTGCAGCGGCACCTGGGCCGACTTGCCGCAGGCGGCCAGCAGGAGCAGCAGTGCGATGGCCGTCAGCTTGCCCTCGCTCAGCTGGCCGGCCGCCCCGAAGACCGGCCCGAAGGTGAAGCTGCCGAACTGGGTGAACATCACCATGATCGCGATGGACAGGCCCATGTCGCCGACCCGGTTGACCAGGAAGGCCTTCTTGGCGGCGGTCGCGGCACTCGGCTTGTGCTGCCAGAAGCCGATCAGCAGGTACGAGGCGAGGCCCACGCCCTCCCAACCGACGTACAGCAGCAGGTAGTTGTCCGCCAGCACCAGCAGCAGCATGGAGGCCAGGAACAGGTTGAGGTACCCGAAGAAGCGGCGACGGCGCTCGTCGTGCGCCATGTAACCCACCGAGTAGAGGTGGATCAGCGAGCCGACGCCGGAGATCAACAGGACGAAGGTCATGGACAGTTGGTCGAGCTGGAAGGCGACGTCGGCCTGGAAGCCGTTCACCGGGATCCAGCTGTACAGGAACAGGTTGACCGTCCGGTCGTCCCCCGCCTTGCCCAGCATGTTCGCGAACAGCACGAGGCCGAAGACGAAGGAGAGCGCGGCAGCAGCCGTACCCAGCCAGTGACCGAAGCGGTCGAGATGGCGCCCGCCGAGCAGGAGCAGGGCAGCGCCGACCAGAGGAGCCGCCACGAGCAGCGGAATGAGAGAGTTCACCGTGGGCCCTCCGCCTACAGCTTCATCAGGTTGCTGTCATCGACCGAAGCCGAGTGCCTGGTCCGGAAGATGCTCACGATGATGGCGAGGCCGACCACGACCTCCGCCGCCGCGACCACCATGGTGAAGAACGCGATGATCTGGCCGTCCAGGTTGCCGTGCAGCCGGGAGAAGGTGACCAGGGCCAGATTGGAGGCGTTGAGCATCAGCTCGACGCACATGAACAGCACGATCGCGTTCCGCCGGATCAGCACGCCGGAGGCGCCGATGGTGAACAACAGGGCTGCCAGGTAGAGGTAGTTGACGGGGTTCACTCCCCACCCTCCTCATTCTCGGGGACGCCGTTCTCCGGCACGCCGTTCTTCGGCACCGTCTCGAGCTCCTTGCGGGGGCCCGTCACCGGCGGTCGCTCGGACGGGGGCCGCCCGAGCCAGTCGGCGGTGGTGGACTCCAGCTCGGCCATCCGCTGCAGCATCGCCTGGCTGACGTCGCGGATCTGGCCGCGCTCGCGCAGGGTGTTCATCACGGAGTCCTCGGCGATGGTGCCGTCCGGGAGCAGGCCGGGGATGTCCACCGCGTTGTGCCTCGCGTACACGCCGGGGGCCGGCAGCGGCGGCACCTGGATGTTGTCCTTCACCCGCTGGGCGGCCAGCTCGCGCTGGGTGAGCGGGGCCTTCACGTGCTCGCGGTGGGTGAGCACCATGGCGCCGATCGCGGCGGTGATCAGCAGTGCGCCGGTGACCTCGAAGGCCCAGACGTACTTGGTGAAGATCAGCCGGGCCAGGCCCTGGACGTTGCCCTCGGCGTTGGCCTCGGAGAGGCCGGTGAAGTGGCTGAGCTTCGCGTTGGCGATGCCCGCGCAGAGCAGGATGCCGAAGCCGAGGCCGGTGAGCACGGCGGCGACCCGCTGGCCCTTCAGCTGCTCCTTGAGCGAATCGGCGGTGGTGACCCCGACCAGCATGACGACGAAGAGGAAGAGCATCATGATCGCGCCGGTGTAGACGACGATCTGCACCACGCCCAGGAAGACCGCGCCCTGGGCCAGGTAACAGACCGCCAGCGCCATCATGGTGGCCGCCAGACAGAGTGCGCTGTGCACGGCTTTCTTCATCAGCAGCATGCCGAGTGCGCCGCCGACGGCGATCACGGCGAGGATCCAGAACTGTACGGCTTCGCCCGTGGAGGTCATGGCTGCACCTCCTTCTCGCGGTCCGTGCGCTCCTGCTGCACCGTGCCCGGCGCCGCCGCGGTGATCTCGCCGCGGTAGTAGGCCTGTTCGTCGGCGCCCGGGAAGATCGCGTGCGGGGTGTCCACCATGCCCTCGGTGAGGCCGACGAGCAGCTGTTCCTTGGTGAAGATCAGGTCCGCACGCGAGGAGTCGGCCAGCTCGTACTGGTTGGTCATGGTCAGCGCGCGGGTCGGGCAGGCCTCGATGCAGAGCCCGCAGAGGATGCAGCGGGCGTAGTTGATCTGGTAGACCGCGCCGTAGCGCTCACCGGGCGAGTAGCGCTCCTCGTCGGTGTTGTCCGCGCCCTCGACGTAGATCGCGTCGGCCGGGCAGGCCCAGGCGCAGAGCTCGCAGCCGATGCACTTCTCCAGGCCGTCCGGGTGCCGGTTCAGCTGGTGGCGGCCGTGGAAGCGCGGAGCGGTGGGCTTCTTCAGCTCCGGGTACTGCTCGGTCAGCCGCTTCTTGAACATGGCCTTGAAGGTCACGCCGAAGCCTGCGGCCGGGCCGAGGATCGACGGCTTGTCCGTCCTGTCGTCCGACATGTTCAGCTCCCTTCGGGATGGTCGGCCCCGTTGAGGGCGTCCTGGAGTTGCTTCGGCGCGCGGCTGGGCCGGCGCGGTACGGGCGGGGACTCCTGGCCCGGCAGCGGCGGTACGGGGTAGCCGCCGGCCATCGGGTCGAACTCGGCCGGGGGCGTCTCCTCGGGCTCGGGCTTGCGCTTGAAGACGTCCCGGAGCAGGGCCAGCAGCAGGATCGCGCCGATCGGTGCGCCGACGTACAGCACCACCTGGCCGAAGTCGTAGCCCTCGTTGCGCAGGGCGCGCACGCTGGCCACCATCACCAGCCAGACCAGCGAGACCGGGAGCAGCACCTTCCAGCCCAGCTTCATGAACTGGTCGTAGCGCAGGCGGGGCAGCGTGCCGCGCAGCCAGATGAAGAAGAACAGCAGCAGCTGGATCTTGATGACGATCCAGAGCATCGGCCACCAGCCGTGGTTCGCGCCGGCCCAGAAGGTCGAGATCGGCCACGGCGCCCGCCAGCCGCCCAGGAAGAGCGTGCTGGCCACGGCGGAGACGGTGACCATGTTGACGTACTCGGCCAGCATGAACATCGCGAACTTCAACGAGCTGTACTCGGTGTTGAAACCGCCGACCAGCTCGCCCTCGGCCTCCGGGAGGTCGAAGGGCGCCCGGTTGGTCTCACCGACCATCGCGATGATGTAGACGATGAACGAGACCGGCAGCAGCACCGCGAACCAGGTCGGCTGCTGGGAGGCGACGATCTCCGAGGTGGACATCGACCCCGAGTAGATGAACACCGCCGCGAAGGAGAGGCCCATCGCGATCTCGTACGAGATCATCTGCGCGGCCGAGCGCAGACCGCCGAGCAGCGGGTACGTCGAGCCGGAGGACCAGCCCGCCAGCACGATCCCGTAGATGCCGACCGAGGCGACGGCCAGGATGTAGAGCAGGGCGATCGGCAGGTCGGTGAGCTGCAGCGGGGTACGGGTGCCGAAGATCGAGACCTCGTTGTCCGCCGGGCCGAACGGGATCACCGCGAAGGCCATGAACGCCGGGATGGCCGCGACGATCGGGGCCAGCACGTAGACCACCTTGTCGGCCCCGGTGACCACCAGGTCTTCCTTGAGCGCGAGCTTCACCCCGTCGGCCAGCGACTGCAGCATGCCCCAGGGGCCGTGCCGGTTCGGGCCGATGCGCAGCTGCATCCAGGCGACGACCTTGCGCTCCCAGACGATGGCGATCAGCACCGTGCCGACCAGGAAGGCGAAGACGAACACCGCCTTGAGCAGGACCAGCCACCACGGGTCGCGTCCGAAGAAGCCCAGGGTTTCGTAGGCTGCGACGAGGGTCTGCCTCCCAGAGAGATTCAGCACTGCTCCTCCTCCGCCGCAGCAATGGTGACCAGGTGGCCCACCGTGGTGCCGAGCGCGCGATGGGCGCCGCCCGGCGTGGAGTTGAGCGGGATCCAGACCGTACGGTCCGGCAGCTCGGCGGTGAGCTCCACCGGCAGGACGAGCGAACCGCCCGGGCCGGTGATCCGTACCGCCGTGGACGCGCCGATCTCCTCGGCGGTGACCGCCGAGAGCCGGGCGACCACCGGGTGCCGGGTACCGGCCAGGTGCTCGTCGCCGTCCTGCAGCGAGCCGTTGTCCAGCAGCATCCGGTGGCCCGCGAGCACGGCCTGGCCGGTGGCCGGGCGGGGCAGCGGGGCCGGGTGCGCGGCCGGCGCGGCCTGGCGGTCGCCCGTCCACGGAGCGAAGCGGTCCAGCTCCAGCCGGGCGGCCCGGACGTCGGGGAGGCCCAGCGGGCGCCCGATCGCGTCGGCGAGCATGTTCAGCACCCGCACGTCGGAGTGCAGTTGGCGCCGCATCAGCTGGTCCGGCTTGAGCGCGGCCTCGAACATCCGCGCCCGGCCCTCCCAGTCGAGGAAGGTGCCGGCCTTCTCGGCCACCGCGGCCACCGGCAGGACCACGTCCGCGCGCTCGGTGACGGCGGAGGGCCGGATCTCCAGCGAGACCACGAACGGCACCCGGGTCAGCGCCTCCTCGGCAAGCGCCGGGTCGGCCAGGTCCTCCAGGCCGACGCCGCCGACCACCAGGGCGTCCAGGTCACCGTGGGCGGCGGCCGCCAGGATCTGGTCGGTGTCCCGGCCGACCCTGGCCGGCAGGTCGGCGACGCCCCAGGCGTCGGCGGCCTCGGCCCGGGCGGCCGGCACGGAGACCGGGCGGCCGCCGGGCAGCAGACCGGGCAGCGCACCCGCCTCGACGGCGCCGCGCTCACCCGCCCTCCGCGGGATCCACGCGAGCCTGGCGCCGGTGGCGTGGGCCAGCCGCAGTGCGGCGGTCAGCGCGCCGGAGACGGCAGCCAGCCGTTCGCCGACCAGGATCACCGCACCGGGCGTCCGGAGCAGGCCGGCCGCCCGGCCGGCGTCGTCGCCGAGCGCCTCGTCGTCGGCCAGCGCGGAGAGCCACTCGGCCTCGGTCCCGGGCGCGGCGGGCAGCAGCGCACCGCGCAGCTTGCCCAGGCCGCGCGAGCGGTGCGAGGCGATCGAGAAGACCTGCAGTCCGGCGGCACGGTTGGCCTTGCGCAGCCGCAGGAAGACGATCGGCGACTCCTCCTCGGGCTCGAAGCCCGCGAGCAGCACGGCCGGCGCCTTCTCCAGCTCCTGGTACGAGACACCCTCGCCATCCAGGTCGACGCCTCGGCCCGCGACCGCCGCGGCCAGGAAGTCCGCCTCCTCCCCGCTGTGCGGGCGGGAGCGGAAGTCCACGTCGTTGGTGCCGAGCACGACCCGGGCGAACTTGGCGTAGCCGTACGCGTCCTCGACCGTCACCCGGCCGCCGGCCAGCACCGCCGTCCGGGCGCCGCTCAGCCCGGCGGCCGCCTTGGCGAGCGCCTCCGGCCAGGAGGCGGCGACGAGTTCGCCGTCCTCGCCCCGGACCAGCGGGCTGCTCAGCCGGTCGCGCAACTGCCCGTAGCGGAAGGCGAAGCGGCCCTTGTCGCAGTTCCACTCCTCGTTCACCTCGGGCTCCTCGCCCGCCAGCCGGCGCAGCACCTTGCCGCGTCGGTGGTCGGTGCGCTGCGAGCAGCCGGAGGAGCAGTGCTCGCAGACGCTCGGCGAGGAGACCAGGTCGAACGGCCGGGAGCGGAAACGATAAGCCGCCGAGGTCAGCGCACCCACCGGGCAGATCTGGATGGTGTTGCCGGAGAAGTACGAGGCGAAGGGCTCGTCGTCGCCGATGCCGACCTGCTCCAGCGCTCCGCGCTCCAGCAGCTCGATGAACGGGTCACCGGCGATCTGCTGGGAGAAGCGGGTGCAGCGCGCGCAGAGCACGCAGCGCTCGCGGTCCAGCAGCACCTGGCTGCTCAACGGGATCGGCTTCTCGTACGTGCGCTTCATGCCCTCGAAGCGGGTGTCCGGGTCACCGGTGGTCATCGCCTGGTTCTGCAGCGGGCACTCGCCGCCCTTGTCGCAGACCGGGCAGTCCAGCGGGTGGTTGATCAGCAGCAGCTCCATCACGCCGCGCTGCGCCTTCTCGGCGACCGGCGAGCTGACCTGGGTGCGGACCACCATGCCCTCGGCGACCGGGATGGTGCAGGAGGCCACGGGCTTGCGCTGGCCCTCGATCTCGACGATGCACTGGCGGCAGGCGCCTGCGGGGTCGAGCAGCGGGTGGTCGCAGAAGCGCGGGATCTGGGTGCCGATCTGCTCGGCCGCGCGGATCACCAACGTCCCCTTGGGGACCTGGACCTCGACGCCGTCGATGGTGAGCGTGACGAGGTCGGTGCCTGTCTCTGTGATGGTCATGCGTGCACCTCCCTCTCGGTGGCGGACTGGTGGCCGGTGCGGTGGGTGTCGGCCCAGACGGTGGAGGCCGCCGGGTCGAACGGGCAGCGCCGCTCGGCGAGGTGCTGCTCGTACTCGGCGCGGAAGTGCTGCAGCGAGGAGACGATCGGGCTGGCGGCGCCGTCGCCGAGGGCGCAGAAGGACTTGCCGTTGATGTTGTCGGCGATGTCGAGCAGCTTCTCCAGGTCGCCGGCGACGCCCTGGCCCGCCTCGATCCGCTTGAGCAACTGCACGAGCCAGTACGTGCCTTCGCGGCACGGGGTGCACTTGCCGCAGGACTCGTGGGCGTAGAACTCGGTCCACCGGGTGACCGCCCGGACCACGCAGGTGGTCTCGTCGAAGATCTGCAGCGCCTTGGTGCCGAGCATCGAACCCGCCGCGCCGACGCCCTCGTAGTCGAGCGGGACGTCGAGGTGCGCGTCCGTGAACATCGGGGTGGAGGAGCCGCCCGGGGTCCAGAACTTGAGCTGGTGCCCGGCCCGCACGCCTCCGCTGATGTCCAGCAGCTGGCGCAGGGTGATGCCGAGCGGGGCCTCGTACTGGCCGGGGTTGGTGACGTGCCCGGAGAGCGAGTAGAGCGTGAAGCCGGGGGACTTCTCCGTCCCGAGCGACTTGAACCACTCCTTGCCCCGGGCCAGGATCGGCGGCACCGAGGCGATCGACTCGACGTTGTTGACCACCGTCGGGCAGGCGTACAGACCGGCGATGGCCGGGAACGGCGGCCGCAGTCGCGGCTGGCCGCGCCGGCCCTCCAGCGAGTCGAGCAGCGCCGTCTCCTCGCCGCAGATGTACGCCCCGGCGCCCGCGTGCACGGTGATATCGAGGTCGATGCCCGAGCCGAGGATGTTCTTCCCGAGGTACCCGGCCTCGTACGCCTCCGCGACCGCCGCCTGGAGCCGGCGCAGCACCGGGACGACCTCGCCGCGCAGGTAGATGAAGGCGTGGTCGCAGCGGATCGCGTACGAGGCGATGATCATGCCCTCGATCAGCGAGTGCGGGTTGGCGAAGAGAAGCGGGATGTCCTTGCAGGTGCCCGGCTCGGACTCGTCCGCGTTGACGACGAGGTAGTGCGGCTTGCCGTCGTTCTGCGGGATGAACTGCCACTTCATGCCGGTGGGGAAGCCCGCGCCGCCGCGGCCGCGCAGTCCGGCGTCCTTCACCAGGGCGATGACGTCGTCGGGCGGCATCGCGAGGGCCGCCTGCAGGCCCTGGTAGCCGTCGTGGCGCCGGTAGGTGGCCAGCGTCCAGGGGCGGTTGTCGTCCCAGGAGGCGGAGAGTACGGGGGTGAGCAGCTTCTCGGCCGGCTCGGCGGAGGTCATCACGCTTCGGTCCCTTCGTGGCGCGGTGAGACGACCTTGGTGCCCGGCGTGCCGGGCAGGGCCTCGCCCTTGGACAGCCGAAGGCCCGCCAGCGAGGGGGCGCCGCCCGCGCCGGAGGCGTCCACGGCGCCGGGGCGCTCGTCGGGGAAGCCGGCCAGCAGGCGGGAGGTCTCCTTGAAGGAGCAGAGCCGGGCGCCCCGGGTGGGCTGCGGGTCCTGGCCGGCCCGCAGCTCGTCGACCAGCTGCTTGGCGCTCTCGGGGGTCTGGTTGTCGAAGAACTCCCAGTTGACCATCACCACGGGGGCATAGTCGCAGGCCGCGTTGCACTCGATGTGCTCGATCGAGATCTCGCCGTCGGCGGTGGTCTCGTTGTTCCTGATCCCGAGGTGCTCCTGGAGCTCGTCGAAGATCTGGTCGCCGCCGAGCACCGCGCAGAGCGTGTTGGTACAGACGCCCACGTGGTACTTCCCGGCGGGCCGGCGCCGGTACATGGTGTAGAAGGTCGCGACAGCCGAGACCTCCGCGGTGGTCAGCTCCAACTGCTCGGCGCAGAACCGGATCCCGGTCGGGCTGACGAAGCCCTCCTCCGCCTGCACCAGGTGCAGCAGCGGCAGCAGCGCGGAGCGGGCCACGGGGTAGCGGCCGATCAGCTCCTTGGCGTCCTCCGCCAGCCTGGCCTGCACCTCCGCCGGGTACGGCTTGGCCGGCAGCGCCGGCAGGCCCAATTCGACGTTGCTCACCGGTCCACGCCTCCCATCACCGGGTCGATCCCGGCCACCGCGACGATCACGTCGGCGACCTGGCCGCCCTCGCACATCGCCGCCATCGACTGCAGATTGGTGAACGAGGGGTCGCGGAAGTGGACGCGGTACGGGCGCGTCCCGCCGTCGCTGACCACGTGCACCCCGAGCTCGCCCTTGGGCGACTCGACCGCCGTGTACGCCTGCCCGACCGGGACCCGGAAGCCCTCGGTGACCAGCTTGAAGTGGTGGATCAGGGCCTCCATCGAGGTGCCCATGATCTTCCGGATGTGATCGAGCGAGTTGCCCATCCCGTCGGCCCCGACGGCCAGTTGGGCGGGCCAGGCGATCTTCTTGTCCGCCACCATCACCGGGCCCGGCTTCAGCCGGTCCAGGCACTGCTCGACGATCCGCAGCGACTGCTTCATCTCCTCCAGCCGGATCAGGAACCGGCCGTAGGAGTCGGCGGTGTCGGCGACCGCGACCTCGAAGTCGTAGTTCTCGTACCCGCAGTACGGGTCGGACTTGCGCAGGTCGTGCGGCAGGCCGGTGGCCCGCAGGATCGGCCCGGTGGCGCCGAGGGCCAGGCAGCCGGACAGGTCGAGGTGACCGACGTCCACCAGGCGGGCCTTGAACACCGGGTTGTTGCTGGCGAGTTTGTCGTACTCGTGCATCCGCGAACGGAACAGCTTGACGGCCTCGCGGATCTGGTCGACCGCCCCCGGCGGGAGGTCCTGGGCCAGGCCGCCGGGCCGGACGTACGCGTGGTTCATGCGCAGGCCGGTGACCAACTCGAAGACGTCCAGGATGACTTCGCGGTCCCGGAAGCCGTAGATCATCAGGGTGGTGGAGCCGATCTCCATACCGCCGGTGGCCAGCGCCACCAGGTGCGAGGAGATCCGGTTGAGCTCCATCATCATGACCCGGATGACGGTGGCCCGGTCGGGGATCTGATCCGTGATGCCGAGCAGCTTCTCGACGGCCAGGCAGTAGGCGGTCTCGTTGAACAGCGGGGTCAGGTAGTCCATCCGGGTCACGAAGGTGGTGCCCTGGACCCAGTTCCTGAACTCCATGTTCTTCTCGATGCCGGTGTGCAGGTAGCCGATGCCGCAGCGGGCTTCCTTCACCGTCTCGCCGTCGATCTCCAGGATCAGCCGCAGCACGCCGTGGGTGGACGGGTGCTGGGGGCCCATGTTGACGATGATCCGCTCGTCGTCGGCCCTGCCGACGGCCTCGACCACCTCGCCCCAGTCGCCACCGGTGACGGTGAAGACCCGGCCCTCGGTGGTCTCTCGCGCACCTGCTTCGTAGTCAGTGCTCATCAGCTGTACGACCTCCGCTGGTCGGGCGCCGGGATCTGGGCACCCTTGTACTCGACCGGGATGCCACCGAGCGGGTAGTCCTTGCGCTGCGGGTGGCCCAGCCAGTCGTCCGGCATCATGATCCGGGTGAGCCCGGGGTGGCCGTCGAAGATCAGGCCGAAGAAGTCGTACGCCTCGCGCTCGTGCCAGTCGTTGGTCGGGTACACGCTGACGACGGACGGGATGCGCGGGTCGGCGTCCGGTGCGCTGACCTCGACGCGCAGCAGGCGGCCGTGGGTGATCGAGCGCAGCTGGTAGACCGCGTGCAGCTCCCGGCCGGTGTCGCTCGGGTAGTGCACGCCGCTCACACCGAGGCAGAGCTCGAAGCGAAGGGCCGGGTCGTCGCGGAGGGTCCGGACGGCCTTGAGCAGGTGCTCGCGGGCGATGTGGAGGGTGAGTTCGCCGCGGTCCACGACGGTCTTCTGGACCACCTCGGCCGGGTCGAGGCCCTGCTCCTCGATCGCGCCCTCGAACTCGTCGGCCACCTCGTCGAACCAGCCGCCGTACGGGCGGACGCTCGCCGGGGGCAGCGCGATCGGGGCGGTCAGGCCGCCGAAGCCGGAGGTGTCGCCGGTGCCTTGCGCGCCGAACATGCCCTGGCGCTTGCCGATCACCTCCACCGGGATCTCTTTACGGGTGGCGGGGACGGCGCTCTCCGGCGCGTTGTTCTCGGAGGTCATCGCAGCAGCCCCCCCATCTCGCTGGTCGGGGTGGCCTCCAGGGCGAGCTCCTCGGCCAGCTCCTCCGCGCGGCGCCGGTTCACGCCGAGCGGCTCGTGCTGGATCTTGTCGTGGAGCTTGAGGATGGCGTCCATCAGCATCTCCGGGCGGGGCGGACAGCCCGGCAGGTAGATGTCGACGGGGACGATGTGGTCCACGCCCTGGACGATCGCGTAGTTGTTGAACATCCCGCCGGAGGAGGCGCAGACGCCCATCGAGATGACCCACTTCGGGTTGGCCATCTGGTCGTACACCTGGCGCAGCACCGGGGCCATCTTCTGGCTGACCCGCCCCGCCACGATCATGAGATCGGCCTGCCGGGGCGAGCCCCGGAAGACCTCCATGCCGAACCGGGCCAGGTCGTAGCGGCCGGCCCCGGTGGTCATCATCTCGATCGCGCAGCAGGCCAGCCCGAAGGTGGCCGGGAAGAGGGATGCCTTGCGCACCCACCCCGCGGCCGTCTCCACGCTGGTGAGCAGAAAGCCGCTCGGCAGCTTCTCCTCGATACCCATCAGATCCCTCTCAGCCTTCTCAAGTCCGGGTGTTTGCCCTCGCGTTCACAAGGGGCCGTCAGTCCCACTCCAGACCGCCGCGACGCCAGACGTAGGCGTACGCGACAAAGACGGTGGCGATGAACAGGAGCATCTCGACCAGCCCGAAGATCCCCAGGGCGTCGAAGCTGACCGCCCACGGATAGAGGAAGACGATCTCGATGTCGAAGACGATGAAGAGCATCGCCGTGAGGTAGTACTTGATCGGGAACCGACCGCCGCCCACCGGCTGCGGGGTCGGTTCGATGCCGCACTCGTAGGCCTCCAACTTGGCCCTGTTGTAGCGCTTGGGGCCGGTCAGTGAGGCCATCACGACGGAGCCGACCGCGAACGCCGCCGCGATGGCACCGAGTACGAGGATCGGCGCGTAGGCATTCATGAGCCCCCGCTCCCTCCGTCCAGTCGTCCTTGACTGCAGATCGGAACCGCCGGGTCACGCTGTGGTTGACCCGTGATCCATTTCCTGAGATCCACCTCATGTGAGGCAGTTCACAAAGCCTGGATCGAGCGCATCCTATGCCCGTCGGCTTGTGATCTGCGACACGCAGTTCTGGACGATCTTTGTGATCTACGCCACCTCACAAACGATCGCCAAGGCGATCAAGCCACGATCTATCAACCCAACGAAGGCAAATGGCCACAATCTGTCGCATTCATCTGTGAAGCGACTGGTCAGAGGCATCTGCCTATATCAATCATGCTGCGCTCATCGCAAATTTCTGAGCACCATGTTGACGTGATAGAGGCCCTCACTCGCAGGGGTGGCAGGGCTCGTACGTGCGCTTGACCTTTCGTTCACAAGCTCACGAGCGCGGTCGTCCCGGACCGTCTCAGGCAGGCTCGGGCGAGGCCGTGACCGCCTCGGTCATCGACTCGGCGGCCGGGGCCGGGCCGGCGGCTCGGCGGCCCCACTCGGTGCCGACCAGGACCAGCAGGGCGCCCAACAGCGCGAGGGTGCTCAGGCGGTCGCCGCCGAGGGCGATACCGAAGACGGCGGCCCAGAGCGGCTCGGTGCCGAGCAGCAGGCTGACCCGGGACGGGGAGGTGGCGCGGACGGCCCACATCTGGACGAAGAAGGCGAACAGTGTGCAGAGCAGCGTCAGGTGGAGCAGCAGCGCCCACTGGGACGGGCCGTAGGAGGCTGCCAGGGCGAGCGGGGACGAGCCGCTGAACGGTGCGACGACGGCGAAGACCAGGGTCGCGGCGGCGAGTTGGACCCAGGTCAGGGCGAGGGAGTCCGTCCCCCGGATCGCCCTGGTCCGGGACATGGTCAGCACGTGGACGGTCCGGACCACGGCCGCGCCGAGGACCAGCAGGTCGCCCGGGGTGGGCGCCCTGAGCCCGAGCAGCGCGACACCCAGCACCGAGAGACCGGCTGCCGCGAGGAAGGCACGCGGCAGGGCGGTGCGTCGGACGGCACTCTCGGCGAGCGGGGTGAAGACCATCGTCAGGCTGATGATCAGCCCGGCATTGGTCGCCTTGGTGAGCACGGCTCCGTACGTCTCCAGCAGGAAGATCGCGCCGAGGATGCCGCCCAGGGCCGCGCCGCCCAGCCACTCCCGCACGCTCAGCCGGCGCAGTGCGCGCCAGGCCACCAGGGCGAGCAGCGGCAGGACCAGCCCGAAGCGGAGCACCAGCATCGACACCACGGTGTCCGGGGTCGCGAGGTGCTTGACCGCGAGGAAGCTGGAGCCCCAGACCACCGCCACACCGAGGACGGGCAGGTCGCGGACGGTCTGTGAAGCGGCTCGCATGGGCAGGTCCCTCCGAGGCGGGGCGGCTCGATGCCCGTACGCCTTCGGACGGATCATGCTCGCGGGGTCGCGGCGGGCCATCCTCGCGCACCGGGCCGCAGCCGATCAACACCTTTCCGGCCGGCCCACCTGACGAAGCCGGTCGCGCGCGCATACCGGATCCGAGGACGGGAAGTCATGATGCAGTCATGACAACCCGCCCGCTCCTGGAGGTCCGTCAAGTGAAGCGCAAGCACTGGGCGTTGCTCGTCACCGCCACCACCCTGCCCCTCGGCCTGACCATGTCGGCGGGAGTGGCCGATGCGGCACCCACGGCACAGGTCACCTGCGCCTACACACCGGCGGTGCCCGCCGACAACTTCAAGGGCATCCCGGTCTTCGACGCCAGAAAAGCCGCCAAGCCGTACAGCGCGACGCTGCGGACCGGCCAAGGGGCGGTCACCTTCCAGGCGCTGACGGACAAGGCGCCGTGCACCACCTTCTCGTTCCGCTTCCTGGCCGAGCACGACTACTTCAACCGCAGCCACTGTCATCGGCTCACCACCCAGCGCATCTACGTGCTCCAGTGCGGCGACCCGACCGGCACCGGCAGCGGCGGGCCCGGCTACTCCTTCCCGGACGAGAACCTGACCGGCGCGACCTACCCCGCCGGGACGGTGGCCATGGCCAACGCCGGCCCGAACACCAACGGCAGCCAGTTCTTCTTCGTCTGGAAGGACACCAAGCTCTCCCCCGCCTACACCCCGTTCGGCCGCGTCACCGCCGGCCTCGACGTCCTGCAGAAGATCGCCGCAGCCGGCGAGGACGACCAGAACAACCCCGGCGACGGCTTCCCGAACCTCCCCGTCGACATCAAGCGCGTCCGGATCAGCGCCCGCTGATCCCGGCTCCCGTACGGTGGTGGCTCCGCCGACACCGTACGGGAGCACCTCACATGGACACCGCTGCCCGGGGCACCGTCGACCACCTGGTCGCCCGGCTCGCCCCGGTGGCCCTGCGTACCCTGACCCCCGACGCCCGCGGTGTCTTCGCCGAGCGGATGGCCTACGTCCAACGGCGCGCCTTGAGTCAGGGCGTCGCACCGATCAGGATCGGGCATCCCAGGGGCGCGCGGAACGGCGCGAGGCGGAAGAGTGCGAGTGGTGCCCTTCCGCTGCGCGCAGTTCCCCGCGCCCATGGTGGTACCCCGCTGCGCACCTACTGGCGGACGCCTCACGCGTTGGGGGCGACCTTGGCCAGGCCGTTGATGATGCGGTCCATCGCGTCGCCGCCCTGGGGGTCCGTCAGGTTGGCGAGCATCTTGAGGACGAACTTCATCAGGATCGGGTGGGTCAGGCCGCGCTGGGTGGCGAGCTGCATCACCTTCGGGTTGCCGATCAGCTTCACGAAGCCGCGGCCGAGCGTGTAGTAGCCGCCGTAGACGTCCTTGAGGACCGCCGGGTACGCCTGCAGGGCCTTCTCGCGGCCGGCGGGGGTGATCCGGGCGTGGGCCTGGACGATGACGCCCGCCGCGAGCTGGCCGGACTCCATCGCATAGGCGATGCCCTCGCCATTGAAGGGGTTGACCATGCCGCCCGCGTCGCCGACCAGCAGAAGGCCGCGGGTGTAGTGCGGCTGCCGATTGAAAGCCATCGGCAGAGCGGCCCCGCGGATCGGGTCGGTCATGTTCTCGGGGGTGTAGCCCCACTCCTCCGGCATGTTGGCGCACCACGACTTGAGCACCTCGCGCCAGTCCAGCTCGCCGAAGGCGGGCGAGGAGTTGAGGATGCCGAGGCCGACGTTGGAGGTGCCGTCTCCCATGCCGAAGATCCAGCCGTAGCCGGGCAGCAGCTTCTTCTGGCCGCCCCGGGTGTCCCAGAGCTCCAGCCAGGACTCCAGGTAGTCGTCCTCGTGCCGGGGCGAGGTGAAGTACGTCCGGTAGGCGACGCCCATCGGGCGGTCCTCGCGGCGGTGCAGGCCCATCGCGAGCGAGAGCCGGGTGGAGTTGCCGTCGGCGGCCACGACCAGCGGGGCGCGGAAGGTGACCGGGCGCTTCTCCTCGCCCAACTTGGCCGTCACGCCCACGATCCGGCCGGTCCGGTCGTCCAGCACGGGGCCGGTGACGTTGCAGCGCTCGTGCAGCCGTGCGCCCGCCTTCTGGGCCTGGCGGGCGAGGATCTCGTCGAAGTCGGCGCGCTTGCGGACCAGGCCGTAGTCCGGGAAGGCCGACAGCTCGGGCCAGTCCAGCTCCAGCCGGACGCCGCCGCCGATGATCCGCAGGCCCTTGTTGTGCAGCCAGCCGTTGTCGGTGGAGACGTCGATGCCCATGTCGACCAGCTGCTTGGTGGCACGCGGCGTCAGACCGTCGCCGCAGACCTTCTCGCGCGGGAACTCGGTCTTCTCCAGCAGGAGTACGTCGAGACCGGCCTGCGCGAGGTAGTACGCGGTGGTCGAACCGGCCGGGCCCGCGCCGACCACGATGACGTCGGCAGTGCTCTCAACTACGGTCTCGGACTCGGACACGGTGGGCACACTCCTGCAACTGCGGGTCGGCTGGGCGTGATGAGTCTAACGAGGCACCCGCTCGGCCATGCACTGCCAGGGGCGCCGGGCGCCCCTGGCAGGTGTCAGATCTTGAAACCGCGGTGCAGGGCCACGATGCCGCCGGTGAGGTTGCGCCAGGCCACCTTGGACCAGCCGGCCTGCTGCAGCTTGGCGGCCAGCGCGGGCTGGTCGGGCCAGGCGCGGATCGACTCGGCGAGGTAGACGTACGCGTCCGGGTTGCTGCTGACGGCCGTGGCGACCGGCGGCAGGGCCCGCATCAGGTACTCGGTGTAGACCGTGCGGAACGGCGTCCAGGTCGGGGTGGAGAACTCGCAGATGACGACCTTGCCACCGGGCTTGGTGACGCGGTACATCTCGCGCAGCGCCGCCTCGGTGTCCTGCACGTTGCGCAGCGCGAAGGAGATCGTGACGGCGTCGAAGGAGTCGTCGGCGAAGGGCAGCCGGGTCGCGTCGCCGGCGGTCAGCGCCAGCTCGGGGTGGCGCTTCTTGCCCTCGGCGAGCATGCCGATCGAGAAGTCGCACGGGACGACGTCCGCGCCCGCCTCCAGGAAGGGCAGCGAGGAGGTGCCGGTCCCCGCCCCGAGGTCGAGCACGCGCCGGCCCGCCTGGGCGTCCACCGCCTCGGCCACCGCACGCCGCCAGGCGCGGGCCTGGCCGAGGGAGAGCACGTCGTTCGTACGGTCGTACTTTGCCGCGACGTCGTCGAACATCGCGGCGACTTCGTGCGGCTGCTTGTCCAGGGAGGCTCGGGTCACGTACCCATTGTTCACCCTCGCCGGGACAACCTGGGCAACGGGTACGGCGGAGCGTCGCCACGGCCCTCGGTGCAGCCGTCAGCGCAGGGCGCGTCGGCCGCCCTTGCGGCGGCGCCGGGAGCGCTTGCCGTGCGTGATCGCGGGCATCCCGTCGCCGATCGCCTCGGTGGCGAAGGCGACCGTGGTGCGGACCCTGGAACTCCCGGTGCGGACCGACCGGGCCCGATGGTGGCGCCAGATGCGGGCCACACAGGCAGCGAAGAGCAGCAGCGCGATCGGGACGCTGGTCCGGGCGAGCCCGACGCCCGCCGGCTGCGGGTAGCGCTTGCCGCAGACCCGTACGGCGCCCGGGTCGCCCGCGGCGTGCTCCAGGCAGATCTGGTCGCCGACCTTGACGTTCTCGGGCAGCCAGAGGTCGGCGGCAGTGTGCACCTGGCCGTCCGCGCGGTAGCTGACGGCGCTGTAGGTGGCGCTGCCGGCCGGGAGTTGGGTGACGGTGCCCTCGACACGGACGGGGTGCGCCTCGATCCGGTCCGCCTGGTCCGCCTGGCGCCAGCCGAGCAGGCACATGCCGACCGCCAGCACCGCGCTGAGCACGGCCGCGAGATACCAGCCTCGGCCGAGGCGCGGGCTGCGCAGGCGGGGGACTGCGGTCGCGGATCGCATGGTTCCTGTCCTGGCTTGCCGGACGGGGCCTGGGGAGGGCCCGGTGGTGAGGGTGTCCGCTCGGGCTGTCCACCAGAGGGGCTGTCCGGGATCGTAACCGCTGGCGGGGTCTCAGGTCACGGCGAGGATCAATCAGTTTGTATGAGAATTGCGGGGGTTCGCCGGATTCCGGCCATCCGCCCTACCCGAACACGCCATCCGCTGCTCCCCGCGGCCCGTCCGGCCCGCCCGACCTGCGCGGTCTGCTCGCGATCCGCTCGGGATCTGCTAACGCCGCCGGTACAGCAGCCGTCCGCCCAGCACCGTGGCCAGGCAGCAACCCGCGCCCCTCTCCTCCAGCTCGGCGGCCGACCGCACGTCGAAGACCGCGAAGTCGGCCCGCCCACCGACCGTCAGAGGCCGGTGCACGGCAGCCGCGAGACCGGCCGAGGCCAGCGGGTCCAGCCCGCCGGCGGCCCCCTCTCCCGGCAGCGACACCAGCCCGGAGCGCGCCACGGCCGTCCGTACGGCGGGCAGCTCGAAGGGCCCGGCCACCGCGGTCGTCCCGTACCCCAGCATCCGCTGCAGCCCGCGCCGGGCACTGCCGCCGCGCCGGGCTTCGTCCACCTCCAGCATCAGAGGCTCGTCGCCCAGCTCCTCCCGGGGGTCCGGGTGGTACGCCCGCTCCAGCAGCCACTGCCCGTACGGGTTGAGCAGACCGGGCGTCAGCAGGCCGTCCCACTCCCGCACCCGGGTACCCGCCACCGGCTCGTACGGGCCGACGGCGGCGATGACGGCGCCATCGACCAGCACCGCCCCGTCGGTGATCGACGGGGCGGTGGGGTCTGCAAGCAGCTGGGCGGCTCGGTGCAGGGTCAGCATCAGGTGGTGGAGAGGATCTTCAGCTCGGGGTGCGCCGTGCCGCCCTCGATCGCCGTGGAGGCGATGTGCGAGGCGACGCGCGGGTCCACCGGGTCGTTCGCCGGGTCGTCCAGCACCCGCAGGTGCTCGTACGTGGTCGAACGCTGCGCCGGCGTACGGTCCGCGGCACGGATCAGGTGGATCAGCTCGGTCAGGTTGGAGCGGTGCTTGGCACCGGCCATCGAGACCACGTTCTCCTCCAGCATGACCGAGCCCAGGTCGTCCGCGCCGTAGTGCAGCGAGAGCTGGCCGGCCTCCTTGCCCGTGGTGAGCCAGGAGCCCTGGATGTGGGCCACGTTGTCGAGGAAGAGCCGGGCGATGGAGATCATCCGGAGGTACTCGAAGACGGTGGCCTGGGTGGAGCCCTTGAGGTGGTTGTTCTGCGGCTGGTAGGTGTACGGGATGAAGGCGCGGAAGCCGCCCGTACGGTCCTGCACGTCGCGGATCATGCGCAGGTGCTCGATCCGCTCGGCGTTGGTCTCGCCGGTGCCCATCAGCATGGTGGAGGTGGACTCGACGCCCAGGCCGTGGGCGGTCTCCATGATCTCCAGCCAGCGCTCGCCCGACTCCTTGAGCGGCGCGATCGCCTTGCGCGGACGCTCCGGCAGCAGCTCGGCGCCGGCGCCGGCGAAGGAGTCCAGACCCGCCCGGTGGATCCGGGTGATGGCCTCCTCGACCGAGACCTTGGAGATCCGGGCCATGTGCTCGACCTCGGAGGCACCGAGCGAGTGGATCACCAGCTGCGGGAAGTCCGCCTTGATCGCGGCGAAGTGCTTCTCGTAGTACTCGACGCCGTAGTCCGGGTGGTGCCCGCCCTGGAACATGATCTGGGTACCGCCCAGCTCGACCGTCTCCGCGCAGCGGCGCAGGATCTCGTCGAGGTCGCGCGACCAGCCCTTGTCGCTCTTCGGGGCGACGTAGAAGGCGCAGAACTTGCACGCCGTCACACACACGTTGGTGTAGTTGATGTTCCGCTCGATGATGTACGTCGCGATGTGCTCGGTACCGGCGTACCGGCGGCGGCGTACCGCGTCGGCGGCGGAGCCCAGCGCGTGCAGCGGCGCCGAACGGTAGAGCTCCAGCGCCTCCTCGGGGGTGATCCGGCCCCCGGCGGCCGCACGGTCGAGGACGGCCTGCAGGCTGGTGGCGATGGGGGTCCCCCCGGCCGAAGGCTGGGGGAGGGTCTGCTCGGACACCTGGCGGGCCTTCTTTCTCTCCGACGTCGAGTCGTGCTCGACCGGAGGGGAGCCCCGGCCGACATGACCGAACCAGCCTACGCCAGCCCCTCCCGGCGCCTGCTCAGCCCTGCTTGGTGAGATCCCCGGCCGGGTCCGAGCCCATCGCCGCTCCGCTGACCTGCAGATGCAGCGTCCCGTTCTTGAGGCTGTACGTCTGACGCTCCGGCACGCCGGTGCAGGCCGGGTTGTCCCCGACCGGGCGCTCCTGCAGCTCGACGCTGTCCGAATCCACGGTGAGCAGCGTCAGTTCGCCCCTGCAGACCGTGCTGCTGAGCCGGGAGGCATTGCTGGTCCGCCCCACCACCTCGCCGACCTTGCCGGCCGTGAACTCGACCCGGAAGGTACTGCCGAGCGGCACGATCTGGGTGGTGATGGTGCCCTCCCAGGTGCCGAGGTACGCCTCCGGCACGTCACCGGAAGCCTCCGGCGGCGCCTGCGTCCGGCCGTCGGAACCGCCGCGGCTCCCCGAGTCCGGGCCCCACAGCCACAGGCCACCGCCGGCCAGCGCGGCCACTGCCACGGCTGCCGCAGCCGGCGGCCACCACCGACGTCTGCGCTTCGGCACCGCGGGCGCCACCACCTCGGTCGGCGTCCGGTCGACCGGCGGCCTGGCGGGCGCCGCCGCCGGCGTCCCGTCGAGGTCGAGCAGGTCGACCGCCCGCTGCGCCACCGCCGCCGCCATCTCGGGTGGCAGCCAGCCTCGCCCGGGTGCGCCGCGCAGCACCGCGAGCAGCTGCTCCGGGGCCGGCCTGTCCCCCGCGGCCTTGGCCAGGCAGTGCCGGACGAGCTCGCCCAGCGGGCCGTCGAGCCCCGCCAGATCGGGCTCCTCGTGCAGCACCCGGTAGAGCAGCACCGCCGCGCTCACGCCCTCGCCGAACGGCGCGACGCCCGTGGCCGCGTACGCCAGCACCGCGCCCAGCGAGAACACGTCGCTCGCGGGACCGGCCGGCGCCCCCTCCGCCTGCTCGGGGGACATGAAGCCCGGCGAGCCGACGACGTAACCGGACTGTGTGAGCGCCGTCGCGGCGTCCAGCGCCCGCGCGATGCCGAAGTCGATCAGGCGCGGCCCGTCCAGCGCCAGCAGGACGTTGGAGGGCTTGATGTCCCGGTGCACCAGGCCGAGGCCGTGCAGGTGCACCAGCGCCTCGGCGAGACCGGCCCCGAGGGCGTGCACGACCGGGACCGGCAGCGGCCCGAACTCCCGTACGGCGGCGCCGAGCGCGGGCCCGGCGACGTAGCCGGTGGCGACCCAGGGCAGCGGGCCCTCGGTGTCCGCGTCCAGCACGGGGGCGGTCCACTGCCCGCCCACCAGGCGCGCGGCCGCGACCTCCTGACGGAAACGGGCGCGGAACTCGGCGTCGTCGGCCAGCTCGCCGCGCACCGCCTTCACGGCGACGGTCCGGCCGCCGGCCGTCCGCCCGAGGTACACCCGGCCCATGCCGCCCGCACCGAGCCGCCTCAGCAGCCGGTACTCGCCGATCTGCCCCGGATCGTCCGTCGCCAGTGGCTCCATCGCCCGTCCCCCTCCTACCGGATCACGACAGTACCGCCCCCACCGGCTCCAGCAGACTGACCGTCACATCCGGCGCGAAGCCGCTGTCGTGGCCGACCCGGCGGGCGAACTCGGCGATGCCCGCGATCTGCCGCTCGCCGAGCGAGAAGTCCAGCGCCTCGCTGAAGTACCGCTCCAGCACCGGCGCCGAGAAGGCCTCCCAGCGGGCCGCCTGCTCGGCGACCCGGCCGGCCTCGGCCAGCGAGAGGTCACGGGACTCCAGGAAGGCCCGGTGCACGGCGGCGACCGCCTCGGGGCGGCGCTCGACGAACTCGCGGCGGGCGGCCCAGACGGCGAAGACGAACGGCAGCCCCGTCCACTCCTTCCACATCTCGCCCAGGTCGTGCACTGCCAAGCCCTGGCTGGGCGCCTGCTCCAGCGAGGCCCGCAGCGCGGGGTCGCCGATCAGCACGGCGGCGTCGGCGTCGGCCAGCATCGCGTCCAGGTCGGGCGGGCAGCCGAAGTACTCGGGACGGACGCCCTCCCGCTCCTCCAGCAGCAGCTGTGCCAGCCGTACGGAGGTCCTGCTGGTGGAGCCGAGGGCGACGCGGCGGCCGTCCAGCTGACCGAGCGGGACGCGGCTGACGATCACGCAGGACATCACCGGGCCGTCGCTGCCGACCGCGATGTCCGGGAGGACCACCAGCTCGTCGGCGTGGCGCAGGTACTCCACACAGGTGATCGGGCCGATGTCGAGCGAGCCGTTCACCAGCTGGTCGCTGAGCTTCTCGGGGGTGTCCTTGGTGAGGTCGAGATCGAGGAGGTTGCCCGTCCTGGCCAGCCCCCAGTAGAGGGGCAGGCAGTTCAGGAACTGAATATGTCCGACCCGGGGCCGTACCGCCACCGAGCTACCCGCATCCCGACCGGTCACCGTGTGCTCCCTCTGCCTGCCCGTTCGTACCCTCCCCGCAGGGTATGCCCGCTCCCGGGACCGGCTGCCACCCGGCTTCCGACACACCGGCGACACACGGTCGGAGCACCCGCGACACACTCGCGGCGCGCCCTCGGACACCCCTGGTCGGGGCCGCCCTCGCGTGCTACCGTTCCATCCAGTTGCAGTTTGATTCCCCTTGCAGTACTTGAAGCCTGCGGAGCATGTAACCGCGGGCTTTTCGTAGTTTTTCAGCATTATCGAAAAACTCCGGACCCACTCCGGAGGCGGGGCGATCAGCGCAGCGGACCGGAGGTCACACGGTGTGGCATCCGAAACGTCCCTCGCAAGGAGAACGGCATGGCTCAGGGAACCGTCAAGTGGTTCAACGCTGAGAAGGGCTTCGGCTTCATCGCCCAGGAGGGCGGCGGCCCCGACGTCTTCGTCCACTACTCCGCCATCAACGCGAACGGTTTCCGCTCGCTGGAGGAGAACCAGCACGTCACCTTCGACGTGACCCAGGGCCCGAAGGGTCCGCAGGCGGAGAACGTCACCGCCGTCTGATTTTCATCTCCTCCGATGAACTGATCGCTCGGGACCCCAGTCGGGTCCGCAGACGGCCATGGGGGCCGTCACCAAGAGCATGATGAGTAAGACCAAGGGGGCCCGCCACGTCTCGTACGCGGCGGGCCCCCTGCCTCTGTCCCGGAGGCTGACACAGGCATGATCGAGGCCATGCACGACCCTCGCGCGGCACTCAGAGCCCTGGACCGCTCCCTGCACCGGATCGGTATCGACGGCTACATCCTGCTGCTGCTCGGCACGGTCGGCCTGGCCACCCTGCTGCCCGCCACCGGCGCGGCGGCCAGCGTGGTCACCGGCGCCGTGAAGGTCGCCGTCGGGCTGCTCTTCTTCCTGTACGGCGCGCGGCTCTCCCCCGAGGAGGCGCTGGCCGGCGCCCGGCACTGGCGGCTGCACCTGCTGATCCTCGGCTGCACCTTCGTGCTCTTCCCGCTGCTCGGCGAGGCGGCCCGCGTCCTGCCGGACGCCGTGCTCGGGCCGCAGCTCTACACCGGGGTGCTCTTCCTCACGCTGCTGCCGTCCACCGTGCAGTCCTCGATCGCCTTCACCTCGATGGCACGCGGCAACGTCGCGGCCGCGATCTGCGCCGCCACCTTCTCCAGCCTGCTCGGCATCGTCCTCACCCCGCTGCTCGCGGCCTGGCTGCTGACCAGCGAGGCCGGCGTCCAGGTCAGCGGCGAGCAGATCCTGGACATCGTCCTGCAGCTGCTGGTGCCGTTCGCCGCCGGGCAGCTGCTGCGGCGCTGGGTCGGGCCGTGGATCCGGCGGCACCGGACCGTGACCATGGTGGTGGACCGGGGTTCCATCCTGCTGATCGTCTACAGCGCCTTCAGCGAAGGCGTCCGGGAGGGCATCTGGGGCCAGGTGACGGTGACCCAGCTCCTCTGGCTTGGCGCGGTCTGCCTGGCGATGCTCACCTTCGTCCTGGTCTTCACCGGCGTGGTCTCCCGCCGCCTCGGCTTCGAGCGCGCCGACCGGGTCACCATCCGGTTCTGCGGCTCCAAGAAGAGCCTGGCCAACGGCCTGCCGCTGGCCACCATCCTCTTCCCGGCCGCCTCGGTGGGCATCACGGTGCTGCCGCTGATGCTCTTCCACCAGATCCAGCTGATGGTCTGCACCGTCCTCGCCCAACGCTGGGGGCGCCGGGCCGACGCGGCCTCGGCGGCCCGCCCCGGCCGGCCCTGAGCGGAGCGAGGGGGCCGGCAATTCCCTTGCGGCGTACCGGCCTTCTGCGCAGACTGTGCCGGTGCTGATTCGACGCGAACTGCCCGCCGACGTCCCCGCCGTACGCGCTGTCACCGCAGCCGCCTTCGCCAAGCCGGACACTCCCGTTCCCGTCGAGGTCGACGTGCTCGACGGGCTGCGCGACTGCGACGGCTGGCTGCCCGAACTGTCCTTCGTGGCCACCCGCGACGGCGAGGTCGTCGGCCATGTGGTCTGCACCCGAGGCCACGTCGAGGCCTCCCCGGTCCTGGCCCTGGGCCCGCTCAGCGTCCACCCCGGCCACCAGCGCCGCGGCGTCGGCCTCGCCCTCGTCCACGCCGCCCTCGGCGCGGGCGACGCCCTCGGCGAACCCCTGGTCGTCCTCCTCGGCAGCCCCGACTACTACGGCCGGTACGGCTTCCGCACCAGCACCGACTTCGGCATCACCCCTCCGGACCCCACCTGGGGGAAGTACTTCCAGGTCCGCCCCCTCACCGCGTACGACCCCGCCCTGCGCGGCGCCTTCAGGTACGCCGAACCCTTCGACCTCGCCTGAACCACGAACCGGCGGCCCCGCGCCGGCTACATGTACACGTCGGAGACCTCGAAGGTCTGGACGGTGTTGGGGGCGAAGTAGGACCAGAACCGGGTGCCGTGCATGAAGGTGTCCTGGTGGTGCCGGTACCGCTCGGTCCCGCCCGTCTGCGTGCACCAGCGCTCGACCAGGGCGCCGTCCTGGGACGGCCCGGCGAACCGGGACAGGTCGAAGTCGATCCACTGGCCGGTGCCGTAGTTCGTGGCGACGACGACCAGCCTGTGGTTGGCGCTGTCGTAGGCGGCGACGGTATTGCCGCTGCCGCCGTCGATGATCTGCATGCCGGGACGGACGTGCCGCATGTACTGGGCCAGGACGAAGTACTTGGTGTTGATCTTGCTCGGCACCCCGTCGACGAACTCGATCGGACCCCAGTTGACCCCGGCCTCCACCACCTGCCAGTAGACCCATGCCGTCGGGTGCAGCCAGCGGAGGTCGAGGTTGAGATTGCGGGCGATGGTCATACCGCCGGCGTCGTGGTCCGTGTACTCGGAGTTCCAGATCTTCTTCCCGGCGGCCGCCGCCGCGTCGTACAGCAGGTCTCTCCGGCCGTCCTGGTCGTAACCGTGGACGTTGATCCGGCCGATGGCGGCACGGGTGGCGGCGTCGAACCCTTTCCAGGTCGACAGCGCGATCCCGTACCCCCACTCGTCGCTGCCCGACACCTGGATCCGGTGCAGGCCCCGGGCGTCGAGCTCGGCGCGCGTCCGCCGGATGATCTCCGCCTGCGCGCCAGGGTCGACGTGGCAGCCCTCCTGCCCGTTGCTCCATTTCGGTCCCCAGACTCCGCTGGGCTCGTTGACCGGCTCGACCGAGGTGAAGTCGATGCCCCAGTGGTCGTGCGCGTAGCGGGCCACGGTGGCGAGGTAGGCGGCATGCCGACCGTAGTTGCCGTCCTGCAGGTTGTTGCCGCCGTCGTCCGCCCCGGCGGGATTGTCGTTCTTCAACATCCACCACATGGGCGAGTTGGAGAACAGTTCGAAGACGTTGACGCCGCGGTCCCGAGCCAGCCGCATCATGTCGCGCTGGTTGGCGTCGGCGCTCCAGTTCCAGCTGGCCGACTGCGGGTCCGAAATGAACCAGTCGAGCTGGTAGCCCTCGATCCGCTTGAAGCCGTCGAGGCTCGGAGTGGGCCGCATCGTCCGGCCGGAAATGCTGTTGGTGCCGGAGCCACCCGCGTTGTACCGGACGATGTTCATCCCCAGACCGGGCAGCGTCTGCCCGTAGTACTGCACGGTGTCCCGACCGAACAGCACGTCGGCGAGGTCCGCCCGGGGGCCCAGCGCATTGGCCCACCAGCACAGCGAGGTACCCCAGCCGTCCCACGTCCCCCAGCCGGCACCCGGATTGATCGTGGTGCTGCTCACGGCCCGGGCCGGGGCGGCCGCCGAGACCACCGCCGTCGCGCCGACGGGCACGGCCAGCAGGCCCCGTAGGACGGTACGACGCTCCATCAGACCCCCGTGTTCACCACCACTCCGGACCACCTGGGCGCGACTTTGATCTTCAACGCCGACGCAGCCCGCAGTTTAGGCAGCGCGCCTGCAAACCCGTGCGACCGCGGACTCCGAGGCGGGTCGCACGTCGAGACACAGGTCGACATCAGGCTGAACGCCACCGCCTCGTGCATCAACCCCGGTCAGCACCACCCCAAGGCTGACAACAAGCAGTCTGTGAGCCAGACAGGCACCTGCCCGGTGCAGAACGGCCAAGCTCAGTTCACACTCACGGTTACCGCCACGTTCAAGCCTCAGTGCAGCCCGCCCATGACGGTGGTCTTCTCGCACATCACGCTCGCTGACGTTGCACACAACGTCTCCGCCAACGTGCCCGGCACCTTCTAGTCGCCCCTCACCGGCAAGCCGTACCAAGGCCAACCGTCGGGCGTGACTCATGATCCACCGAGCGACCTGCGAAGCAGCATGCTCGCGGGTCGCTTGCGTGCCCACCCGAATCAGCCACCGCCAAGTTTGAGTTCCGACCGACGGGCTCGATTGACCGCTACGGAGTTATACGTATAACTTGGCATACGATCCCACCGCTCGTCCCTGCCTTCGGGAGTCCGATCCATGGGCTATCTCGCCCTGCTCCGCGCCCCGCACGTCACCCGGCTCCTGTTCGGCACCCTCCTCGGCCGCCTCCCGGCCGGCATGACCGCCCTGGTCATCGCGCTCGCGCTGCGCGAGGCCGGCGCCCCGTACAGCAGGATCGGCCTGGCCACCGCCGCGTACGCCATCGCCGCCGCAATCGGCGGCCCGGTGCTCGGCCGGATCGTGGACCGCACGGGGCAGCCCCGCGTCCTGCTGGCCTCCGCCGTGGTCGCCGGGCTCGGCTACGCGCTGCTGGCTCTTGCGCCGGGCTCCCCCCTGGCCGCACCCCTCGGAGCAGCCGTCGCCGGTCTCGCCATGCCACCGCTCGAGCCCTGCCTGCGCTCCCTCTGGCCCACCGTGGTCGACGAGGAGCAGCTCGACACCGCGTACGCCTTCGACTCCGCCTCCCAGCAGATCCTCTACGTGGCCGGACCGCTCACGGTGGCCGGGATCGCCGCCGCCTTCGGCCCCTCCACGGCCCTGTGGACGGCCGCGGGCCTCGGCCTGGCCGGCGCCCTCGTCGTGGCCACCACCGCTCCCGCCCGCGCCTGGCGCGCCCCCGTACGTGCCGCCTCGGCCGGACTGCTCGGCCCCCTGCGCTCCCCCGGGCTGGTCCTGCTGCTGATCGGACTGGCCGGTGCGGGCTGGACGGTCGGCGCACAGAACGTCCTCTTCATCGCGTACGCGGAGGACCACAGCCTCCCCGGCGGCGCCGGCACCCTGCTCGCGCTCGCCGCACTGGGCGGCCTGCTCGGTGCGCTCGCGTACGGCGCGGTCCGGTGGCGCAGCAGCACCGCGACCCGCACCTGGGTGCTGGCCCTGGCGATGGCCGTCTCCTACCTGCCGCTGCTCCTGCTCCCCGGCCCGGGCCCGATGACGGCACTCGCCCTGCTCTCCGGGATCGGGCTGGCGCCGCTGCTGGCCGCCGCCTTCGTCCTGGTCGCCGAACTGGCCCCGACCGGTACGGTCACCGAGGCCTTCGCCTGGCTGATCACCCTCTTCGCGACCGGCAACGCCGCCGGCTACGCGGTCTCGGGTGCCCTGGTCTCCGACTCGCTCCGGTCCGTCGCCCTCTGCGCGGTCGGTGGCATCGGCATCGGCGGGCTGCTGCTGCTCGGCGCCCGCCGCTGGTTCCGTCCTGCGGCTGCCACCGCTGCGGAGCCGGCGGCAGAGCTCGTCCCCACGTCCTGACCGCTGCCGGCCTTCAGGATCGGGCATCCCAGGGGCGCGGGGAACTGCGCTAAGCGGTAGGGCACAGGCCGTTGCCTTCCGATCTCGCGGAGTTCCCCCGCGCCCCTGGGGTTGGCCCGCTGCCCTGCCTACTCGCAATCAACCGGCCGGGCCGGTCGAGGTGCGGAGCACCAGCGCGGTGGCCAGCGGCGGAACCGGCGGAACCGGCTCTCCCCGCAGCAGGGCGGCCAGGGCGGCGACGCCGACACGGCCGAGCTCCTCCCCCGGCAGGTCCACGGTGGTGAGCGGCGGCGCGAGCAGGTCGGCCACCGGGATGTTGTCCATGCCGACGACCGAGACGTCCCCGGGGATCCGGAGCCCGAGCTCGGCGGCGGCCTGGTAGAGCCCCGACGCGACCACGTCGTCGTCGCAGACCACCGCGTGCGGCCGGTCCGGCCGGCTGAGCAGCTGGTACGCGGCGGACCTGGCCGCCCGCTGACCCTCGTTCAGGCTGACGCCGAGTTCCAGCACCTCCAGCCCCCGCGCGGCCTCCTCGAAGGCGGCCTGCCGGACGCGGAACGTGTACGCGGAGTGGGTGGACCTGAGGTGCCCGATCCGCCGGTGCCCCAGGGCGGCGAGGTGCTCGACGGCGGCTCTCATCCCACCCGCCACGTCCAGTTCGACGGTCGGCCGGGAGCGGTTGGTCACGGGATCGGCGTCGAGGAAGACCGCGGGGGTGTCGGGGGGAAGTTCGCCGAGCTGGCTGTCGTCCGGCGAGCAGATCAGCAGGCCGTCGAAGCGGCTGGTGGTGGCCGCCTCGGCCAGGGTCGCGCTGCCCCACCCCGAGCTGACCACGACCGCCAGCCCGTGCTTGCCCGCCTCCTCGTGGACGCCGACCAGCACCCGTCCGAAGAACGGCCCGAGGATGTTCGGCACCGCCAGCAGGATCATGCCGCTACGGCCCAGCCGCAGCTGACGCCCCGCCGCCTGCGGCCGGTACCCGAGGCTGCGGGCCGCCTCGCGGACCCGCTGCCTGGTCGCCTCGGAGACCCGGTGCCCGGCCTCCGAGCCGGAGAAGACCAGCGAGACCGTCGCCTGCGAGACGCCGGCGAGCCGCGCCACGTCCCGCCCGGTGGGGCGCCGCCCGGGCGCGGGGGAGGTCATCGGAGCGTCAGTTCTGCGGGGCCGCCGCCGCGCGGGCCGCGTCGTCCGCCGCGTCCTCCTCGGCGTTCTGATTGGCGATCCGGTCGGCCGTACGGGAGCGCATCCCGCCGACCTTCCCGGCGATCTGGGCCGACATCGCGTCCCGCTGCTTGCTCAGCAGGACGTAGCTGAGCGGAGCGGAGACCAGACCGGCGACCAGGATCAGGAAGACGAAACCGGCCGCACCCGCCACCGGGATGATCCCGAAGTGCCCGAGCAGCAGGGCCACCAGCAGGCAGCCGAGGAAGATGCTGGCCCGCAGGGAGGTGTAGCGAAGCGTGGCGTGCGACGTGCTGTCGACCGTCGCCGAAGTGGCCGGCGTGGTCGACGTGCTGCTCGGCTTGCTGCTCACGGGGGCGTCCTTACTGCTGGGTACGGCTGGCGGAGCTGCCGCGCGTGGGCGCGGGTCTTCCAGTGAAGCATGCCCGACTCGCCGACCGGCACCAGGTGTGCACCTACGGTGTGCGCAGGCCGACCGGCGTGCGCAGGTCGAGTGGTGTGCGCAGGTCGAGCCACATCGTCACGTCGTCCCGGTCGTCGCCGGGCCCGATCCTGATGGCGCCCGGCACCCGGCCCACCTCCGTGTAGCCGCAGCGGCCGTAGAACTTCTCCAGGCCCTGCCCGCCGCGCAGGGTGAGCTTCAGACCGTCGAGGCCCCAGCCCCGGGCGAGGCGCTCGGCCTCGGCCAGCAGCTCCACGCCGTACCCGCGGCCCTGGAGGCCCGGGTGCACCATCACGCTCCGCAGCAGCCGCCAGTGGTCCATCAGGCCGAAGCGCATGTCCTCGAAGAACAGCAGCCCGGCCAGCCGCCCGGTCTCCTCCTCGTGCGCGACCAGCAGCTGGTCGGGCTGCCCGGGGCCGAGGCCCGCGAACTGCTTCTCCGCCGTCTCCCGTACCTCGTCCTCCGTGACCGGCGGCACGAAGCCGACCGCGCCGCCCGCGTTGCTCGCCTCGGTCCAGAGGGAGACGATCGCGGCGCGCAGCTCGGGGGTCAGGTCGGGGGAGAGGGAGAAACACAACGTCATGGGCCCAGAGCCTAGTAGGCCATGACGACGGCCGGCGGGCGGCGCCGGAGCGCGAGACAGAGCAGGACGGCGACGGCGCACAGTCCGCCCGCCCCGTACCAGGCGAGGTCGTAGTTGCCGAAGTGGTCACGGGCCAGGCCGGCCAGACCGGCCACCACGGCGGCGCCGATCTGGTGGCTGGCCAGCACCCAGCCGAAGACGATCGGCGCGTCCTCCCCGAAGTGCTGGCGGCAGAGCGCGACCGTGGGCGGCACGGTGGCGACCCAGTCCAGGCCGTAGAAGATCACGAAGGCCAGGATGGGCGGCCGCAGCGAGCCGGCGAACAGCTGGGGCAGAAAGAGCAGGGAGAGTCCCCGCAGCGCGTAGTACGTGATCAGCAGCCCGCGGGAGTCGAAGCGGTCGGTGAACCAGCCGCTGGCGATGGTGCCGAGCACGTCGAAGACGCCGATCATGGCCAGCAGGCCCGCTCCGGTGGTGACGGGCATGCCGTGGTCGTGCGCGGCCGGGATGAAGTGGGTGCCGACCAGGCCGGCGGTGGTCGCGCCGCAGATCGCGAAGGAGCCGGCCAGCAGCCAGAACGCCTTGCTGCGGGCGGCGTCCCGCAGCACCCGCAGGCTGCGGGCGATCGCGCTCCCGCCGGCCGCCGGCGCGGCGGGAGGCTCGTGTGCCCCGTACGGCAGCAGGCCCAGGTCGGCCGGGCGCTCACGCATCAGCAGCAGGACCGGGAGCGCGACCGCCGTGGCCGAGAGCGAGACCACCACGACCGCCGTCCGCCAGCCGTGCTGCTCGACCAGCCAGGCGAGCACCGGCATGAAGACCAGGTTCCCCGCGGCCCCGGCGGCCGTGAGCACGCCGGTGACCAGGCCCTGGCGGGCGACGAACCAGCGGCCGGTGACGGTGGTGGCGAAGGCCCCGGCCATCGAGCCGCTGCCGAGGCCGACCAGCACGCCCCAGCAGAGGACCAGCTGCCAGCTCTGCGTCATCAGCATGGTCAGCCCGGAGCCGGTGGAGATGGTGAGCAGCGCGCAGACCACCACCACGCGGACGCCGAAACGGTCCATCAGGGCGGCGGCGAACGGCGCGGTCAGGCCGTAGAGGGTGAGGTTGACCGAGACGGCGCTCGCGATGGTGGCGTGCGACCAGCCGAACTCGCCGTTGAGCGCGTCCATCATCAGACCGGGCGCGGACCGGAATCCGGCCGACCCGAGCAGGACCAGCAGGGCGACGCCTGCGACGACCCAGGCGTAGTGCAGTCCGGGGGACTTGGCGGGGGTGGGGTCGACGTCCAGGGTGGTCACAGGCGCTTCGTTCACAGCCCGAGTCTCGCGGAGGGCCGGGCCGGTGAACGAGGGGTGTGACTGCCACCTTTCATCAGGATCAGGCCACCGTCAGCGCTCTCCAGCACGCTGCAGCTCCCGGATCGGCCTGGCCAGCAGCAGAGCGGCCACCACCAGCAGCGACACCACTCCTCCCGCCGCCAGTACGGTGTGCGCTCCGAAGGCGGCGACGGCCGGGCCGGCCAGGGCGCTGCCGACCGGGAACATGCAGACCGAACCGGCCACCTCGTACGCGTGGATGCGGTTGAGCACCTCGCCCGGGACCTGGGTCTGCACGCTGGTGGCCCACATGACGCTCCAGAAGGTGACGCCGGCCCCGACCACCACCTGGCCCGCCGCCAGCACCCCGATCGGCCAGCCGAGCACGATGCCGAACGGGTAGACCGGGAAGGCAAGCATCGCCACCGCCCCGGCGGCGAGCGGGCGCCGCGGCTTGATCCGGATCGCGAGCAGGCCGCCGAGTACGGTGCCTGCCCCGAAGGCGCAGTTGAGCAGGCCGTACGCGGTGGAACCGTGCTCGGGCACGATCAGACCGGCGGCGATCGGCATCAGCGGGCCCCAGGACAGGACGGTGAAGAACAGCCAGATGACGATGACGCCCCACATCCAGTTGCGAGCGCGGAACTCGTGCCAGCCGACCACCAGGTTGCGCCAGAGGCTGTCACCGGGCGGTGGCGCGGGCACGGCGCCGAGCCTCAGCGCGAACAGGCAGCAGGCGCTGACGCCGAAGGTGACGGCGGCGATCACCATCACCCAGCCGGTGGCTGCGGCGCCGACCAGCATGCCCGCCAGCGCGGGGCCGAGCAGGGCGGTGGCCGCCTCGGAGGTGCGGAGCACACCGTTGGCTCCCTGGACGTCCCGGGCCACCAGCGGGACGGTGCTGGCGGCACCCGGCTGGAACATCGCGGCGGCGGTGCCCGCCACCGCGAGCAGCGCGTACAACTGCCAGAGCCGGTCGATGCCCTGGAAGAACAGCACGGCCAACAGGATGCGGGTGCCCAGGTTGGCCAGGTCCGCGGCGATCATCATCCGGCGGGCGGTGAAGCGGTCGGCCAGGACGCCGCCGAAGAGCACCAGGCCGGCGAAGGGGGCGAACAGGAAGGCCAGCGCGTAGCCGACGCTGTCCAGGCCGTGCCCGGCGCCGATCAGCCCGGCCGAGACGGCCACGGGGAGCATGGCGTCACCGAGCAGTCCCGCGCTGCGGGCGGTGAAGTAGTAGCGGAAGTTGCGGGACCAGATGGCGGGCTCGGGCGTGGCGGGGGCGTCGAGCGTCGGCACCTGCTGCAGTTCGGTCACAGGCAGCAGTTTTGGTCCAGACCACTCGGATTTCCAGTGGTTTTGCCATCACGATCCGGCCCACACGACCCGCTCTGCACGATTGTGGACGAACCGGTCTGGACGGCGGCGCGTCGTACGCGCCCCGAGCACGGCACGGCGGGCCGCCATCCATCCGGGTCGCACGGGCCCTGAACCCGCGCACCAGCGCTCCGCACTCGCCAAGGGGCCCACCCGCGCGGCCGGCAGCGCACGGTCCCCCATGCTGACACCGTTCGGGTGCTCCCTCGACGTCCCCTCACAACGGAGAACTGCACCCAAGAGTGATCAGTCGGATACGTCACGTCAATGGGTTGTCGGAAATTCGGAATGGTTGCGGCGCACTTAGCGGTCGGTGGAGGCGAGGGCGGGCGATCAGTGCGCCCCGTGCGCCCGTACGGCGTCCGAGTGGGACCGCCCTGGGCTCAGCGGGCGTACGCGCCCTCGGCCGGCGCCTGTTCGACCGGGTGGACCACCGCGGGCTCCGCCCCGATCTCGCACCAGACCCGCTTGCCCGAGCCGTCCGGGTACCAACCCCAACGGTCGCAGAGCAGCTCGACCAGCTCCAGACCCCGGCCGTTGGTCGAGTCGCCGCCCGCGTGCCGGGGCGCGGGTGCCGTCCGGCTGGCGTCCGCCACCTCGACGCGCACCAGGCTCAGGACCGCTGACGCCTCGTCGGATCCGGCGGCGGCCACCGGCATCGACAGCCTCAGTACGGCCGGACAGCCGGTGTGCACCACCGCGTTGGTGACCAGCTCCGAGACCACCAGCACCAGCGTCTCCGCGATCGGCGCGTCCGGGTCGAGCCCGTGGCCCTGCAGTCGGGAGCGCACCCACCGGCGCGCACGGCCGACCTCGGCCGGGTCCGCCTGGACCGCCAGCTGCACCTGAAGTACCTGCACCGCTCCACCACCCGCACTCGCAGTTCGGCCACACTCCCTGCCGCCCGACCCGGGCTGCAGGGCCTTGATCACGCCGGTCCGGCCGGCCGGCCGCGCTCAGACCCTCCGGCAGGATCTTTTCCGAGGCCTGGTCGGACTGCCCATGGCTTCGTCACGAATACGCCTCAGGATGATCCGACGGATCGGTCACAGCAAGCGCTTCAGGCATATTCCAGCGATCGAGGGACACCGCAGTGCATACTGTCCCGCTCACCCTGACGAGCATCGCACCGGCGATCGTCCGGCCGCCCGCCCGGCCGGGCCGAACGCCCTGCTGCACGAGCGTAACGAACGTACCGCCACCCGCCCCGGATGCGGCGGCCGCCACGAGCGAACCACCCTTCCTACATGTGTCCATCACCGCTCGAACAGCAGGAGTTCACCCGTCCCACGATCTGACGATCAGACACTTTTCATACTCCTCTTCGCGCGATTCCCGCCCGGGCCCGAAACCGGGCGGGCTACCGTGGGGTAGGACGTGGGAGTAGGACGTCGGGCAGGACACCGAAGACGGCTCGTGACCGAGGGAGGGGCCATGGCAGCAGCCGAGGCCGCCCCGAGCTGGGACGAGCAGATCCACCGGCGGCTGGCCCGTGGCGAGGAGACCGCCCTCGGCGAGCTGTACGACCGGCTCGCGCCGCTGGTGCACGGGATGGCCGGGCTGATCCTGGACGACCAGCCGGCGGCCGAACAGCTCACCCGCGAGGTCTTCGGCCATCTCTGGGAACACCCCGAGGCCTTCGACCCGGCCCAGGACTCGCTGCGCTCCTGGCTCGGCTGCCTCACCCGCCGCCGGGCGCTGGACCGGCTCCGGCTGCAGCGCACCGACGACCACGAGCTGCGGGCGCGCGCCACGGCCGCCCGGGTCCAGTACGTGGTCGAGTCATTGCCGCTCCCGCTGCGCGAGACCATCGCGGTGACGTACTTCGACGGCCACACCTACCGTGAGACGGCCCGTCAGCTGGGCATCAGCGAGCAGGCCGCCAAGCAGCGCATGCGGCTCGGCCTGCAGCTGCTGGCCACCGAGCTGGCGGAGGACGACGGGCCGGAGGCCGTCCGGACGGACGACGGCAGAGCGACCGACGGCAGAGCAGCCGACGGCAGAGCAGCCGACGGCAGAGCGGCCGGTGGCGGCCCGGAACCCGGCGGGCCGGCCACGTGAACATCGACGAGCAGCGGCACGAGGCCCTGCGGTCCCTGCTGGGGGCCTGGGCCCTGGACGCCTGCCCGCGCCGCGAGGCGGCCGAGCTCACCAAGCACCTGGTCGGCTGCCCGGAATGCGCCGAGGAGGCCGCCCGGCTGCGCGACGCGGCGGGCCGGCTCTCCGCGGACGAGCCGCTCGACCCGTCCGGGGCGCTGCGCCAGCAGGTGCTCGACTGGTGCCTGTCCCGGCGGGCCCCCGAACTGCCCGTCCCGCCGTGGGCCGCCCCGTACGCGACCGAGACCGCCAAGCTGGACGCCCTGCTGCGTGACCTCGGCCCCGCCGAGTGGCAGGAGGTCGCCGAGCTCCCGTGGCACGGCGGGGTGCAGCGGTGGCGGCCGGCGGAGGTGCTCTGCCACCTCGCGGCGGTGGACGGGTACGCGGCGCTCGCCCTCGGGCTGCCCGATCCGGTGCCGGGGGCCTCGCCCGAGCCCGTCCCCGCACGGGTACCGCCGCAGCAGGCGGCCACGCGGGTACCGGCGCAGGGCAGACCGGCGGGGGTCCTGGAGCGCACCGACCGGTTGATCGCCGAGCAGGCCGGGGCAGGTCCGGCGGCGGTCCGGGCACTCTGGCGGCGGCAGAACCACGCGCTGGTCCGCACCGCCGTGCTCAGCCCCCACGGCACCGCACCGGTGGACTTCGGCTTCGCCGTCCTCCCGCTGCGCGATGCCTTCGTCGACCGCGCCTTCGAGTGCTGGATCCACGGCGACGACATCGCCCGCGCGGTCGACTACCCGTACGAGGCACCCGCCACGCGCCACCTCCGACTCATGGTCGACCTCGCCGCCCGGATGCTGCCGGCCGCGCTGGCGGCCCTGCGAGAGAAGCAGTCGGCACGGGCCGCCGACGGTACCGCGCAGCGGCGGCTGCTCCGGCTGGTGATCGACGGGCCGGCCGCCGGCGAGTGGCTGATCCCGCTCGACGGCCCGGCCGAAGGGCCCGAAGCACCGGCCGAGCCGGTGGCCTCGATGGTGCTGGACGGCCTGGAGTTCTGCTACCTCGCCGCCGCCCACCGCGACCCCGACCGCCTGCCGGTCGGCGAGTACGGCGACCGCTCCGCCATCCGCGAGGTGCTGCGGGCGGCGCCGCTGCTGTCACGTCCGTAACGGCCGTACCGTCCGCAGCGTCCGTAGTGGGCTGCGGCGGCTCAGGTGAAGACGACGGTGCGGGTGCCGTTGAGCAGTACCCGGCGCTCGCTGTGCCACTTCACCGCGCGGGCCAGCGCCTGGCACTCCACGTCCCGGCCGAGGGCGACCAGTTGGTCCGGCGTCACGTCGTGGGTGACCCGGGCCACCTCCTGTTCGATGATCGGGCCCTCGTCCAGGTCGGCGGTGACGTAGTGGGCGGTCGCACCGATCAGCTTCACGCCCCGGGCGTGCGCCTGGTGGTACGGCTTCGCGCCCTTGAAGCTCGGCAGGAAGGAGTGGTGGATGTTGATGACCCGGCCGGAGAGCGCCTTGCAGAGGTCGTCCGAGAGCACCTGCATGTAGCGGGCCAGCACCACCAGGTCGACCTTCTCCTCGGCCACCAGGTCGAGCAGCCGCTGCTCGGCCTCGGCCTTGGTGTCCTTGGTCACCGGGATGTGGTGGAACGGGATGCCGTACGACTCGGTCAGCTCGCGGAAGTCGGTGTGGTTGGAGACCACGCCCGCGATCTCCACCGGCAGCGCACCGATTCGGGTACGGAACAGCAGGTCGTTCAGGCAGTGCCCGAACTTGCTCACCATCAGCACCACCCGCATCCGCTCGGCGCTCGGGTGGATCTGCCAGTCCATCCGGAAGGTGGCGCCGATCGCCGCGAAGCTGGCCCGCAGCTTCTCGGTGTTGACCGGCTGCTCGGCCGAGAAGTGCACCCGCATGAAGAACAGCCCGCTGTCGCTGTCACCGAACTGCTGGCTGTCGATGATGTTGCAGCCGGTCATGAAGAGGTAGCTGGAGACCGCGTGCACGATCCCCTGCTTGTCCGGGCAGGACAGCGTGAGGACGTACTGGGCGCTGGCCGACTGCTGTTCCACTGTGAGGTCGTCCCGTTCTGAGGTCACTGGTGTCGCGGGGTCGTCCAGGGTGTCACATTCCGGACGCCTCGCGCCGCGCCGACCGTACTGCGGGACGGGCTGCCGGACGGCTCGGCGCTGCTCAGGCCCCGCTGTTCGTCAGGATGCGGAGAACCTCCAGCGAGCGCGGGGCGACGTCCGGGTCCTCGCCGTCGTTGACGGCCAGCCGGACGTGCGCCTCGCGGGCCGCCCGGACGGCCTCGGGCCAGCCGTGGTGGCCGAGGTAGGTCGAGGCGGGGGCGTCCGCGCCGACCTCGTGCAGGATGCGCAGCACCCGCAGCACGGCGACGTCCACCAGGGACGCCTCGGCGGAGTCGCGGAGGATCGTGCCGATGTACTTCTCGGCCGACCAGCGGTCCAGCCAGGTGTCCTCGACCAGGCGGTAGACCGCGTCCGTCACGTCCCCGAAGCCCTCGCGGCCGGAGATCCAGGTCTCCTGCTGGAAGGCGGGGTCGGACAGCATGTGGAGTGCCGAGCGCAGTCGGGCTCGCCAGCGCCACCAGGGCAGGTCATTGAGCGGCATGCCGCCCATGGTGCTTGAGCGGTGCCCGATACGAGAAGAGTTTCGAGCAGACCGATACGAAGAATCTGTACTGGCGGACATGAGGTCCGATCGTACGTTGCCTCGCCCACGCACCTTCTACACGCGTCACCAACCGGTGTTCCTCCCCAGTTTGCCGGGCGTTCGCTTTGCGTCCCTCTGCGCGCACCCGGCCAGGTCAAGGCTGGGTAACGCCGACGTGGCAGCAACCCAGGGGAGGGGCACAGCATCATGAGGCGGATCGGATCATCCGACAACCAGCAGCCGACCGGTACGTGGCGGAAGGACGGCCGATGCCGCCCCCACCGTACGATCGGCGCGCTGGCCGCCGCCGCCGCGCTGCTGCCCGCTCTGCTCGCCACCTCCGCCTGCGGCGGCCCGGCCGACGCCGCCACCGGTGACCACGAGGTGACGGTGATGACCTGGGCCCCGTCCGGCACCGGCTCGGCCGACCGGCCGGGCATGACCGCACTCGCGGAGGCGGTCGGCCGGGAGCTCAACGCCAAGGGCGGGCTGAACGGGCGCAAGGTCCAGGTGCTCACCTGCAACGAGCACAACACCGCCGACGGTGTCTCCGCCTGTGCGCGGCAGGCCGTCGACGCGCACGCGGTCGCGGTGCTCGGCTCGTACAGCCAGTACGGCAGCAGCTTCATCCCGACCCTGGAGTCGGCCGGTATCCCGTACATCGGCGGGTACGGCCTCTCCACTCCGGAGTTCAGCAGCCCGATGTCGTACCCGGTGGCCGGTGGCACGCCCGCACTGATCGCCGGCAGCGGCCGGCAGCTGGTCGAGGCCGGGTGCAAGGTCGTCACGCTGATCCGCCCCGACACCCGGGCCGGGGACACCCTGCTGGGCTACCTCGCCGGCGCGCTCAAGCCCGCCAACGTCAAGCTGGTCGACATCAAGGCGCCCGAGCAATCCAACGACTACACCGCCATCGCGCAGAAGGCCATCGGCGACGACAAGGCCGGCAACTGCGTGACCAGCGCACTCGGCTCCGAGCCGACCTCCAACCTGCTCGACCCCTACCGCCGACTCGGCCCCCGGCACACCGTGCTGGCCTCGGTCATCGGCAGCTTCCAGCAGTCGGTGGTGGACTCCACCGGCGGCGACTCCGGCCCGCTCGGCGGCGCGTACGCGACCGGCTGGTACCCGCCGGAGGGCTCGCACGTCTGGGACGCACTGCGGGGCACCGTCCGCTCGTACGGGAACGGCGACACCGCGATCGACGTCTCGGACCCGGGCGTGCAGACCACCTGGGTCGCGTACGAGGTCATCCGGCAGGCGGCCGCGCGGATCGGCAGCGGCAAGCCGCTCACCTCGAAGGCGCTGCGCAACGTGCTGGACAGCGGCGAGCCGATCGACACCGCGGGCGCCACGCCGCCGCTCAGCTGGGGCATGACCAGCATGCTGCCCAGTGCGGACTCGCCCCGGCTGGTGAACACCTCGGTGACCTTCCAGCAGGTCCAGGGCGGGCGGCTGGTCGAGCAGCACCAGGGCTTCGTCGACGTGCGCTGGGTGCTGGCGGGCGGCAGGCCGCCGGCCTGACCCGCGGCACGACGAGGAAGGGCCGGCGGTCTTCCGCCGGCCCTTCCTCGTCAGAGCGTTGTCACAGCGTCGTCAGAGCTCGGTGGAGCCCTTGCTCGGCAGGCCGGTCTGGGCGGCGATGGCGTTCCAGAGCGTCGAGGCCTGGTTCTTCGCCGTCGTGGCCGCCCCGCTGGCCTCGTCGCCCGCCTTGAGGTGCGGGTTGTCCTTCTTGGTCGGGTCGCAGCCGGCGACCGAGTCGCCCGCCCAGCCCGCGTACTCGCGGTCGGCGGTGGCCGAGGCCTGCCACGCCTTCTGCAACTGCTCGACCAGCTGCGGGCCGCTCGGCAGCTTGTCCACCTTGAGCCCGGCCAGACCGGCCACCAGCTGGTCGCGCTTGGCGGCCGCGTCGGTGAGCGCCTGCTGGGACTCCGGCAGCTTCTCGCACTTGCGGACCGAGCCCACCGCGCCGATCACCGCCTGACGGCTGGAGTTGGCCGTGCCGAGCAGGTCGGAGAGCGCCTTCGCCTGGGCCTGCAGCTCGGGGCTCACCGCCGTGCCGGTGCCCGCCGTGGCGGGCGCGCTGGTGCCGGCCTTGCCCGCGGTCGGCGCCTTGCCGCCTCCGGAGTCGCCGCCGCTCGCCAGCACGGCGATCAGGATGCCGGCCGCCGCGACGCCGGCGATCACCCCGCCGATGATCAGCTTGTTGTTCGGGCGGCCGCCGCCCTCACCGCCGCTCGGGTACCCCTGGTCCACCGGCGCGTAGGCCGGGGGCGCGGGCGGGAAGCCCTGCGCGGGCGCACCGTACGGCTGCTGCGGAGCACCGAACTGCTGCTGGCCACCGAAGCTCTGACCGCCGAAGGTCTGGCCACCGAAGGTCTGCTGGGCGCCGTAACCCGGCTGCTGCGGGGGCTGGGGCGGCTGGCCCGGGAAGGACTGGCCGCCGTAGGAGGGCTGACTTCCCATCGGCTGCTGCTGGGGCACGCCCCCGCCGGCCGCCGGGTCACTCGTCGGGTAGGGCGGCAGGTACTGCGTCTCGGGCGCCGCCTCTGCCTGCGGGGCCTGCGGCTGCGCCTGGTGCTGCTGCGGGGCCTGCTGGGCCGGCGCGCCCAGGTACTCCGGCCCACCCTGGAACTGCTCGGGCGGCGTCGTCTGCTGCTGCGCAGGCGGTTGTGCCCCCGGCTCCGGACGGAACAGATCGTCCAGGTTGAAGTCGTTGGAGTTGGAGTACGAGCGGCGCTGGCTCAACGCGATTCCTCACCTGTGCTCGGCACCGGACGTGCGAGGGCAACCGACAGCCACCGGACGGCCCCAGGCCGTCCGAGCTGTCTCTCCCGTGTCCGCACCCGGGCCTTCCTCGGTTCTTCCGCGCGCTCGTTGACGGCGGACCACTACTGCTCGGCAACCTCGGTAACGCAGTGACGCCGATATATCGCGCCCACGCTACCGGTTCACCGGTACAGGTGACTACGCGGGCCGGAGATCTCTCACGCAGCCTCCACCTCCGCCCGTGCCTGGAACTCCCGCACCACCCGGTGGTCCCGGTACGGCTCCAGCCTGCGGCGGAATTCGTCCAGGTACTCCACGCCCCGGTTGGACCGCAGCCCGCTGAGCAGCCGCACCGCCTGCGCACCGGTCTCACAGGCCCGCTCGACGTCACGCTGCTGCAGCTGGGCCGTCGCCAGCAGTACCAAGTCCACCGCGCGCCGCCGCACCCTCGTCGGCGGGTGCAGCTCGAGTGCCGTACGGGCGTACCGCTCGGCCTGCACCGCCTGCTCCAGATCCCGGTGGCAGTGCGCCAACTCGTCGGCCAGATAGGCCTCGTCGAAGTGGACGATCCAGTCCGGGTCGTCCTCCGGCTTGCGCTGCTCCATCGCCGCCAGCGCCTTGGCCGCGACCGCCTCGCAGGAGCGGGCGTCGCCCAGCAGCGCGTGGCCGCGGGCCTCCGCCGCGTAGAACATCGCCATCGCGGTCGGGGTGGCCACCGCGCGGGCGCCCTCCTGGGCGGCCCTGGCCAGCTGGGCGATCTCCCGCGGGTTGCCCAGCGTCGCCGCCAGGTGGCTCATCGAGGCGGCCAGCACATAACCGCCGTACCCGCGGTCGTCCGCCGCCTGGGCCAGGCGCAGCGCCTGGATGTAGTACCGCTGCGCCAGGCCGGGCTGTCCGGTGTCCACCGCCATGTACCCGGCCAGCTCCGTGAGCCGGGCGACGGCCCCGAAGAGCTGACGACCCGTCTCCTCCCGGTACGCACCGCTGAGCAGCCCGGAGACCACGCTGTTGAGGTAGTGCACCACGACCGGGCGGACGTGCCCGCTGCCGAAGCGGTGGTCCAGCTCGACCAGCATCTGGGTGGTGGCACGGATCGCCGCCACGTCGGCGAGACCGACCTTGGGCCCGCCGGTGCGGGCCACCACCGGGTCGGGCGGGGTGATCAGCCAGTCCCGGCTGGGCTCGACCAGGGCGGAGGCCGCGACGGTGGCACCGGCCAGGAACTCGCGGCGGCCGACGTCGCTGCGCCAGAGCTCGCAGACCTGGTCCAGGGCCCCGCTGAGGGTGGCGGCGAACTGCAGGCCCACGCCGGAGCTGAGGTTCTTGCCGTCGGCCATGCCGATCTCGTCGACCGTCACACCGCGGCCGAGTTTGCGGCCGAGCGCCTCGGCGATCACCGCCGGCGCCTGTCCGCGCGGCTGTTGGCCGCGCAGCCAGCGGGCGACGGAGGTCTTGTCGTAGCGCAGGTCGAGCCCGTGCTCGGCACCGCAGAGGTTCACCCGGCGGGCGAGGCCCGCGTTCGAGCAGCTCGCCTCCTGGATCAGCTGCTGCAAACGCTCGTTGGGCTGTCGTGCGACGAGTGGTCTCGCGGCCATGGGCTTCGCCTCCCCACGCCCCCGGCCCTGACCGGCGGGCGACGATTCTGCTGCTCTGGTGCCGACGTGCCGACCGGTTAAGGCTTCTGACCCAAGGTTAGCGATCAGCAACACCAGCGGGATACCCACGGTGACGACCCGACCCCCCACGCGCCCTGCCAAATGCCCCCGTGCGCCCCCGCCTGCGCCGGTAGCGCCCCCAACAGCAGTACCGAACGCACATGGGCGGCCCCAGAACCGTGTGCAGTCGGGTACCTACAGGGGCGCGGGGCTCTGTTTGATCAACTGCGTGCGCGACCAAGGCACGACGTAGGTGCACGGTTGATCGCGCAGTTCCCCGCGCCCCTGTTGTGGTTGCCCGTGTGCGTTCGGTTTCCCCGCGCGCTGGGGGCACCCGAGTGCGTACGGTTCCCCCGCCGGAGGCCGTAACTCTGTTCACCGACGGTAGTTGAGCAGCACGTGGAAGACACCCCAGGAGCCCCCGAGCAGGGCCTGCCCCCGCTTCTCATCGAAGCCGTCAGTTACGCAGAGGACCGTCACTGGGAAGTCGCCCCCGGCACATGGCTGATCGAGGGCGACGGCCCGACCCGCTGCTCCTGCGGCGATCCGGACTGCCGGATGCCGGGCGCTCACCCCACCAGCGAGGACTGGCGCCGTAGGGCGAGCGCCGGCCCCGGTGTGGTGCGGCGCTGGTGGACGGAGAATCCGGAGGCCTCGATCCTGCTGCCGACCGGCCGTTCCTTCGACGTGCTGGACGTCCCGGAGGTGGCGGGCTGCCTGGCGCTGGCCCGGATGGAGCGGATGGGGCTTCAGCTCGGCCCGGTGGTGGCCGTCCCCGCTGCCGCCGGTCAGGTCGGGCGGCGGCTGCTCTTCCTGGTGCTGCCCGGGGTGTTGACCAAGCTCCCGGAGATGCTGCGCAAGCTCGGCTGGGCGCCCGGCCGGCTCGACCTGGTGGCCCGCGGCGAGGGCGACTGGATCGTCGCGCCGCCGTCCCGGGTCGGCCCGTACAGCTTCGCCCAGTGGGCCCGGCCGCCGTCCGCGCTGAACCGCTGGCTGCCGGACGCCGCGGAGCTGATCAACCCGCTGGCGTACGCCTGCGGCCGCGAGGCACCCTCCGTCCGGACCCCGCAGTCCCAGCCCGCGGCGGTGCGTTGACGGCACCTCAGCAGGCTCCACCGACGGCCGCCCTACGCCTATCGGGTGAGGGTGTGCTCCGCGCGAGACCCCGCGCGCATCTGACGGGCCTTGTCTCCCACCGGAGACGGGGTCCGTCAGACGCATGTACGGATAAGAGATCGGTGTACCCGATCGTCAACGCGGAAAGCCCCTCGTACGAGTGACAACGCTCAAGGATTGCCGCGATCTGCCGAGGGGAGAAATTCCAGCGAGAGGGGCGGTACGGACGAGACGGGAGGAGCGGCGGCAGAGGGGGCGAAAGGACCGGGGGACGGCCGGGAGGGCGCTCGGACGGGGAAGCCGAGTGTGGCCGGCGGGACCGGGGGGGTGTGGGGGGACGCGGGGGGCCGTGGCACCGGCCGCGCTCGGGGTGGCCGGGTGGCACGGAGTGGGGGACCAGGGGGACCGGGGAGGGATCAGGGAGGGACCGGAGGGGAGCGGGGAGGAGTGGCAGGGCCCGGTGCATGGGGATGCACCGGGCCCTCAAGCTGTCCGGACAAGGTCAGGCCTGGGCGACGAAGACGTGCGCCGCGATGTCCTTCTCCAGCTCGGCCGCGTCGTCACCGGTGCCGACCAGGACACCGCCCACCCCGACCGCGACCCGAACCGTCGCACCCGGGCGGACACCGGCCCGGCGCAGCGTACGCATCAGGTGCTCGTCGGTCTGGATCGGCTCGCCGATCCGGCGGACCACCACGCTGGTGCCGCCGTCACCCGGCCGCAGTGCGTCCAGCGTGACCAGGGCGGAGTCGAAGCCCTCGCCCTCGGCCTTGGTGTCGCCCAGCTCGTCCAGGCCCGGGATCGGGTTGCCGTACGGGGACTGGGTCGGGTGGCCGAGCATGGCGAGCACCTTGCGCTCGACCGTCTCGCTCATCACGTGCTCCCACCGACAGGCCTCCTCGTGGACCTGCTCCCACTCCAGGCCGATGACGTCGACCAGCAGGCACTCGGCGATGCGGTGCTTGCGCATCACCCGGACGGCGAGCCGTCGGCCCTCCTCGGTGAGCTCGAGGTGCCGGTCGCCCGCGACCCGGAGCAGGCCGTCGCGCTCCATCCGGCCGACGGTCTGGCTGACCGTGGGACCGCTCTGTTCGAGGCGCTCCGCGATCCGGGCACGCATCGGGGTGATGCCTTCTTCCTCCAGCTCCAGGATGGTGCGAAGGTACATCTCAGTGGTGTCGATCAGCCCAGACATCGCAGCTGGCTCCGTTCCTCGGTGTCCTCACCGCCAATTCTGACCTACCGCACCGACAACCGGAGCCGCACGGGCCTGTCGCTCGGGGCTTTTTGTCCCTGTTGACAGACGCCCACCCCAGGCAGGACGGTGCTGACCGTAGCTTTCTCCATTGCGGTCTGGACCACCAGGCCTCCCAGCGCGGTACGGAGATCTGATGAGCGACCTGGTCGGGCGGTACTTCGACGCCGCAGTGGCCCACCTCCAGCGGATCCGGACGGAGGAGGCCGCGAACATCGAGCGGGCCGCCGAGCTGCTGGCCGAGGCCGTCGCCCGGGGGCGGCGGATCTTCACCTTCGGCGCCGGGCACTCCTCGCTGGCCGCCCAGGACGTGGTCTACCGGGCCGGCGGCCTGGTGGTGATCAATCTGCTGAACGTCCCGGGGATGACCGGCGTCAACGTGATGCCCGCCCCGCTCGGCAGCGCGCTGGAGCGGGTCTCCGGCCTGGCCACCGCCACCCTGGACCTCACCCCGGCGCAGGCCGGTGACCTGCTCTTCGTGATCTCGCTCTCCGGCCGCCAGGTCATGCCGGTCGAGCTGGCCCAGCACGCCAGGGCCCGGGGTCTGCACGTGGTCGGGGTGACCTCGCTCGCCTATCCGGGGGAGGTGACCTCCCAGCACCCCTCCGGCACGTACCTCAAGGACCACTGCGACGTGGTGCTGGACAGCAAGATCGCGGTCGGCGACGGCGAGCTCACGCATCCGGGTGCCGAGACCACCTTCGGCTCGGTCTCCACCATCGTCACCAGCGCAGTGATGCAGGCCGTGGTGGCCTCGGCCGTCGGCCGGCTGGCCGACCAAGGCGTCACTCCCCCGCTGTTCCGTTCGGGCAACGTCGACGGCGGCACCGACTGGAACGCCAAGGCGATGGCCGACAACGCGGAGCGGATCTTCTACACCTTCTGACGAGCTCCCGGTCACGTCCCCTGTCCCGAACGGGAGTTGGCACGCATACTGGCCGGACACCAGGCGTACCCGCCCACCGCTCGGGGCAGTACGTACCTGCTGGGGACACTGAGACGGTGGGGGCCGACATGGCGGCGGGGGCAGGTCGTTCGATGGGCTGGGTACGGGAGGACGAGCTGCTGCCCGAGCTGTTCTGGACAGCCGACTCCTCCTCCCTGCAGGGGCAGCGCCGCTCCATCGCGCTCTCCCGCTGGGAGCTGCTGCTGCTGGTGGCGGCCGCCGCGGCCGGGTCAGCCGACGGCAACGTCTGGGCCTGGGTGGCGGCCTTCGCCTACCTCTGTACGGTCGGCCTCGCGGCGGTGACCAGCCGGCAGAACCCGCAGGGCCTCTGGTACGAGGGCCGGGCGGCGGCCGAGTCGGTCAAGACACTGTCCTGGAAGTACGCCGTCCGGGCCGACGCCTACCAGCCGCCGCCGAAGACCCTGCCGGACGCCGAGCGGCTCTACGACGTCCAACTGGGGGGCATTCTCGGCCAGTTCGGCACCAGCCGGGCGATTCCGCAGCTCAACCGCGTGCAGGACGAACTGCGCTCCTGGCAGGGCCCGTTGGCCGGGCGGCCGGCGCACCACCCGCAGATCACCGAGACCATGCGGCAGTTGCGCGACCAACCCCTCGCGGTGCGCCGCGACGTGTACCTGCGGGAGCGGGTGCGCACCCAGCGCGAGTGGTACCGGAACAAGGCCCGGCACTGCGCCAACGCCAGCCGCTGGGCGAGCCTGCTCGGCATCGCGCTGCCCCTGCTCGGGCTGGCGCTGGCCGTCATGCGCGCACTGGACTACTTCAGCTACGACGCGCTCGGCACCGTCTCCGCCGTCGCGGCCTCGATCTCGGCCTGGGCGCAGCTGCGCCAGTACCGCCCGCAGGCCGCCGCGTACTCGCTGGCCGCCTCCGAACTGGCCGTCATCGACGTCCAGCTGGGGCAGCTGGAGGTGGAGTCCACGGACGCCGAGGAGACCTGGGCCCGGCTGGCACGGGACGCCGAGGACGCCATCTCCCGCGAGCACACCACCTGGCAGGCCCGCCGCGAGGTGCGCAGCCTGGACGTGCCCAGCTAGTCCCCCCATCCCCGAACAAGGAGGTACCGAGTGTCGCATCGACGCGTCGAGGTGGCCGGGGGCCGCACTCTGGCTGTCGACACGCTCGGGGATCCGCACGGCAGACCGGTCTTCCTGCTGCACGGCACCCCGGGCAGCCGGGTCGGCCCCAACCCGCGCAGCTCCGTGCTCTACCGGCTCGGCGTCAGGCTGATCGCCTTCGACCGTCCCGGGTACGGGGACTCCGCCCGGCTGCCCGGCCGCCGGGTCAGCTCGGCGGTCGCCGACGTCGAGGCGATCGCCGACGCGCTGGGGCTGGACGACTTCGCCGTCCTCGGCCGCTCCGGCGGCGGGCCGCACGCCCTGGCCTGTGCGGCCCTGCTGCACGGCCGGGTGAGCCGGGTCGCCGCGCTGGTCAGCCTGGCGCCACGGGACGCCGACGGCCTGGACTGGTACGGCGGAATGACGCCGTCCAACGTCCGTGAGTACAGCGAGGTCGAGCGCGGGCTGCACCACTTCGCCGACAGCTTCCAGTTCCGCTCCCGGCAGATCAAGGACGACCCGGTCAGCCTGATCAAGGACCTGGTGCCCGAACTCCCGCCCACCGACCGGACACTGGTCACCGACTCCGGCCTCCGCCGGATGCTGCTGAGCACCTACCGGGAGGCGTTCCGGTACGGCGCGGACGGCTGGATCGACGACGTGCTGGCCTTCACCACCAACTGGGGCTTCAAGGTCGAGGACATCGCCGTCCCCACCCGGCTCTGGCACGGCGCCGACGACCAGTTCTCCCCCGTCGACCACTCCCGCTGGCTGGCCGACCACATCCCGGGTGCCGAGCTCTACCTGGAGCCCGGAGCCGCCCACTTCGGCGCCTTCAAGGTGATGACCGAGGCTCTCAAGTGGGCTGCCGGGTCCGCTACCTGACCGGGGTGAGCGGTTCCTCCCCGGAGAGCACGGCGAGCACGTTGTCGACGGCCAGGCTGCCCATCGCCTGACGGGTGCGGACGGTGGCGCTGCCCAGGTGCGGGGCCAGGACGGCGCGCTCCTGGGCCAGCAGGGCGGCCGGCACCTGCGGCTCGCGCTCGAAGTTGTCGACGGCGGCGGCGAAGAGGTGGCCGGAGTCGAGGGCGGCGGCCAGCGCCTCCTCGTCCACCACTCCGGCCGTCATGCTCACCACCACGGCCCCGCGCGGGAGCCGGGCCAGCCGGTCGGCGTCGACCAGGTGCCTTGTGGCGGCGGAGAGCGGGCAGGCGACCACCAGGACCTGCGACTGGGCCAGCAGCTCGTCCAGCGGCAGCCAGCGGGCGCCGTCCTCCTCGGCGGCGGGCAGCCGGGAGCGGTTGTGGTAGCCGACGGGCATGTCGAAGGCGGCGGCGCGGCGGGCCACCGCCCGGCCGATCCGGCCCATGCCGAGGATGCCCAGCGGAGTGCCGGCCAGTTCCAGGCCGAGCAGGAAGTTGGGTGCCCAGGCCCAAGGCCGTCCCGAACGGAGCAACCGCTCGCCCTCGCCGAGCCTGCGGGTGGCGGCCAGCAGCAGCGCCCAGGCCATGTCGGCGGTGGCGGCGGTCAGTACGCCGGGAGTGTTGGAGACCAGCACCCCACGCTCGGCGCAGGCCGCCAGGTCCACGTTGTGGGTGCCGACTGCATGGTTGGCGACGATCCGCAGGCCCGGACCGGCCGCGTCCAGGAACTCGCCGTCCACCACGTCGTCCAGGGTGGTGACGGCGGCCGCCTTGCCCTGCACCGCCTTGAGCAGCTCGGGCCGGGGCATCGGCAGGTCGTCGTCGTGCAGGGTGACGGCGCAGGACGGCGCCAGCCGCTCCAGCACGCCCGGGGCGAGCCGACGGGTGACGAGGACGGGGGGCAGCGTGGTGTCGGTCATCAGGCCCGCAGGCTACAACACGGTACAGCTCCCCCGAGGGGCTCCTGGTGCGTCCGCAGTAGGTGGGCCATCGATCAGGTGGGCATCCCAGGGGTGCGGGGAACTGCGCGGGGTCGGAAGGCGCCGGCCTGTGCCCTACCGCTTCGCGCAGTTCCCCGCGCCCCTGTGGTTGGCCCGGTGCCTCATGTGTTGGCGGACGCGTCTACACGGGCTGCGGCTCCAGGTCCCGGTTGATGCGCTTCCAGCCCCGCGCCGACACCGTGTTGGGGTGCTCCTCCCCGAACAGCCGGAGCAGCTCGGACACCGCGTGGTCGCGCAGCTCGGTGGCCTGGGCGAGCCGGCCGGCCTTGCGGAGGGTGACCCCGAGGTTGGCCTCGCAGGCGATGGCGTCCGGGTGGCTGGGGCTGTAGCGGTTGCACAGACCGGCGTACGCGGCCCGCTCCATCTCCTCCGCCTTGGCCAGCTGGCCGTCCTCGCCGTACGCGTTGGCCAGGTTGATCATCGCGTTGAGGGTGAACGGGTGGTCCGGGCCGAGCACCCGCTGCAGCCCGGCGACGGTGTGCCGGCCGCGCCGGATCGCCTCCTCGACGTCCCCGCTGCCGCGCAGGTAGATGCCCAGGTTGTTCTCACAGGCCAGGGTGAAGGGGTGCTCGTCGCCGAAGAGCCGCCGGTGCCCGTCGTAGACGGTGGTGGCGAGGTCGCGGGCGGCCTCCTTGTCGCCGGAGGCGCTGTGGTCGGCGGCCAGGTTGAGCGCGCAGGCCAGCGTGTCCGCCGCCTCGGCGCCGTAGCGGTCGAGGTAGCGCTCGTACGTCTGAGTGGTGATCTGGCGTGCCTCGCGCAGCTGCCCGTCGCGGCGCAGCGAGACCGCGAGGGACTTGGCGTTGCGCAGGTTCTCCGGCAGGTCGGGCTGGAGGACGGCGTCGAGGTCGACGGTGACCTCGCGCAGCAGCTCGATGGAGCCCTTGTAGTCGCCGATCTCCCGCAGGTCGCGGGCCAGGTTGGACTTGCTGGAGAGGGTGTACGGGTGGCTCAGGCCGAGCACCGCCTTCCGGCGGTCCCAGGTCTCCTGGTCGAGGTCGCGCGCGGCCTCGCTGTCGCCGACCAGGCGGTGGTCGATGGCCAGGTTGTTGGCGATGGAAAGCGTGCGGGGGTTGTCGTCGCCGAACAACTCCCGGAACTGGCTGTAGGTTTCGAGGTCCAGGTCGAGGGCGTCCTGGAAGCGGCCGAGTGCTCGCAGGTCGGCGCCGAGCGAGCCGGCGGTCATCAGGGTGTACGGGTTGTGCTCGCCCAGCAGCTCCCGCTGGCCGGCCAGGGTGCTCTCGTCCAGCGCCAGGGCGTCGGCGTAGTTGCCCTGGGAGCGGAGCACGTTGGCGAGCTGGAAGTTGAGGCTGAGGATCTGGCGGCGAAGGTTGCGGCGCTCGGAGTCGTCCCGCTCCCCGACCAGCCGGTCGACCCAGGTGGCGTCGAGCTGCTCGGCGAGCCGCCGGGCGCGGTCCAGGTCGGTGCGCTTCCAGAGGTAGCGGACGCGGTCGATCAGCAGCTCGCGGGTCTCCCGCTCGTCGCAGTCCTGGGCCCTGGACGGGGCGAGGTGCGGCCAGATCTTCTCGAAGCGGGGCCAGTTGGCCGGGTTGTCGGTGTCGCCGAGCACCGGGCGCGCGCCGACCAGGATGCGGTGCACCTCGTGCATCGCGGCCTCCCGGTCGGCGTCGCTCATCTCGGAGCGGACCACGGCCTGCACCAGCCGGTGCACCTGGAAGCTGTTGCTGGCGGCGTCCACCTTGGCCAGCGCGTACCGGCCGACGGCCTGGATCACCTTGCCGAGCATGAAGGTGTCGCTGAGGTCCTCGTCGTACTGGACCAGGGCACGGATCATCTGGTCGCTGTAGAAGAGGTCCATCGAGATCGGCTCGGGCGCGAAGAAGGCGCAGAGCTGCAACAGCCGTACGGCCGCAGGGGACTGTTCGCGCAGCCGGGCGATCGAGACGTTCCAGGTGGCGCCGACGGGCGTCGGGTAGTCGGCCGGGCGGCCGACCGCGAGGGCCTTGGTGGCCTCGGCGTGCAGCTGGGCGACATAAGTGTCGACGGGGGTACGGGTGGTGTCCAGCCAGGCGGCCGCGACCTCGACGGCAAGCGGCAGGTCGCCGACCGCCTCGGCGACCCGGTCGGCGTCGTGCCGGGAGAGCCCGCGGGTGCGTCGGCACAGGTGCTCGACGCTCTCGCCGCGGGTGAAGACGTCCACCCCGAGCACCCCGGCCTGGCCGGACCAGGCCTGGTTGCGCGAGGTCACCAGGATGTGGCCGGACCCGCCGGGGAAGTACCGGCGGATCTCGCCGGGCTCGTCGGCGTTGTCGAAGATCAGCAGCCAGCGGGAGGTCGGGGTGCCCCGGCGCAGTGCCTCGCGCGCCGCCTCGGCGGCCTCGTTGACGCTGTCGCCGACCCGCAGCCCCAGCCTGGTGGCCAGCTCGGCCAGCGCCGAGGGGATCAGCTCGGTCTGTTCGGCGTCGATCCACCAGACCAGGTCGTAGTGCGACATGTACCGGTGCGCGTACTCCAGCGCCAGCTGGGTCTTGCCGACGCCGCCGAGGCCGTACAGGGTCTGCGGCGTGGGCAGCACCACCGTCGGCCCGCCGACCAGCTGGTCCCGCAGGTCGTCGAGCACCTTGGCCCGGCCGGTGAAGGACGGGTTGCGCTGCGGCACGGACCAGTACGAGGGCTTGGTGCCGGGGAAGCGCGGGATCTCCGCGGTCGCCTCGTCGAGCACCGCGTCGGCCCGGCCGAGTGCGCGCAGCAGGGTGACGGCGGCCTGGGTCTCGTCCCGGCCGACCAGGTCGACGGGGTTGCGGCTGTTGAAGGGCGCGGTGAGCCGGACGTCGCTGACCCGGACGGGCACCAGCTGGCGCCGCGTACCCGCCGGGTCGAACCCGGCCATCGAGTCCCAGAGCGCCCGGGCCTGCGGCGAGCGCAGGTACGCGGCGGAGAACACCGCGACGGTCCGGTACGCGGCGTCGATGCCCCGCTCGGTCTCCGAGCGCGAGTCGGCCCCGGCGCCCAGGTCCCGCGGCACCACCCGGAATCCGGCGCCTTCCAGGACGGCGGCGATCCAGTCGGCCCACATGCGGTCCTCGGGCACGTAGCTGAGGTAGAGGTCGGCGGGGACGGTCGGGCGGCGCCGGGTGTAGGCGTCCACCCAGTGCAGCCGGACGTCCTCGTCCACCGGCGGCAGGCCGGCGACCCGGCCCCGGGTGAGCACCGAGGTCAGCCGCTCGCAGGCGGCCAGCATCGAGGTCGGTGTGCCGACCTGGTCGCCGAAGGTGGCCAGGATCTCCTCGTAGGCGTAGAACGGCCGGTACGGGATCTCCACCGAGCCCCAGTACTGGGCGAGGTCCTCGTCCGCCAGCCCCTCGGGCAGGCCGCCGAACCGCAGCCGGGCCAGCGCCCGCCCGGCGTCGGCCTTCTCCTTCTCACCCTCGTCGATCCGCATCGGCACCGGCAGGATCCGGATGCCCCGGTCGCGGTAGCGGTCGTTGATGTGCTGGGCGATCTTCGAGGCGCCCTCGATGCTCTGGTCGCTCAGCGTGAAGCAGACCACCAGGTCGTCGGGCATCTGCACGGTGCAGATCTCGGCGATGTCGGAGAGCCCGGTACGGCTGTCGATCAGGACGTAGTCGTAGCGCCGGCTCATGTCGCGCTTGAGCGCGTCGAAGAACTGGCCGCCGTCGAAGCGCTCGTAGAAGAGGTCCCAGTCGAGCCGGCCCACGGTCTCGGAGTAGTCCCGGTTCGGCTGGCCCGCCGAGAGGAAGTCCAGGCTGCCGCCGGGCGGGAAGAACTGCCAGGAGAGCGAGAGGGCGTGCGGGTGGACGCGGGCGAAGTCCTCGTGCCAGCCGGGGGCGTGGTCGACCTCGCGGAGCGCCTCCTCCCGGTACTCGGTGATCAGGTCCATCATGCCGGTCGTGCCGGCGAGGGCGGCCTGGTCGAGGAAGGGGCGGAAGAACTTCGCCAGACCGGGCGCCTCAAGGTCCCAGTCCACGGTGAGCACCCGGAACCCGTTGGCGGCGAGGATCCAGGCCGTGTTGGCCAGCGCCATGGTCCGGCCGGTGCCGCCCTTGTACGAGTAGAAGGTGACGATCCGGCCGTTCCGGTCCTCGTTGGCGTGCGACTCCGACTCCGCGGTGGCGACGCCCTCGGCGCGCATCCGGAGGTTCCTGGTCGGGTTCTCGGTCATGCCTCTCCTCCCCCGAAAGCGGCCCCCGGGGGAGAGCCGCCTTCCTCATCACTACCCGGCTCGCCGCGGCCCGTCCCGGGCCGCCTCGATCTGGGCTCATTGACCGTTCTGGGCTCGTTGACCGTTCTGGGCTCACCGCCGAAGGCCTCCCGCAGGCTGGGCCTCGGCGCACCCGGCCTGCCCTGAGTGCTCTTGGCCCGGTCCTCGAACGCGTACTTGGCCCGCATGGCCGCCCTCGGCAGGGCGTCCTCGAACTCCTCGAGGGTGGCCAGCCCGGAGGAGTCGCCCTGGAAGCTCGGCTTCGCCTCCCGATGCTTGAACCGCAGTGTCTGGGTGCTGAGTTCACCCAGCTGCCGGTCCTGCGCGACGCAGTCCGGATCCTCCGAGTTCCACGGCTCCAGAACGCTCACCCAGGGCGGGTTGCTCCGGTCGAACTTCCTTACGATCTCCCGGCGTTGTTCATCCCGCAAGGCCCAGCGGTCCAGCAGCAGCACCCCGGGCGCGGCCGGCTCGGCGCTCGCCAGGAGCTCCGGCGCCTCCTGGTCGAACTCATGGACGCTCGGGTGGAACCCCAGCTGCTTCGCCAGCCGCACCGCGTGCTCGGCCAACGGCCGTCCGGCCCGCGGCTGGTACGGGTGCCAGTCCACCCGGTTGGGACCGTAGTAGTCCGGGTTCCGGCCGTCCGGCAGCTCCGACTGCTTGTACGAGAACACCGAGATCCTCAGCCGCTTCGTCGGCGCGGCGGCCTTGAAGGCGCTCGGCTGCGACTGGAAGTCCAGCGGGCGGCCGACCGGGATCACGGTGTCCTCCGCGACATCCACGATCCGCTTGGCCAGCCGGTACACGGCCAGCTCGTACGCGGAGCGGAAGTAGCTGAGCTTCATCAGCGCATACAGGCCCTCGGCCGCGTAGTCCGGGCCGAAACTGCTGTGGTTGAACTGGAGTTGGCTGGCGACCTCCGGCAGCTGGTACTGGCCCATGGCCACCCAGAGCACCGGAACGATTCCGCTGGTCCGCTCCGAGGTCTGCCGTTCCGGGTAGACCGGGCGCTGGGTGAAGGAGTGCCACTCCTGGCCGCAGGCCACGCTGTTGAAGTAGCGCGGCGAGTAGAGCGGGACGAACACCCGGCAGCTCGCCAGCTCCTGGGAGAGCCGCTGCGCCCACAACTGGCCCTGGTGCATCGACTGGTCCATGAAGCCGACCGGCGCGCCCTCCGGCAGGTCGGTGAGCTGCAGAACCGCCTCGCAGAGGTCCTCGTAGAGCTTGCTCACCCAGTGGTTCGGATCGCCCGCTCCCCGGGTGCCGGCGCGCGGTGTGTGCGCGTAGCTGAGAAAGAAGTACGGCCGCGCCGTGTCCTCGTCCCAACCCCCAGGGTCGCCGTACACACGCGCCTCCCCCGAGACCGTCCGGTGTGTTGATGGTGCTCCGCCTCAGACGTAGCTGGTACTGCGCTCAGTTCCCAGTTGCGTCGTTCCCCCACAGAGGGCCTTCAGTGTAGGAAGGTCAGGTTCTCAAATGGAATAGGGCGGCGGAGGCAGATCGCCCCATGCTCTCGTCAAGTTCTGCATTCCCGCAGGAATTTGTCGGCGACGTCCACTCCTTCAGGGATCCGCAGCAGAAAGCATTCAGCATCGCCGAACATGCCTTCGACCAGACTCGGCATCCCCGCCGCGAGCGCCGGGCCCATCGGGACGAAGTGCTCGTCCACGAGATGGACGGCGTCGAAGTGCATCCACCGGCGCAGGCCCAGGCCGTCGGTGACCACGCAGCCGTAGCGCTGGATCGGCGGCTCGGGCTGCCAGTACTCGGCGAGGTGGAAGGCCGTGCAGCACCAGACCGGCACACCGATCAGCAGGGCCCGGGCCTCGCTGTCGTACAGCTTCCGGACGGGCGAGCGGTCGCCGAGGTGGCAGTCCAGCCGGTGCTCCGCCATCAACTCCTCGGCCCGGCGGCCGAGTGCGGTGAAGGAGGTCTGCGGGTGGTTGCTGCGCACGGCGGCCTTCTCCGCCCGGACCACCTCGGAGAAGTGGCCGAGGATCGGCGAGGTCGGCGAGGTGACCGGGTCGAAGGGCGGCATCCGGTCCCGGTGTTCGCGCAGCTCGGCGGGCGACATGCCGATCGTGGGCGCCAGGGCCAGCCGGGAGGTGTCGGAGTTCTCGGGGGTCGCGGTGTAGACGACCAGGGTGCCCTCCTCGCCGAGGACGTGCATCAGCGCCTTGAGCACCGTGCCCGCCCCGCCGTCCACCCTGCCGATCGACCGGAGGGACGACTGGACGAGCAGCGTCTCCCCTCGGGTGATGCCGAGATCTCGCAGATCCTGCTCCAGCTTCCCGGCAGCGAACACGGGTGAAACTCCTCAGCGTCGTCGAGCCCGTCCTAGCGGGCTACGGTGCTCCGGGCCTGCCACTGGGCGAAGTTCTCGGCCGCCGCGCGGCGGGCGGCGTCCTCGGCCGCCGCCCCCACCGGTACCGCCAGCCAGGGTGCCACGCCGGACCGCATCCCCTCGGCGAAGCGCTGCCCGAGGGCGGTCAGCGAGCCCGAACCGGCCAGCGTCTCGACGGCCTCGGCGGTATGGGCCCGCCAGGTCGCCAGCTGCACCCGGGCATGGCCCGCCGCCTCGCTCTCCAGGCCGTCGTACGCCCGCACCCGGGTGCCCCAGAACTCGGTGACGGCGAGGTGCGCGTACGTGCCCTGCAGCAGCCCCTCCAGCGGGCGCGGGTCGGGGCGCCAGGGTGCGTAGTAGTGGCGGTCGTCCGCCGGGTCGTACAGGTCCTGGAAGTCCAGTACCGCGCCCAGTTTGACGTGCTGGAACTCGTGCGCGATCAGCAGCGCCAGGGCGGGCGCGGTGGCCGGCCTGGCGATGCCGACGGCACCGAAGGCCTGCCGGGCCGCTGCGCTGACGTCCCGCCCGGCCGGGCCCGGCCGCAGCGGCGTGATGGTGCCGAGGCCCGCCAGGATCCCGGCGGCGTAGCCGGGCAGGTCCCGGCCGATCAGCTCCCAGGCCTCCCGCAACCAGCCGCTCCAGGCGAGCAGTTCACTCTCCGGCAGGCGGTCCTCGATCGGCCACTGGTGGCTGTCGCGCTGAGGGTCGGTGTCCTCCAGTGCGACCGTCCAGCCGCCGGCCAGGGCGACCCGGCGGACGGGCTGCCACGGACCGCCCTCCGGCGAGTCCCAGCCGACCGTGACGCCTCGCACCGTGAACCCGTCGGCTGTACCGCGCAGTTCGGCCTCACCCCCGCCGCCGACCAGGACCCGGCCGAGCGTCGGCAGGTGCACCGCACCGTCCCTGACCGGTACGGCCAGCTCGAAGTCCAGGCCGGCCCGCAGCGCTGCGGCGGCCGCGATCTCCGCGAAGCCGCCGAGGTCGGCGCCCGGCTCGCTCCGCAGGCAGCGCACGGCCCAGGCGCGCACGTACGGGTGCCCGAGCACGGCGTCGAGGGCGTGCGGGGCCCGGGCGTCCAACTCGGTCAGCAGCGACCACGGCTCGGGGGCGCCGGGCGAGATCGCCGCCAGCAGGCGGCGGGTGAGGCCGAGTTGGGCGTCGGCCAGGGTCGCCACGGTCTCGGTGCTGCCGTGACCCCTGGCCAGCTCGTCCACCTGCTGCTCGGTGAGCAACGGTTCGACGGGCGCGGCCTGGGCCGGAACGCCAGGAAAAACAGCCACACGATCCCGGATGGTCGTGATCAACTTCATGAGGTCCCCGCAGAAGACGGAGGGATTGTCGAACCCGCGGCCGGTGCGGTAGCGGTGCGCATACAGACCACCTCCGCAGGAGCGGACGACCGGGCAGGCCCGGCACTCGGCGCTCAGCCCGGCCAGGCCGGACTGACGCTCCATCATGCCCGGATGACCCGCCACCTCGTCCAGGGTATGCGCGAAGACGTCGAAACCCGTCGCGGGCGCACCGTCGAAGGCGGTCTTCAGACTGTCGGCCTGCTCCAGGGTGCCGTCCGTCTCGATCACGACCAGATCGGCCGGGTCGAGCCCGAGCGACTCGGTCAGGCTCGACTGCCCGCGCAGGGTCCGGTGGACCGAGTCGAAGGTACGGACCGCGACCGGCCTGCCGTGGGCCGTCCAGCGGTCGTAGACGGCCTGCAGCCAGTCGGCGTAGGGCGCCTCTCCGAGGCCGGAGGGACGTTTCGGCGGCTCGTCCCAGGTGGCGTGCGGGAGCAGGAAGTCGATCCTGGGCGGGTCGAGCTCGACCAGTGCGTCGTAGACGGCGACCGGGTCGTTCTCCACGTCGATGGTGCAGAGCAGGCCTGCGTAGAGGTGCCGGTACTCGGGCCGCCTGAGCAGCTCGACGGCGGCCAGCACTTTCGCGTGGCTGCTACGACCATCGGCGTACCGGCGGTGCCGGTCGTTGGCCGCCCGGTCGCCGTCGAGCGACACGCCGACCTTGATGCCCAGCTCGGCGAAGAGATCGCAGAACTCCCGGCCGAGCAGTACCCCGTTGGTGTGGATCCGCAGGTCCAGGGCGCACCCGGACGGCAGCGCACGGCGGAGCTCCTCCGCGGCCCGCCGCAGCAACGCGGGGCCGGCCAGCAGGGGTTCTCCGCCGTGCAGCACGACATGGACGGCCGGCAGCCGGTGGGCGAGGGCATGCTCCGCGATCCGCTCGGCCGTCGCAGTCAGCACCCGCTCGGAGACGGCGCGCGGCTTTCCGCGCCAGCTGGTGTCGGCGTGCTCGTACACATAGCAGTGATCGCAGGCCAGATCACAGCGGCTGTGCACCTTCAGGACGAACTGCGAGAACGGCACCGAGGGACGGGACATGTGCGTCTACCGGCCGCGCGGTGTCTGTCAGATCGAGGAGTTGAAGGCCGCTACGGCCACCTGACCGGACTCGGCGCCGGGCAGCGCCCGATGCAGCTGAGTGGTGAGCTTGTCGGAACCCAGATCGGCGAGGGAGGCGAGCGAGGCCCGTGGGGCGGGCTCCTCGACGGACTCGCGGTCAGCAGGCCGGGTGGCGAGTGCGGCGACCATTGCAGTCTCGTTTCTGCGGTTGAAGCGCGGGGAAACGGGGTAACACAGAGGCCTTGGCTCGGCCCTGGTTCGCCCGATTACCGCTGAGTGTCCCGGATCGGGCTACCTCTCGCGCGCCGAATGGCCAGAAATCCATCACTTCGAGCGGGATTCAAATACTGCAATTGACGTAGTACCCGCGCATGGGCCGCTACGGACAGAGCCGCTCCACCCGCCAGCCGCCGCCCTCCGCGATGTACCGCAGCCGGTCGTGCAGCCGGTTCTCCCGGCCCTGCCAGAACTCCACCTCCTCCGGGACCACCCGGTACCCGCCCCAGAACGGCGGCACCGGGACGCCCTCGCCCTCCGGGTAGCGGCGGCTCAGCTCGGCGTACCGCTGCTCCAGCACCTCGCGCCCGGCCACCGGGCTGGACTGCTCGCTCGCCCACGCGCCCAGCTGCGAGCCGTGCGGCCTGGTCCGGAAGTACGCCGCCGTCTCGTCCCGGCCGACCTTCTCGACCCGGCCGGTGACCAGCACCTGGCGGGCGATCGCGATCCACGGGAAGAGCAGCGCCGCCTGCGGGTTGACGGACAGTTCGGCGCCCTTGCGGGAGCCGTAGTTGGTGAAGAAGACGAAGCCGCGCCGGTCGAAACCCTTGAGCAGCACGGTACGAGAACTGGGCCGGCCGGCCGCGTCGGCGGTGGAGAGCACCATCGCGTTGGGCTCGATCACCCCGGCCTCGTCCGCCTGATGGAACCACTCGGTGAACTGGGTGACCGGGTCGGCGGCGAGCTGCTCCTCGGCCAGGCCCTCGTGCTGGTAATGCTTGCGCATCACGGTCAGGTCCGGACCGGGCCGCTCCTCGGCGGGCGTGGTCAGGGGTGTCGGGTGGCGTTCCGCGGTAGGCACGCCAACATCATCCCGTACGACAAGCGTCGGGTACCGCTACGTCCGGGCAAACCACGGTGGGAGATAAGGTGTCTCGCCACCGCTTGGCCACCCGCCGTATGGGAGATTGTCCGGAATTATCCGGTTCTCTCCGGAAAGTCCGCCGCCGATGTCGGAAGCGGGAGCAGGTCGAGCGGTCCTTTGGGAAACATCACCGTGGTGGTGTATGGCGCAATGCACTCCGTGCCTGAGAGTCTGGCACCGAGTGCCAACCACCAACGGTCACCCGACGGCGCCGCCCCACCACGGCGGCCCGTCGTATCGGATCACTGAAGGAGCCGTCTGATGTCCGACTTCGTACCCGGGCTCGAGGGAATCATCGCTTTCGAGAGCGAGATCGCCGAACCTGACCGTGAAGGCGGCGCACTGCGCTACCGAGGCGTGGACATCGACGACCTGGTCGGCCATGTCTCCTTCGGGCACGTGTGGGGCCTGCTGGTCGACGGCAAGTTCAACCCCGGCCTGCCCGCCGCCGAGCCCTTCCCGATCCCGGTCCACTCCGGCGACATCCGCGTCGACGTGCAGTCCGCGCTCGCCATGCTCGCCCCGGTCTGGGGTCTCAAGCCGCTGCTCGACATCTCCGCCGAGCAGGCCCGCGACGACCTCGCCCGCGCCGCCGTGATGGCCCTCTCGTACGTGGCGCAGAGCGCGCGCGGCCAGGGTCTGCCGATGGTGCCGCAGAGCGAGATCGACAAGGCCGAGACGGTCGTCGAGCGCTTCATGATCCGCTGGCGCGGCGAGCCGGACCCGAAGCACGTCAAGGCGATCGACGCCTACTGGACGTCCGCCGCCGAGCACGGCATGAACGCCTCCACGTTCACCGCCAGAGTGATCGCCTCCACCGGCGCCGACGTGGCCGCCGCCCTCTCCGGCGCCGTCGGCGCGATGTCGGGCCCGCTGCACGGCGGCGCCCCGTCCCGCGTGCTCGGCATGATCGAGGAGATCGAGCGCACCGGTGACGCCAAGGCCTGGGTCAAGCAGGCCCTCGACAAGGGCGAGCGCCTGATGGGCTTCGGCCACCGCGTCTACCGCGCCGAGGACCCGCGCGCCCGCGTGCTGCGCCGCACCGCCAAGGAGCTCGGCGCGCCGCGCTTCGAGATCGCCGAGGCGCTGGAGAAGGCCGCGCTGGAGGAGCTGCACAACCGTCGCCCCGACCGCGTGCTGGCCACCAACGTCGAGTTCTGGGCCGCGATCATGCTGGACTTCGCCGAGGTCCCGGCGCACATGTTCACCTCGATGTTCACCTGTGCCCGCACGGCCGGCTGGTCGGCGCACATCCTGGAGCAGAAGCGCACCGGCCGCCTGGTCCGCCCCGCCGCGCGTTACATCGGCCCCGGCCCGCGCAGCCCGCGCGAGGTCGAGGGCTACGAGTCGATCGCGCACTGACGCAACGTCACTCATTCGGGTAACCACGTAGGGCGCGGGGAACTGCGCGCAGCGGAAGGCTCAGGCCGGTCCTCCTCCGCCTCGCGCGTTCCTCGCACCCCTGCTGAGCTCCACTTGAAAGCGGGCAGGATCACATCTCAGCGGGCGGACTTTCCCCCACACGCGCAATCCCGGGCAGTAGGCTGCGCGTGTGGCTCAGATCCAGATTCCCGCTGACATCAAGCCCGCCGACGGTCGTTTCGGCTGCGGCCCTTCCAAGGTGCGCCCCGAGGCCCTGAGTGCCCTCGCTGCCACCGGTACCTCCCTGCTGGGTACTTCGCACCGCCAGGCCCCGGTCAAGAACGTGGTCAAGCGTGTCCGCGAGGGCGTGAGCAGCCTGTTCTCCCTCCCCGAGGGTTACCAGGTTGTGCTCGGCAACGGCGGTTCCACCGCGTTCTGGGACATCGCCGCCTTCGGGCTGGTGCGCGAGAAGTCCCAGCACCTGAACTTCGGTGAGTTCTCCTCCAAGTTCGCCTCCTCCGTGAAGGCCGCCCCCTGGCTGGGCGAGCCGTCGGTGATCAAGACCGAGCCGGGTACCCACCCGCTCCCGGTCGCCGAGGCGGGCGTGGACGTCTACGCGCTCACCCACAACGAGACCTCGACCGGTGTCGCGATGCCGATCCGCCGCCCCGAGGGCGCGGACTCCGGCTCGCTGGTCCTGGTGGACGCCACCTCGGGCGCCGGCGGCCTGCCGGTCGACATCACCGAGACGGACGTCTACTACTTCGCGCCGCAGAAGTCCTTCGCCTCGGAGGGCGGGCTCTGGCTCGCGACCTTCTCCCCGGCCGCCCTGGAGCGCGCCGCCGAGATCGCCGCCTCCGGCCGGTACATCCCGCCGTTCTTCGACCTGCCGACGGCGATCGACAACTCGTCGAAGGACCAGACCTACAACACCCCGTCGATCTCGACGCTCTTCCTGCTCGCCGAGCAGCTGGAGTGGCTGAACGGCAACGGCGGGCTCGACTGGGCGGTCGCCCGTACGGCCGACTCCTCGTCGCGCCTGTACGGCTGGGCCGAGAAGTCCTCCTACGCGCAGCCGTTCGTCGCCAAGGCGGCCGAGCGCTCCCAGGTGGTCGGCACGATCGACTTCGACGACTCGATCGACGCCGCCGCGATCGCCAAGGCACTGCGTGCCAACGGCATCGTGGACACCGAGCCCTACCGCAAGCTGGGCCGCAACCAGCTGCGCATCGCGATGTTCCCGGCGATCGACCCGGCGGACGTCGAGGCACTCACCGCCTGCATCGACTACGTGGTCGAGCAGCTCTGACGGCAACGCGAGGAAGCCCACCTCCCCTCTTCGGGGCGGTGGGCTTCCGTCATCTCCTGACCAGTGAGCTGATGACCACCACGGCCAGCAGCAACAGCAGGGCGCCGGTCACGATACGCATGCGAGTCTTGGGGTCCACGGTCATCGAGGTTACCCGGTGGCCCGTCGCGCCTCGGTACTCCCCCGCTCCGGCCCGTACAGCTCGGTCAGCTCCTCCGCCAGCTCCTCCCGCCGGACGGCCCTCAGCTGCCCGTCGCCCCGGTACTGCTGGGCCCGGAACGCCGACGGGGCGAGGCCGACCCGCCGGGTGAAGATCCGCGTGAAGTACGCCGGGTCCTCGTACCCCACCCGCCTGGCCACCGCCGCGACCGGCAGCTCGCCGGCCGCCAGCAGCTCCTTGGCCTCGTTGAGCCGGACGCTCAGCAGGTACTCCTTCGGCCCGACCGCCCCGACCGCCCGCACCGCCCGCCGCAGCTCCGCCACGGTCAGCCCGGCCCGCCGGGCGTGCTGGGCGACCGACAGCGGCAGGCAGGCGTCCCGCCGCAGCACCTCCAGCACCGGCTCCCCGGCCAGGTCCAGATCGGCCCGGTGCCGGCGCAGCTCGACCAGCAGCTCGTGCACCCCGGCACCGGCCTCCACCCCGACCAGCGGGCCGCCGCGCCGGCAGGCGCCGGCGATCCTGGCGACCACCCGCTGGGCGGCCTCGGCGCCGGTCAGCGGGGTCAGGTCGGCCTCCGGCAGCAGCCCCAGCTCGGCGTACCCGGCGGTCGCCGAACCCGTGAAGTCGACGAAGGACTCGGCCCAGCCGCCCTCGTCCGGCGCGTAGTGGTGCGGCAGGCCGGGGCGCAGCCAGAGCACGGCAGGGGCGGTCACCGGCTGCCGTACGCCGCTCTGGTCCGTGTACCACCCCCTGCCGCCGGTCACCACCACCGCCACCCAGTGGTCCAGCGTGCGCGGGCCCACGGTGGGCAGCCGGCCTTGCTGCATGCCGACGCCGAGGCAGGCGAGCCCGGTGGCCAGCTGGGCCGGGCCGGGCGTGAGGTAGTGCCACCACCGCTCCACCAGGAGACCTCCCGTTCCACGCCCGACAATCCAACACGCCCCGGGGCTTTGTCCATGGTCCGGGCGGGGGCGTTCCCGCAGGCTAGGAGGCATGCTCACCTACGACTCCACCGGTTTCCAGCTCGACGGCCGAAGCCTGCGGATCCTCTCCGGCGCCATGCACTACTTCCGCACCCGCCCCGAGCAGTGGCCGCAGCGCCTGGCCGCGCTCCGCGCGATGGGGCTCAACACGGTCGAGACGTACATCCCGTGGAATCTCCACGAGCCCGGGCCCGGGCTCTTCGAGCGGCTGGACGAGCTGCCCGCGTTCCTGGACGAGGCCGCGCGCCAGGGCCTGTGGGCAATCGTCCGCCCCGGCCCGTACGCCTGCGGCGAGTGGGACAACGGGGGCCTGCCCAGCTGGCTGACCGCGCAGGTCGGCCGCCGGGCCAGGACCAGCGACCCGGCGTACCTCGCCGCCGTCGACAGCTGGTTCGACGTGGTCCTGCCCGGCGTCGTGGAGCGGCAGCTGGACCGAGGCGGGAACGTGCTGATGGTCCAGGTGGAGAACGAGTACGGCTCCCACGGCAGTGACGCGGCCTACCTGCGCCACCTGGCCGACGGGCTGCTCCGCCGGGGCGTCACCGTGCCGCTCTTCACCTCCGACGGCCCGGAGGACCACATGCTGACCGGGGGTACCGTCCCCGGGCTGCTGGCCACCGTCAACTTCGGGACCGAGCCGGAGGCGGCCTTCGAGACGCTGCGCCGGCACCGGCCCGAGGACCCGCCGTTCTGCATGGAGTTCTGGAACGGCTGGTTCGACCACTGGGGCAAGCCGCACCACACCCGGGACGCGGAGGACGCCGCCGACACGCTGCGCCGCATCCTCGCGGCGGGCGGCTCGGTCAACCTCTACATGGCGCACGGCGGCACCAACTTCGGCACCACCGCAGGGGCCAACCACGCCGACCCGCCGTTCAACTCGACCGAGTGGACCGACTCGCCGTTCCAGCCGGTCACCACCTCGTACGACTACGACGCCCCGCTGGACGAACGCGGCGCGCCCACCGCCAAGTTCGAGCTGTTCCGGGCCGTGCTGGCCGAGTTCGCGGCCGAGCACCCGGAGGAGGCCCGCTACCTCGACGACCGCACGCCCGAATTCCCCGCGCTTCCAGCCGTGTTGGCGAGCCGGACGGTCGAACTCACCGACTCCGCTCCGATCCCCTTCGGCGCGCCGGCGGCCTTCCCCGTCCCGCCGACCTTCGAGGAGCTCGGCCTGGCGCACGGCCTGGTCCGCTACACCTTCGCGGTGCCCGCGCCACGCCCCGGACTTCCGCTCGCCGTCGAGGGCCTGCGGGACCGGGCGACGCTCTGGGTGGACGGCAAGCGCACGGCCGAGCTGGCACGCGGGGTCGGGCACGAGCCGGTCGAGGTGCCCGGCGGCGCACTGGTGGAGCTGCTGGTGGAGTCGCTCGGGCGGGTCAACTACGGCCCGCAGGTGGGCGAGACCAAGGGCATCACGGTCGGCGTCCGGCACGAGCGGCAGTACCTGCACGGCTGCCGCGTCGAGGCACTCGACCTCGACCGGCTGCCCCCGCTCGACTTCTCGGCCGGCGGCCCCGGCTTCACCCGCGGCGTCCTCACCCTGGCGGAGACCGGCGACGCCTACCTCGCCGTCCCGGGCGGCCACCACGGCTACCTCTGGGTGAACGGCTTCCTGCTCGGCCGCTACGACGCGCGCGGCCCGCAGGTCACCCTGTACTGCCCGCAACCGCTGCTCGTACCGGGCGAGAACGAACTCGTCCTGCTCGAACTCGGCGACGCCGCACCGCACTCCGTCGAGCTGCGCGCGGCACCCGAGCTGGGATGACCACAGTCTGATGCCGTCGGGGTGCCCGGCCGTCGCCCTGGTTACCTCGGGCCACCGGAGCCGACGAAGGACAGCAGCTGCTCGTAGAAGGGGGCGACGAGCGGGGCCTGGGCAGCCACCGGCTGCCAGCCCTCGAGCAGCGTGCTGCCCGTCACCCAGCGCAGACAGAGCCGTGTCGCCTGCTCCTCCGCCTCGCCGAGGCTCTCCGCCATCAGGTAGAGGCCGAGCGTCGGGTGGGGGAGCGCATCGGTGTGCACGGAGAGGTGTTCGATCCGGTCCTCCGGCACCGACATCCCCAGCAGATGCGAGCGTAGGCCCGGCGGAAGGGAGGAGCCGGGCGTCGTCGGCCGTAGTCGCACATGAATCAGATACATGGCGCCGACTCTCCCAAATCGGTCATCGGCCGCCTAGAGCGCGAAGGTGGACGCTTCAGGCCCAGGCCTGAAGCGTCCACCGCAGGGTCCCACCCGGTGACGGGTGGCCGCCCGCTACGGCACCGCCACCCCGGCGAAGTCCAGCTCGGCCGCCGAGGCGAAGGCCGCGCCGTTTCGCGAGGCGGTCGCGAGCAGCTTCACGTACCGGCCGCGCGCCGTCACCGGCACCGTCTGCTGGGCGATCCCGCTGGTGGCGAAGTCGCCGGCCGCGACCGCCGGGCCCCAGTTGACGCCATCCGAACTCACGTAGACCTGGTACGACTTGATGATTCCGTTGGTCCCGCCGTCCTGCCGGGGCAGGTAGCCGACGGCGCTGAGGTCGTAGCTCGCACCGAGGTCGACGGTGATCCAGTGCGGGTACGGCGGCGGGGTGCTCACCTGCGACCAGGCGGTGTGCCACTGGGTGGTGGTGTCCCCGTCGATCGCGTTGGCCGCCTGGCCACCGGTCGCGTCGTCCGAACTGTCCACGCCCGTCACGGTCATACCGGTCTTCGGCAGCCAGCTCACGCAGGCCGAGCCGCTCGCCACGCCGAGATCCGTCACGGTGAAGTTGTCGAGCACGAAGTCCGCTCCGGCCGGGGCGCCGCCGACCTTGCGCAGGCCGACCCAGGTGTCACCGCAGCCCGCCGTCAGCTGCTCGCTGAAGTGCGCGGTCTGCCGCTGCTGCCCGATCGCGGTCGAGTGCGTCTCGGCCGCGCCGCCGTTCGCCTTGTCGTAGCCGGTGACCCAGGCGTACGAGGCCGCGTTGGAGCTCTGGTAATCGTACTCCACCCGGTAGTTGTGGCCCGGTTGGAAGTTCACCGTCCACGGAGCCGTCCGGTAGACCAGTCCGTCGTTCTCCTCGTGCGACTTCAGCGACTGCCCGGCACCGCCGAGCACGTCGTCGGTCGGCTTCCCGTTCCAGCCCGCCTGGGTGTACGGCGCGTGCAGCTGGGCGATGTGCGTCCGCGGGTCAGTCGAGCCGCCCGCGTCGCCCTTGATGAACGGGCCCCAGCCCTGGTCGACGGCCTCGAAGTCCTCGTACGCGACCGTGCCGGCCTTGGTGGTGACGTCGTCGCGCACCACCCGGAGGTCGTCCACCCGGACGGTGGCCGAGCCCGCCGCGGCGCGGATGGCGAGAGTGGCCGCGGTCTGGCCGGAGGGCACCGTGAACAGCACCTTGGCGCGCTGGAAGTTGGTCCCGTGCCTCTCGTCCGCGGCGACGTAGTTGGTCAGCGCCGAGCGGTCCACCGCGACGGACTGCCCGCCGGCGGTCAGCGTGGTGTGCCGGGTCTGGCCCGGAGCCACCTCGATCCACGCGGAGGCGCTGTAGCTCCTGCCCGCTTGCAGCCCGGTGAGGGTCTGCTGCAGCACCGCCTCGCCACCCCCGCCGAGCACCGCCGTGTGCCCGCCGAGACCGTCGGTCTGGACGCTCACCGGGCCGCTGGTCTGCCAGGAGGCGGCGAGGTCCCCGTTGAAGCCCGGGTCCCGGACGGGCGTGCCCTGGCCCCACTGGGCGGTCGGCGGGGTGAGCGAGCTGCCGCTCGGGTAGAGGACGTATGCCTTCCCGGCCGTGGCCGTCAGGGTGACCTTCCCCGCGCTCACCGGTACCGTCGCGACCTTGGTCCGGCCGCTGTCGCCGAGCGCGTAGACGTCGAAACCGGTCGCCGAGGCGAAGGCGGGCGGCACCGTCCAGGTGCTGCTGCCGCCGGCCGGGTTCCAGTGGTAGAGCCGGTTCTGCTGCCCGCTGCTCTGGTCCCACCAGGGCAGCAGGTACGCGTTGCCGTCGATCACCTTGGCGGTGCCGTCGTACACCTCGCGCTTGTTGCCGTTCGCCGTGGTGCCGCGGACGCCGCCGGTGAAGGTGATGTCCTTGGCACCCCAGTTGGTGATCCGGTAGTGCTGCAGGTACTTGGCGGGCAGGTTGTGCTGCCAGATGTTGGCGGTGAAGGCGTTCCAGTCCTGGTGGCCGGTCCAGCCCTCGGCCTCGACGATGCGGGCGTTGTCGAGGATCGGGTCGCTGTTCCAGACGTCCTTCTGGTCGTTGCGGATGAACCGGATGATCTTCGAGTTGAGGCCCTTGTTGCTCGCCCCGCCGTAGTTCAGGTCATTGGCCCAGTGCGACCAGAGCGAGCCGCGCTCGAACCTGTCCGCCCACTCGGTGCCCAGCTGCCAGCCCTGCTTCCTGAGCTCGGCCAGCGTGCGGTCGGCGATCCAGCCGTGCGTGTAGTAGACGTCCATGTAGAGGAACTCGAGGTTGCCGTCCGTCTCGTTGCGCAGCTGCTGGAAGCGGGCGGCCAGACCCCCGCCGGTGAGGTCCTTGCGCTGGTCGATGTAGTACGACTGATCCAGCCAGTTCCAGCCCTTCGCGCTCGGATCGACCAGCGTGGAGCTGAAGTTGTTGGCCACCGGGTACGCCTCGGTCGCGTTCACGTGCACGCCGAACGACGCGCCCCACTGCTTCCCGTCCTTCAGCAGCTCGTTGAGGTCGGCCAGGCCGCCGGCGCGGGCGTTGTAGTTGCCGCCGTAGTCCGGGTGCGCCGAGTCGTGCCCCTCGCTCTGGTACCCCTTCAGGATCGCCAACTGGCCCAGGCCGTCGGTGGCGAGCGAGACCCGCTTGACGTCGTCGAGCGTCCGCAGGAACGGATGCGTGGCCTGGCTGGCGAAGTTGAACGGGATGTGGGCGACCACCCGGTCCTTGGTCTCCGACGCGCCGTCCGGCACCACGCCGATGGACCGGAACGCCACCGCGCCGTCCTGCCAGTCGACCACCCCGTCCCCGTTGGCGTCCGGGGTGATCACCACCTTCGCCCAGGGCAGCTCCTCGGTGAACGGGCTGCCCGCGCCCCGATACGTCCACTGCCCGCTCCACACCCCGACCCGGACGGAGCCGTCCGCCTGCTTGCGCGCCTGGTGCCAGAACCGTGCCGCGTCCCGGTCGGTGGCGCCCGAGGGCTTGTCGTACGTCGAGTTGGACTCGATGGCGGCCGCCAGCATCCCGGTGTTGAGCAGCGCGTACGAGGCGCCGACCGGGTTGGCGTCAGCCGCCGTACTTCCGGTGACCGAGGCGAACCGGTCCGCCGTGGTGGTCGAGTCCGGCGAGAGCGTGGTGAAGGCGGTGGCCGCCCCGGCGTCCGTACTGGCCACCGAGATCAGGTCCTGCCCGGGGATGTCGATCGTCCCGACCCGGAAGGCCGTGGTGTCCCGCACGGCGTCCACCCGGAAGGTCACCACCCGCCCCTGCACACTCAGACTCGCGTCCAGCTGCACGCCGCTGAGCGCGGCGAAGCTCAGCGTGTACGAGACGCTGGTGGCCGTCTGCCCGGTCACCGCGACCGTCACGGGGTACGCCGTCCCGTTGAGTGTCACGCTCGTGACCGACGTCGAACGCCCGCCGATGACGGCTCCGCTCGCCAGATCGGTGTAACTCACCACCCGGGGAAAGTCGGTGGCCACCGCCACTCCCAACTGCCCGGAGTTCAACGTCACTTGCCCGGCCACGGCCGCCGCCTGCGCCTGCACCACCCCGGCGGGCGCCCCGCCCGCCGCCAACGCGGCCGCCACAGCCAGCGCCCGCCACCTGCCCCTGCTCCGTCGCATGGCCTCATCTCCTCGTCCGGCGGCGGGAATCCGCATGTCCCGCTCAGCTCCGCCGAACGATCCCGCCTCGGAACGGAGGCCCGCTATGGACTACCGGGCCCGGCACTTGCACTTCCGTGCACAGGGGCGTCCGCCGGCACCTGAGGCAACGGGCCAACCCCAGGGGCGCGTGGGGGCACCTCCCGGCCGAAGGCTGGGGGAGAACTGCGCGAGATCGGAAGGCGACAACCTGTGCCCTCCCGCTTCGCGCAGTTCCCCGCGCCCCTGTGGTTGGCCACCTGCGTCACTCTGCCTCCCAGCGGGCCAGCGGCCAGGAGCGGACCACGGAGTAGTGGGACGGACCGAAGCCGAGGTTGCTCTGCATCAGCCGCAGCTCGGTGGCCTCCCACTCGCTGCCCCGGAAGTCCTCCAGGCCCTCCGCCAGGGTCTGCATCTCCCAGGCCGCCATCCGCTGGACCGCCCGGCGGCGGCCGTGCGTGGAGCCGGACCGGGCCAGCGTGAGATGCGGGTGGAAGCCGTGCTGGTCGGTCTCGACGCCGACCTCCTCCACCCCGGCGCGCACGGCCTCGGCAAGCCGGCGGAGCGCCCAGGTCTCGCCGTCCACCCCGGCCCACAGGACCCTGTCCCCGAAGCGGCCGCCGCCGGCGATCCGCAGCCGGTGCACACCGTTCTCCGAGGCCGCCCGCCCGAGAACCTCCTCGATCAGTGGCACGTCCACGACGGGCACCTCCCCCAGAAAGGCCAGTGTCAGGTGCCACCCGTCGACCCCGGTCCAGCGCAGCCGCTCCGCCCCCGGGCCCTCGCGAAGCGGGGCGACGGCGTCGATGAGTTCCTGCAACGCCGCGGCCGGCGGGTCCACTGCCACGAAGAGCCTCATGGGCCCCATCTTCCTCCGGGGTCCGTCGGGCGATAGAACGTTCGCATGAAGATTCGCACCGGTGGCCCAACGGACGCGGCCGACATCCTCCGCCTGCTCGACGACGCGGTCGCCTGGCTGGCCGCCCTCGGCCGGACCGGCCAGTGGGGCGACCAGCCCTGGACCAGCCGCCCCGCCGCGGTCGACCGCATCCACACGTACGCCCGCGACTTCCTGGTCCGGATCGCCGAGGACGACGACGGCACCACCGTGGGCGCCTGTGTGCTGGCCGAGAAGGGCCCCGCGTCCGCGACGCCGGCCGGCGAGCCCGAGCTGTACATCCGCTACCTGGTCACCGACCGCAGCCGTACGGGCTCCGGCATCGGCGCCGCGCTGATCGCGGACGCCGTGGAGGAGACCCGGCGGCGCGGCGTCGGCCTGCTCCGGGTGGACTGCTACGCGGGCGACGACCAACGGCTGGTGGGCCAGTACCGCAGGCTCGGCTTCACGGCGACGGACACCTTCGAGGTCGAGCAGCCGAACGGCACCTGGCCCGGCCAGATCCTGGAGATCAGGGTCTGAGCCGGGCCGGCCGGGCAGCGTGCGTCAGCAGGCGGTAGCCAGCTCCCGTGCGGGCATCGCCCGGGGCACGAAGGCGACCACCCGGCCGCCGTGCCCCGGATGCAGGTCCACCCGTACCCGGAGGTCCGCCGCCCGGGCCAGCACCAGCCCGACCACCCCGGCCGCCAGTGCGGACACCACGCCGCAGGCGAGCAGGCCCAGGCGCGGCCCGTACACGTCCGTCACCCAGCCCACGACGGGCGCGCCGATCGGCGTGCCGCCGGTGAAGACCAGCACCAGCAGGCCCATCACCCGCCCTCGCATCTCGGGGTCGGTGGCCAGCTGGAGCGCCGAGTTGACGGAGGTGTTGAAGGTGAGCCCGAAGACCCCGATCAGGGTCAGCAGCGCCGCGAAGGACCAGTACCCGGGCGCGAAGGCGGCCAGCACCTCCAGGGCACCGAAGGCGAGCGCCGCGCCGACCAGCCGCCGCAGCCGCGGCGCCCCGCGCCGGGCGGCCAGCAGCGCACCCGTCAGCGACCCGACCGCCATGGCGGTGTTCAGCAGCCCGTACTCCCCGGCGCCGACCCTGAAGGTGTCGTAGGCGAAACCCGACAGCAGGGTCGGGAAGTTGAAGCCGAAGGTGCCGATGAAGCCGGCCAGCACCATCGGCCAGAGCAGCTCCGGACGCTCCCTCACATACCGCAGACCCTCGCGGAGCTGGCCCTTCTCCCGGGCGATCGGAGCGATCGGCCGCAGCTCGCTGGTCCGCATCGCCAGCAGCCCTCCGATCACGGCGGCGAAGGAGAGCGCGTTGACCGCGAAGGCCCACCCGCTGCCCACGGCGGCGATCAGCATCCCGGCCACGGCCGGGCCGACCAGCCGCGCGGTCTGGAAGTTGGCGGCGTTCAGACTGACGGCATTGCTGAGGTCCTTGGGCCCGACCATCTCGCTGACGAACACCTGCCTGGTCGGGTTGTCGACCACCGTCACCAGGCCGAGCAGCAGGGCGAAGACGTAGACGAGGCCCGCCGTCACCGCACCCGTGATGGTCAGCACCGCGAGTCCGGCGGCGAGCAGACCCATCGCCCCCTGGGTCACGATCAGCAGTCGGCGCTTGGGCATCCGGTCGGCGAGCACTCCGCCCCAGAGACCGAGCAGCAGCATCGGGAGGAACTGCATGGCGGTGGTGATACCCACCGCGAGCGGGCTGCCGGTGAGGCTGAGGACCAGCCAGTCCTGGGCGATGCGCTGCATCCAGGTCCCCGTGTTGGAGACCACCTGGCCGGCGAAGAAGTAGCGGTAGTTACGGACGCGGAGGGAGGAGAACATCCCCCCGGGCCGGGTGAATCTCGCCCCTGTGGGGCCCGACGCGGCGGTGGTGGCCGCCGCGGTGCGTTCGCAGGGGTCGTCGTCGCCGGTGCCCGGCAGGCCCACGGGGGCGGGTGCATGGCTCTCGGCGGAGGCGGCGGTGGTCGCTGCCGGATCGCTGGTGGAGTCGTCGGTGTGGATGGCGGCGCTGGCTGCGGCCGGCGGTGTCACTGTGGTCTCCCCTCGAGGCGCGACCGCTCCTACTGCTGCGGTCGCGCGGCTGGTGTCACTGATCGGTCCTGCGGTGATGCGGTACTCCTTCTTTCGGAACCGGAGATGCGGTCAGAGGTGGGCGAGCTTGTAGAGGACCGGCGCGGCCTCCCGCAACACGGCCCACTCCTCCTCGCTCAGCCCGGAGGCCAGCTCGGCCAGCCAGGCGTTCCGGCGTCGACGGCTCTCGGCGAGGATCGTCTCGGCCTGCTCGGTGCTGCTGACGACCACCTGCCGGCGGTCGTCGGGGTGCGGCTCACGCCGTACCAGCCCCTTCTCCTCCAGCATCGCGATGATCCTGGTCATCGACGGCGGCTGGACGTGCTCCCGCCTGGCCAGCTCACCGGGCGTGGCCTTGCCGCAGCGGGCAAGGGTGCCGAGCACCCCCATCTCGGTGGGGCTCAGCGACTCCTCGACGCGCTGGTGTCTCAGGCGGCGGGCAAGGCGCATCGCGGACGACCGCAGCTGGCTGACGGCTGCGAGGTCCTCCTCGGACATCTCGGGCATGTCCTTAGACTACGTCATTACTCTCTCTAAGGAAAATCAATTGATCACCGCGTCGTTACCGGCGTCGGAACGGGGAGCACGGCTGAACGTACCGTCAGGAGTTCGTGCCGACCTCATGATCAAGCCGTGAAGGACCGCTACTGACCTGGTAGTTCACCGAATCTCCCGGCATTGCCCTTGTGGCGGACGGCCGTTACTGTGCCCGTTGTCAGGAACACAGCACGCCGGACACAGTGCACCCCACCCCAGCCAGGGAGTCCTCTTGGGTCACATCAACCATGCTGTCTACGGCTGGGTGACACCGGCAATCTCATACACCGCAGCCTGCCTCGGCGCCCTGCTGGCGCTACGAAGCACCCGCTGGGCCCTGCTCACCGAAGGCCGTACCCGGCGCAACTGGCTCGCCTTCGCGTCCGTGTCACTGGGCGTCGGCATCTGGAGCATGCACTTCATCGCGATGCTCGGCTTCGCCGTCTCCGGCGCCGAAATCCGCTTCAACGTACCGCTGACGGTGCTCAGCCTGATCATCGCCATCGTGGTGGTCGGCGTCGGCATCTTCACCGTCGGGTACAGCGCACACCCGCGCGGCTCCCTGCTGGCGGGCGGCGTGGCCACCGGCCTCGGCGTGGCGGCGATGCACTACCTGGGCATGGCGGCGATGCGGCTGCCCGGCACGATCTCGTACGACCACGTCACCGTGGGCGCGTCCGTCGCCATCGCGATCTTCGCGGCGACGGCGGCACTGTGGGCGGCTCTGAACATCCAGGGCACCGCAGCCGTGCTGGCGGCGGCCCCGGTGATGGGCGTCGCGGTCTGCGCGATGCACTACACCGGCATGGCGGCCGTCTCCGTCCACCTCAACGGCTCCAACGACAGCCCCTCCGGCGTGGTGGCGCTGCAGTTCGTCTTCCCGCTCGCGGTCGGGCTCGGCACGTACGTCTTCTCCAGCGCGCTGGCCTTCGCCGTCGCGCCGAGCAAGGAGGGGCCCCAGCAGTCCGTCTTCCTGGGCCCCGCGGCCCCGCTGAAGCCCCGCTACCCGGCGGCCGCACGGCGGTAGTACCCGACGGCAGAGAGGAGGCCCCCGCCGGTGGCGGGGGCCTCCTCTCCGTCCTTCTCAGCCCTGCAGGTGCTCCGGCGTCCGGGTCGGGCAGACCTTGTGCACGAAGTTCTGCCGCAGCGCGTGGTACGGCTCGTCCGGCGCGAGGAAGTTCCGCCGCATGTGCGTCAGCTCCTCGGCACGGTACGCGGCAAGCGGCTTGGCCGCCTCGTCCTCGGCCCGCTGCCGCTTCTTGGCCAGCAGCCGCGCCGACAGCTCCGGCGAGTCCGCCAGGGCCGCCGCCTCACGGGCCGTCCAGGCCCGGAACTCGGCCGCGTTCCCGGCCTCCGTACGGTCCACCAACCCGAGTTCACGGGCCTCGCGGGCTCCGACCGGCAGGGCGGCCGTGGTCAGCCGCTCGGCCTGCTCCGGGCCGACCCGGCGCGGCAGGGTGTAGGTCCAGTACTCCGAGCCGTAGAGGCCCATCAGGCGGTAGTGCGGGTTCAGCACGGCCGACTCCCGGCACCACACCTCGTCCGCCGCGATCGCCAGCATCACGCCGCCGGCCGCCGCGTTGCCCGCCAGCGCGGAGACGACGAGCTTGTCGGTGGTGGTCAGGATCGCCTCGACCAGGTCGTCCATCGCGTTGATGTTGGCCCAGGACTCCTCGGCCTGGTCCGGCGCCGCCTCGATCACATTGAGGTGGATGCCGTTGGAGAAGAAGTCCCGGCCGGGGCCGAGCACCAGCACCGAGGTCGGCCGGGCGACGGCCTCCCGGTACGCGGCCAGCAGCCGTCGGCACTGCCAGGTGCTCATCGCACCGCTGGGGAAGGCGAATTCGAGGTAGCCGACCGACCCGGCCTCGCGGTAGCTGATCTCCGACCAGGTCTCGCGCCAGGCCGCCACCGCGGGCTGCACCGGCACCTCGGGCACGCCTCCGAGCAGCGGGCCGAGCACCTGGGCGGCCGGCAGCTTGAAGGTGGCCGGGCCGCCGGGGGTGCGACGCGGGCGCAACTGCGGGATCCAGACCGCTCCGTCGACCGTCCCCCGGCAGATCGCGCCGTCCCGGGTGGCGATCACTGTGCCCGGCGCGCCGCGCAGTTCGTCCTCGGGGTGCCCACCGTGCAGGAAGTACTCCTGCCCGTACAGCTCGTCCAGCACGCCGGGCTGGGAGTCCGCCGAGCGCAGCTTGCGCAGCACCGTCGCGGTATCGTCCGCGGACCAGTCGATCCGTCTGAACTCCTGGGTGTGATACGGCCGCAGCCGCCCCTGGACGTCCCAGCGGGTGTAGTCGAGCGGCTCCGGCGCGAACCAGCCGCTCTCGAAGCGCTCGACCGCCAGCAGGGCCGCCTCGACGGCCGCGTCGGCCGCCTCGTTCCGGTACAACTCGCTCTTCCCGCAAGGCTGCACGGTGAAAGGGACGGAGGCCCAGATCGGCCCCGCGTCCATCTCCGCGACGGCCTGCAGCACCGTGACGCCCCACTCCGGCGCTGCCTCGTGAATGGCCCAGTCCAGCGAGGAGGGCCCGCGGTCGCCCTTCGGGCCGGGATGGACGATCAGGACGGTGTGCTGGGTCCAGATGTCCTCGGGTATCGCCCGGGTGAGCATCGGAGCGAGGATCAGATCCGGCCGGAACCGGGCCACACCGGCCCGTACCGTGTCGTCACCCAGCGCCAACTCGACGCCGACCGTGTGCCCACGGTCCCTCAGCTCGGTGTGGACCCGCTGGGTCAGGCTGTTGAACGCGCTGGCGATCAGCAGGATGCGCAAGGTGCCCTCCGACAGTGGTGTCAGCAGTGCTGTGGATCCCCCCGAGAGTCCGACCCTTGGCCGCAGCGGTCTCCAACGACGGTACGCACAACACGACTTGACGTCACGGTCGGCGACGGAACGCGGTAGCCGCCCGACACCGGGCCGCCGGACGGATTGCCGCCCGGCGCGCCCATCCAACCATGGTCATGCACGCGTAAGAAGCGCAGGTCGAGCACCGCAGCCGACTCTCACCAGCCCTACACAGGATCCCGACCAAACACCTACGCCGTGCAGCCCGGGACACGACAACGGCCGAGCCCCTCCCCGGCAACCAGGGAGGGGCTCGGCCGCAGGACCGCCGATCAGGAGTGCCGGCTACGACGGAACCGGAGCATCGCACCGCCGGTCCCGACGAGGGCGGCAGCGCCCAGCATCAACGCGATCTCGTCGGCGCCGGTGTGGGCCAGCTCGCCCTTGTGCGCATGCGGAGCCGCATGGTTGTTGCCGTGGCCCTTGCCGCCGTGCTGGGGCGGCTTCGAGCCCTTCCCCTGCTGCTGCTTGCTCGATGCCTTGGCCACGGACGTCGCGTGGACGTTGTTCACGTTCTGCACGTCCTGCTTGTTCTCCTGAACCACCGTGACGACGACGTTCTGGAGCTGGCCCTGGGCCTGGTTCTGGTTCTGATCCTGGTCCTGGGCCTGGTCCTGGGCCTGGGCCTGACCTTGAGCCTGGCCCTGACCCTGGTTCTGCCCCTGGTTCTGGCCCTGCCCGTGACCGGGACCCGGCTTCTGGCCGTGCTCCCCGTGCTGGGGCGGCTTCTGGCCGTGCTCTCCGTGGCTCGGGGGCTTCTCCTCGTGGCTCGGGGGCTTCTGGCCGTGCTCCCCGTGGCTCGGGGGCTTCTGACCATGCTCTCCGTGGCTCGGAGGCTTCTCCTCGTGGCTCGGGGGCTTCTGGCCGTGCTCACCGTGGCTCGGCGGCTTCTGGCCGTGCTCACCGTGGCTCGGCGGCTTCTGGCCGTGCTCACCATGGCTCGGCGGCTTCTGACCGTGCTCCCCGTGACTCGGCGGCTTCTGACCGTGCTCCCCGTGACTCGGCGGCTTCTGGCCGTGCTCACCATGGCTCGGCGGCTTCTGGCCATGCTCGCCGTGCTCCCCGTGACCCGGAGGCGGGCAGTCCTCGGCGATACCTCCCTTCAGCTGCGCGCTCTCGCCGGCCTCCGGCTCCTCGGCGACGTCGGAATCCTCGGCCTCGGTCGAGTCGGCCTCCTCGGAGTCCGCCGACGCCTCGTCGCCCTCCTCCGCGTCGGACCGCACACCCGCACGGGTGGGGTCGGTGGACAGGGTGGTGTCGGCGGGCTGGGCGCCCTCCATGGCCAGCTGGAGGAGGCTGTCGAGCCACGGCCCGCCCTCGACCTCCACCGCGTCGGAAGCCGCGGATCGGTCGGGGAAGGTTGCGGCCTGTGCGGTACTGGCGGCGCCCCAGACAAGGGCGAATGAGGTCAGTCCTGAGAGGACCAGACTGGCGACGCGGGTTTGCATGACACTCCCAGATGATCGGTAAAACGGATCTTCTGTTTACGGTCGGCCCCGCTCGACGCAGCATGTGCATCGCCAGGGAGTCACCGATTCGAGCGACATGATTACCCTTCGTGGCCGAATCCCCCGTCACCTGCGCCGACAGACGACCCGAGCCCTCCCCGGACGATCCGGAGAGGGCTCGGTTCGCGCGTGCGCGCCAGGCTCAGCTCAGCCCGAGGGCCGGCATCAGGTAGTAGAAGGCGAACACCGCGGCGACGGCGTACATCGCCACCGGCACCGAGCGCCCGCGTCCGGCAGCCGGCCGCAGCACGCAGAACGTGACGAAGCCGAAGCCGATGCCGTTGGTGATCGAAGTCAATACCTACTCAGGCACGAGGTGCGACCACGGCTGCCATGGCACCGCACCGCTTCGGGGGCCGCACCGAGTTGGGCATCGATCCTGCACAGTTGGTCTGGATCCTCTACGCCCGCGAGTCAGAGGACTCCGAAGGCACAGAAGAGCAGGTCACCAACCAGATGGAAGACCTGCGCGAGCACGCTCAGCCGGTCGGCGGCCGCATCGGGCGAGAGGCTCGCCCGCACTCCGCTCGTACGGCGTAGACCAACGCGCGGGGCGGGCAGCCGAGATGGTCGACTGGGGCCAGACATCCCCCAAGTGATCGAGGACAGCGTGGCAATCATCGCGATCTTTGACCTGCCCGGCATGACCCAGGCCCAGTACGAGCAGGGCACCGACAAGCTGACCGGCGGCCGCGGCCTGGTCAAGAAGCCTGCGGACTGGCCCGTGCCCGGTCTGATCTCCCACACCGCGGCGCCCACCCCCAACGGATGGTTCGTCGCCGACGTCTGGGAGTCCGAGGAGGCTTTCCGACAGTTCGGCGACATCATCATGCCGATCCTGCGAGAGGTCGGCGCTCCGGACATGCAGCCGAAGATCTATCCCGTGTTCAACCTGGTGACCTCGTAGGCATCCGGCAGGCAACCCACGACGCGACCGACCGTGATCGACGCCCGGAAAGCGGGCCCCGAACAGTTCGAGCCCTCACCCAGTACGGGGAGGGCTCGATCCGTCTGCGGGTAAAGGATCCCGCCATCGGCTCAGCTGCTACAGGTCAGAGCAGACCCAGGGCAGGCATGAGGTAGTAGAAGGCGAAGACGCCCGCCACCGCGTACATGGCGACCGGGACGCTACGGCCCCGACCGGCAGCCAGCCGCAGCACGCAGAACGTGATGAACCCCATACCCAGGCCGTTGGTGATCGAGTACGTGAACGGCATAAGGATCATGGTCAGGAAGGCCGGGACGGCGATGGTGTAGTCGGCCCAGTCGATCTCCTTGACGGAGTTCGCCAGGATCAGGAAGCCGACGGTGACCAGGGCCGGGGTGGCCGCCTGGGCGGGGACCATGGTGGCCAGCGGGGTGAGGAAGAGCGCCAGCAGGAAGAGGCCGCCGGTGACGATGCTCGCGAAGCCCGTACGCGCTCCCTCGCCGACGCCGGCCGTGGACTCCACGTAGCAGGTATTGGCGGAGCAGGAGGTGGCCCCGCCCGCGGCGGTGGCGATGCCGTCGACCATCAGGATCTTGTTGATGCCGGGCAGGTCGCCCTTCTCGTCCAACAGGTGCGCCTCGTCGGCCACGCCGAGGATGGTGCCCATCGCGTCGAAGAAGCAGGACATCAGCACGGTGAAGACGAACAGCACGCCCGTGAGGATGCCGACCTGGTGGAAGCCGCCGAACAGGCTGACCTGGCCGACCAGGCCGAAGTCGGGGGCGGCCACCGGGTTGCCGGGCCAGGCCGGGACGGTCAGGCCCCAGGAGAGCGCCGGGATGTTCGCCACCTGGTCGATCACCAGGGCGACACCGGTCATCGCGACGATGCTGATCAGGATCGCGCCGGGCACCTTGCGGATCACCAGCACCAGCGTGAGCAGCAGGCCGAGGATGAAGACCAGCACCGGCCAGCCGCCGAGGTGGCCGCCGACGCCGAGCTGCAGCGGGACGGTGGTGTGGGCGGCGTCCGGGATCCGGCTGACGAAGCCGGAGTCGACCAGGCCCACCAGCGCGATGAAGAGGCCGATGCCGATCGCGATGGCCTTGCGCAGGCCCAGCGGTACGGCGTTCATGACCCGCTCGCGCAGTCCGGTGGCGACCAGGATCATGATCGCGATACCGGCCAGCACCACCATGCCCATGGCGTCCGGCCAGGTCATCCTGGGGGCGAGCTGCAGGGCCACGATGGTGTTGACGCCGAGGCCGGCGGCCAGGCCGATCGGTACGTTCCCGATCACGCCCATCAGCAGGGTGGTGAGGCCGGCGGTGAGGGCGGTCGCGGTGACCAGCTGGGCGCTGTTCAGGTGCGCGCCGTTCATGTCCACGGCGCTGGCCAGGATGATCGGGTTCAGCACCAGGATGTACGCCATGGTGAAGAAGGTGGCGACGCCGCCCCGGATCTCCCGGGGCAGCGTGGAGCCGCGCTCGGAGATCTTGAAGAAGCGGTCCAGGACGCCGGCCGGGGGCTGCGGGGCGGTCTGGGTGGGCTCGGGCGACGCGAGGGTCGGCTGGGCCAGCGGAGGCATACGGGCGTCCTCGTCGGGTGGGGGCGGAGGAGGAGGGGATACCCGGAGCGACGGTGGCCGGGTTCGCCGGGAGCGCCCGGGCGGTCAAGGCAACACGCCGGAGCAAACCGGAACCGCAAGTATGAGTTCCCCGATCGTGCACGCGCCATCTTCGCGCGTAGACAGCACCGGTTACGGTCGGAAGCGATCACCTGGCAGACCCCCCACCTCTCCTGGGAGGACCACCCTCCCCCGTACGCTAGGCCCTATGGCCAAGACCCCGCTGCGCCCCTCTCCCCCGCCGCTCGAGGCGAACGACGTCGCGATCGTCGGCGGCGGCACGGTGCTGTGGTTCCTCGGGTTCCTGGTCCTGCTGCCCTTCGACAGCACCCTCTCCGCCAACGGCCACCCCTACTGGCCGTGGATCTGCCTGGCCGGGGCCGGCCTCGGGCTGATCGGCCTCTGGTACTGCCGCGCCCGCCGGGCCGCCATCCAGCGCAGCCGGGCCGCGGCCGAGGAGTCCCCGCAGAACCCCGAGTCCCCCGCCACTCGGTTGGACTGAATCACCGCACAGTAGGGCGCATCGGACAAATCGCCCGCCTAGAGTCGGTCCCATGACGCATCCCGCGGAAGACACGGCCGACCGCGACGCCGCCGCCTCCGGGAGCAGCACCCCCGGTGCCCACGCCTGCGGTCTCGGGCCCGAGCGCCGTAGCGGGCTGACGGCGGCCGAGGTGGCCGAGCGGGTGGCGCGCGGCGAGGTGAACGACGTTCCGGTCCGCTCCAGCCGGTCCGTCCGCGAGATCGTCCGGGCCAATGTCTTCACCCGGTTCAACGCGATCATCGGCGTCATGTTCGGGATCATCCTGGTGGTCGGGCCGATCCAGGACGGGCTGTTCGGCCTGGTCATCGTGGCCAACACCGCGATCGGCATCGTCCAGGAGATGCGCGCCAAGAAGACCCTGGACAGCCTGGCCCTGATCGGCGAGGCGAAGCCGCAGGTCCGCCGGGACGGCACCGCCCAGCAGGTCGCGGTGGCCGCGATCGTCCTCGACGACACCGTGCTGCTCGGCATCGGCGACAAGGTGATCGTGGACGGCCGGGTGACCGAGGCCGACAGCCTGGAGATCGACGAGTCCCTGCTCACCGGCGAGCCGGACCCGGTGCTCAAGCAGCCGGGCGACGAGGTGATGTCCGGCAGCTTCGTGGTCGCCGGGGCCGGCGCCTTCACCGCGATCAAGGTCGGCCGCGAGGCGTACGCGGCGCAGCTGGCCGAGGAGGCGAGCCGGTTCACGCTGGTGAGGTCGGAGCTGCGCAGCGGTATCGACAGCATCCTGAAGTTCATCACCTACCTGCTGATCCCGACCGCGATCGGCCTGATCATCAGCCAGCTGGCCGTCGAGGGGCACGACTGGCGCGAGGCGGTGCGCCGGATGGTGGCCGGCATCGTGCCGATGGTGCCGGAGGGGCTGGTGCTGCTGACCTCGGTGGCTTTCGCGATCGGCGTGGTGCGGCTGGGGCGCCGGCAGTGCCTGGTGCAGGAGCTGCCCGCGATCGAGGGCCTGGCCCGGGTGGACACCGTCTGCCTGGACAAGACCGGCACCCTCACCGAGGGCGGCATGGACGTGGTCGAGTTGCGGCCCCTGGAAGCAGCGAACGGGAGCGCGGGGCCGACGGCGGCGACGGAGCAGGCCGCGACCGACGGGCAGCTCAGGCCGGGAATGCCACTGGCCCAGCACGTCTTCTCCGATCCCGCCGTGCTGCAGCAGGCGCTCGGCGCGATGGGCGGGGCTGACTCCCGGCCGAACCCGAGCATGCAGGCCGTGATCAACGCCTACGGCAGCCCCGACGAGAGCCGGTGGCGGGTGCTGGAGGCGATGCCGTTCTCCTCGGCCCGCAAGTGGAGCGGCGTGCAGCTGCTGGAGCCGCAGGGCACCGAGGCGAGCTGGCTGCTCGGCGCCCCGGACGTGCTGCTCGCGGTCGGGCACCCCGCCCTCGCCGAGGTGGACGAACTGGGCGCCAAGGGCCTCCGGGTGCTGCTGCTCGGCCGTACGACCGTACCGCTGGACGCCCCCGACCCGGCGGCCGGGCTGCAGCCGCTCGCCCTGCTGGTGCTGCAGCAGCGGCTGCGCGAGGACGCCTCCGACACCCTGCGCTACTTCGAGAGCCAGCGCGTGCAGGCGAAGGTGATCTCCGGCGACAGCGCCGTCTCGGTCGGTGCGGTCGCCGCCCATCTGGGCCTGCCCGGCGCGGAGCACCCGGTGGACGCCCGTACGCTGCCGGCCGAGCCCGGGGAGCTGGCCGAGGCCGCCGACCGCACCACCGTCTTCGGGCGGGTGACGCCGCAGCAGAAGCGCGATCTGGTGGGCGCGCTGCAGTCACGCGGACACACGGTCGCCATGACGGGTGACGGCGTCAACGACGTGCTCGCCCTGAAGGACGCCGACATCGGGGTGGCGATGGGCTCGGGCAGCGAGGCGACCCGGGCGGTGGCGCAGATCGTGCTGCTGAACGACAGCTTCGCGACGCTGCCCTCGGTGGTGGCCGAGGGCCGCCGCGTGATCGGCAACATCGAGCGGGTGGCCAACCTCTTCCTGGTGAAGACGGTCTACTCGGTGCTGCTGGCGCTGCTGGTGGTCTTCACCCATGTGCCGTACCCGTTCCTGCCCCGGCACTCGACCGTGCTGAGCTCACTGACCATCGGCATCCCCGCCTTCTTCCTGGCTCTCGCGCCCAACACCGAGCGGGCCCGGACCGGCTTCGTCCGCCGGGTGCTGCGACTGGCCGTCCCCGGCGGGGTGATCGCCGGTACGGCCACCTTCGCGGCGTACATGCTGGCGAGGTCCAATCCCACGACGGATCTCAAGGCCGATACCAGCGTGGCCACGCTGACGCTCTTCCTGGTGGCGATCTGGGTCCTGGCGATCGTGGCCCGGCCGTACACCTGGTGGCGGCTGGCGCTCATCGGCACGATGTGCGGGGCCTTCGCGCTGGTGCTGATGGTGCCGTGGCTGTCGGACTTCTTCCAGCTCTCGCTGGCCGGGGTGCGTGATCCCTGGGTGGGTGTGGGTATCGCAGGGGTGGCAGGTCTGCTGCTGGAGGTGACCTGGCGGGTGATCGTCCGCCGGACGGACGAGTAGGGGGCTCGGAGATGGCACGTCGGGGTGGGGATCTGGAGGCGTTCACCGCCTTCTGTGCCGGGGTGACCAGCGCCTTCCTCGGGTGGCTGGTGGTGCACGGGCTGGCCGCCCTGGGCGCGCTGCCGCAGCGGCTGCACGGACCGCTCCTGCTGCTGGTCGCCGCCGCCGGGGCCGGGTGTGCGGTCGCGGTGTACCGCACGCTCCGGGCCCCGGAGGCGGCTCAGCTGGTCCAGGACCTCGAGTCGCTGAGGGAGCTCAAGGACCGTCAGGACTCGAAGTCGCGGGCGGCCAGCAGCTCGTAGGCGCGGTCCGGCTCGGTGAGCGCGGCCAGGATCTCGAAGCGGCGGTGCCACTGGCCGACCGACCAGGCGAGGCCGGCGGCCAGGCCCTCCGGGGTGGCCGCGTGCAGCAGACCGGGCACCGGCGGCACCTCGAACTCGTCGTCCTCGTCGGCCTCTTCGGCGCTCTCCGGGTCGTACGGGACCTCCGGGGCCGGGGCGCCGGTGTCCCAGCGCCAGCCGACGGCGGCCTCCTCGCCGTCCGGGCCGACCACCAGGAGCTCCTCGTGCTCCTCGTACGCCGCCGGACAGCCGGGCAGCAACTCCCGGACCACGGCCGGGGTCCGGTGCAGGGTGCCCTCCGAGAGCACCCGGCCGCCGGCCACCTCGCTGGCCAGCGAGACGTGCAGTCGCTCGGCGAGCTCGGCGGCGAGCTCCGGGGCGACGGGCAGCAGCGGGTGCGAGTGGAGGAGCTCCACCAGGTCGGGGGCGTCGGCGACGACGGCCTCCGAGGCGTCCACGATCACCGTGTGCGAGGGGCGGCGGCCGGTCTCGCGGTCCAGCGGCGGCAGCGCCCTGACCACGTCGAGCGACTCGATCCGCTCCGCCGGGACGGCGGCCAGCGCCGTGTGGACACCGTGCAGTTGACGGTGCGTCACGATCGAGGCCGGGTCGGCCAGGCGGTCCAGCAGCTCGTCCGGGCCGTGCGTCTCGGCGAGCAGTGCGGCGAGCGTGGTGCGCACGCCGAGGGCGTGCAGGAAGGTCTCGTCCAGCGAGGTGCGGGCCTCGTCGTAGAGGCCGCGCAGCAGCGGGTCGGCGCCGGCCGCGCGCAGCCCGGCGGGCTCGCGGCCGTCCAGCACGGGGTGGTCGCGCAGCCACCAGGCGGTGTACGGCGGCAGGTCGACGTAACTGCCGTCGGGCAGCAGGGTGCGGACCGGGTTGACCACGGCCTCCCGGTACGGCGGGCGGGCCAGCAGGGCCAGGGCCTCCGGCCAGGCCCGGTCGTCGACCAGGTCGAGATCGCGGACGGCCAGTAGCTCGGCGGCGACCGGGGGCACGCCCAGGTCGCCCTCGTCGGCGTTCAGGGCCTCCAGGGCATCCTCGCACCACTCGGCCAGGCCGTCCGGGGCCTCGTCCAGCAGGCCGGTCGGGCGGCCGCCGGCCGCCCGGTCGGCGGGGACGGTCGGGTCGAGCCGCTCCAGGTCGTCCGGGTCCAGCACCACGTCCTCGGCGCGGACCAGCACAAAGCTGTTCAACACCCCTGCCGCCGCCAGCACTTCGGGGCCCCAGCGCTCCAGCAGGTCCTCGTCCACGTACCCGGCGTCGTCCTCGCGGGCCAGTGCGGCCAGCGGGCTGTCGGGGAGGATCAGCTCACCGGCCCGGGACAGCTCGCCCTCGTCGTCCGGAAGCGCCAGCCGGGCCAGCCACGGGTGGTCGCCGGGTGCGGCCTCGGCGGCCTTGACCAGGGCGAGCACGGCATCCGCGAGGTCGACGGCGGCGTCGAAGTCGTCCTCGCCCACCTCCAGCGAGCGGGCGACGGCCGCCCGGACCTCCGGGGTGTCCAACACCCCTGCCGGGGTCGCGGTGTTGGCGCCGAGCTTGGCCAGCAGCGGGTGCGCGGCATCGGGGTGGGCGAGCCGCAGGTCGAGCAGGCTGAGCGCCTCGGCCAGGGCCTCGGGGTAGCCCTCGTACCCGGCCCAGTCGGCGGCGTCGGAGGGAAGCAGGACGCGGCGCGGGCCGGTGACGGTACGGCCGTCGGCGAGCGGCACGGGCAGCGCGCCGAGCGCCTCCGGGTCGGCCCCGGCCAGCGCCGCGTACAGGTTGCGCCACCAGGACGGTTCCCGCTCCAGGCCGCCGAGTTGGTCCACCACCTCGGCGAGCGGCACCCGCCGGACGGCGAGTACGCGGAGCTCCGTACGGCGCTCCAGGCCGGCCGGGAGCAGGCCGGGGAAGATCGGCGCGAGCGCCTCGACCACCGAGCGGTCGGCGCCCTCGAGAAGCGTGGCGTCGCGCGGGCGCAGGGCGGGGGTGCCCTCCTCGACCGGCGCCGGGTGCGGCAGGAACGGCGTGGCCGGGAGGCGCTTGAGGATCGCCCCCCGCAGCGCGTTGTCCAGCGCACCCTGGCCGAGCGGGCCGGGGACCAGGCCGAGCGAGCCCAGGTCACCGCCCCGGGCACGCAGCAGGTCCGCGTAGGCGTCGGCAGCGCGCTCGGTGAGGAAGTCGGTGAGCGCACCGGGGGCGACGTGCCGACGGGTGGAGTCCAAGGGGTACCCGGCGATCAACAGGGCCGGTACGCCCAGGGGTTCGTCGCTCGGGGTCGGCGCGTGCACGACGGGGTTGGTGCGCAGCGGCTGCGGGGTACCCGTCCCGTCGACGGGGACGGCCCAGGTCACCGTCCAGTACGGGCGGGCGCGCTCCTCGGTGGGGCGGTCGGTGAGCAGCTCGGGCGCGGTGGTCCCGGCGAGCGTGACGGTCTGCCAGACGGTCCGCGCGGAGCCGTCGGTGAGGGTGACGGTGGTGATGCCGTCGGGCTGCTGGTCGGCGGCGGAGCGGGTCAGGACCCGGGTGCCGTCGGGGGTCTCGACGGTGATCTCGGCGAGGCCGGGGAGGGTGAGCAGCAGGGCGTCGTCGATCTCCGCGAGCAGCCTGCGGGTGAGGTCCTCGGCGGCGGCGTCCCGCAGCGGGAGGACCACCACGGTGTCGTACCCGGCGGGCGCGGCGCCCTCGGCGGGGAACGGCAGGCGCAGCAGCGGCACATGGCCCTCGCGCCGGCGCAGCTCCTCGACCAGCTGGGGCCGGGCCTCGGTGAGCGCGTACGCCTCACCGAGCGACCAGCGGACACCGCCGTGGCTGCTGAGCACGGCCGGTTCGTCGGTGACGGCGAGGACGGCGGCGAAGCCGACGCCGAAGCGGCCGACGGTGGGGGACTCGTCGGTGCGCTTGGAGGAGGCGCGGAGGGTGGAGAGCGACTCCACGGCGGCCTCGTCCAGCGGGGCACCGGTGTTGGCGGCGGCCAGGACGCCGTCGCGCAGGGTGAGCCGGAGGCGGCCGGGGGCGGTGCCGGCCCGGGCGGCGGCGTCGGCGGCGTTCTGGGCCAGCTCGACGATCAGCCGGTCGCGGTACCCGCCGAGGGCGAGCTCCTCCTCCGCGTTGGCGTCCTCCCGGAAGCGCGCCGGGGCCGCCGTCCAGGCGTCCAGCACCCGGTGGCGCAGCGCGGCCGTGTCGAAGACGTCGGCGGCCTGCTCGTCCGTACCGCTGCCGATGATCCGAGGCTCCACTGGACTGCCACCCTCCGCCGTCTGCCACCCTGCCGTGCGTACGGGGGCATTCTCCCCCGCGGCGGCTCTCCGACCGACCACGGGGCTCGGAGACACCCGCATTCAGCGTCGCGGAGATACCCGTGCGGGCGGGTGCATCAGGAGCGCGGGGAACTGCGCCGCCAACCATGCACCTCGGTCAGTGGCCGGTCGCGCAGTTCCCCGCGCCCCTGTTTGGCCGGCCGCCCGAGCAGGGGCCATCAAGAAACCCGTACGAGCGGGTGCCCCAGGAGCGCGGGGAACTGCGCCGCCAACCATGCACCTCCGTAGAGGGCTGGTCGCGCACGCAGTTGATCGAGCAGAGGCCCGCGCCCCTGAATGGTTGCCCCTGCGAGTGGGGGCGTGGGGTCAGGCGTGGCCGAGTTCCTCGGCGGGGGCGTCGGGCTCGACGGAGCCGCTGGAGCGGTCGGGGTGGAGCTGCAGGGGCTCGACCACCAGCTCGTCCAGGATCAGCTCGGACGGCGTGGGCGGAGCGGGCAGGACCGCGGCCTCGGAGTGCCCGCCGCAGCCGTACGCGAGTGAGACGACCTGGCCGTCGGCAGGACCGAACTCGTTGCCGCAGACCCCGAAGGCCTGCCCGAGCGAGCCGCCGATCGGGATCAGGAAGCCACAGCTGTTGCAGTGCGCGGGGGCGGCCTGCGCCATCGGCGTCTGCGCACCGTACGCGGTCTCCCAGCGATCAGCCGCCAGGTGCAGCCCGAGGCGGGAGAGCACCCGCGGCCGGCCCATGCCGAGCTCCTCGGCGACCGCACCGATCTGCGCACGGGCGGGCGCGGGCTGAACGTGCGGGTCGGTGACGACCAGGTCCTCCTCGGCCTCCAGCACCACCGCGGAGTTCGGCGCCGGCTCGTCCTCGCCGGACCAGCCCGGCTCCAGGCGCAGGTCGTCGGCGTCGGTGGGCAGCAGGTCGCCGGGGCCCATGTCGCCCGGACGCAGGCGCTCGCTCCACGGCACCCACTGCGGGGCGAGGACGGCGTCGGGGCCGGGCAGCAGCACCGTCTCGTCCAGCGTGACGTTCTTGGCGCGCGGCGCGCGCGCCACGGTGACGGCCCAGTGCCAGCCGCGGTACGCCGCGTCGAGGCACTCGAACGTGTGGGTCACGACCCGCTCGCCGTCCGCCTGGGCGCCGAGGTGCGCCCCGACGGTCTCGGGGCCGACGGCGTCGACTGCTGCCTGACGGGCGAGTTCGACAGCCTCGGCACAGAGCCGGTCAGGGGTACGGCTTCGCATCGCAGCACTCACGGCGTCGATTCTCTCCCAGTTCTGTTGCCTGCGGTCCATTGCCTGCGGTCTGTCGCCCGCTCCGTTGCGGCGGCTCCCGGAGAAACCACCCGAAGAGCTTCGACAGACCTTGACACGGGTTCCGGTCCCGCTGGGTACCGTCTATCCCTATTCTGCGCGACTCGGAGCCGGTCCGTGGACCGGCCGCGCCGCCCGCAGGGTCTGCATGCGCGTAGTGCAGGCTACCCGCCGGTCGGCTCCCCGGGACAGCCCGGTGCCCGGCCGTTCCCGATTGTCGGCGGGTCTCCCTCTCCTTCCCTCGTGAACCGGGGCTTTCTCGGGCAGGATGGCTAATGTGGCGGACGAGACCTCGTCGCGGCGCGCACTGCACGATCCGCAGGCCGACGGCTCCCCGGATCCCTCCCCGGAGCCGAGCGCCGTGCCGCGACAGCAGCCCCCGGTCCCCCCTGCGGACGAAGCGGAGCCGCAGCCGGAGGACGGCTCCGCGCCGACCGCTGTCGACCAGGAACCCGACGGGGAGTCCGAGCAGGACACCTCCCCCAGGTCCAGGAACCTCCTGGTGCGCGGCGCCTCCGCGGCCGGCCTGCGGACCGGCCGGATGGTGCACGGCACGGGCCGCCAGATCCGCCGGGCGACGGCCGCCGAAGGCGCGGGCGAGTCGGGCCTGGCCAAGCTGATCGAACTGCACGCGCTGAACTCCTTCGGCGACATGCTGATCACCGTCGCACTGGCCTCCACCATCTTCTTCTCGGTGCCGACCGGCGAGGCCCGTGGCCGGGTCGCCGCCTACCTGCTGATCACGATGGCCCCGTTCGCCCTGCTGGCCCCGGTGATCGGCCCACTGCTGGACCGCCTGCCACACGGCCGCCGCGCCGCCATGGCGATGTCCATGCTGGCCCGGGCGGTGCTGGCCTGGACGATGGCGGGCACGGTGGCCACCGGCGGAATCGCGCTCTACCCGGAGGCCCTCGGGGTGCTGGTCGCCTCGAAGGCGTACGGCGTGGTGCGCAGCGTCGTGGTGCCCCGGCTGCTGCCACCGCAGCTGTCCCTGGTGAAGGCGAACTCCCGGGTCACCCTTGCCGGTCTGATGGCCACCATGGTCGCGGCGGGCGTCGGCGGGGTTCTGCACCTGATCGGGCCCGGCTGGCCGTTGCGCGGGGCGTTCCTGGTCTTCGTGATCGGCACCGTGATGGCCTTCCACCTGCCGCACAAGGTGGACTCCGCCAAGGGCGAGCTGCGGGCCGACCTGCACGCCGACGAGCACCACCCCCACCATCCCCACCACCTTCCCCATCTGTACAAGGAACCGCAGCCGCCGCCCGGCAAGGCGAGCCTGCGTACGGTCGGCCCGTCGGTGATCCTCGCCCTGCGGGCGGTGTCGGCGCTGCGCTGGCTGGTCGGCTTCATGGTGATGTTCCTGGCCTTCCTGTTGCGGGACGACCCGGTCGGCGGCGTGCCGGCGACGGTGAGCCTCGGCATCATCGCCGCCGCGGCGGGCATCGGGAACGCCCTGGGCTCGGTGTTCGGCTCCTGGCTGCGGACCCGTGGCTCGGAGGCGACGGTCACCGCGATGCTGCTGCTGGCCACGGTCGCGGCGAGCGCGGCAGCTCTCTGGTACAGCCTGCTGACGGTGGCCCTGCTGGCGCTGGCGGCCGGGGTCGCGGCCTCGCTGGGCAAGCTGGCGCTGGACGCGCTGATCCAGCGGGACGTCCCGGAGGCGGTGCGGACGTCTGCCTTCGCCCGGTCCGAGACGGTGCTGCAGCTCTCCTGGGTGGTCGGCGGCGCGCTGGGCATCCTGCTGCCGCTGGACGGGGCGCTGGGCCTCTCGGTGGCGGCCGGGGTGGTGGGGCTGGTGCTGCTCTGGACGGTGCGCTCGCTCTTCAAGGTCGGGCTGCGCGGGCCGGCCGCCCGCCCTCGGGTGGCCTAGGACGCTCCCAACCGCGACACGACCTGACCCTGCACGGCCCACCCCGGCGCAGCGTGATCGGCAAAGCCCGGTAGCCTCTTGCCCATGAGCCTCAGCACCCGTGTCATCGCCGCCCTCGGCGCCGTCGTCGTGATCGGCGCCGGCACGGTCGGCCTCTCCGTCGCGCACGCCAACGACAAGGGCGAGCCCGAGAAGCACCTGGCCACCCTGACGGTCGGCCGCTCCTCCATCCACTCCGCGCCGTTCTGCTACAACGACGGCAAGGCGCTGAGCGAGGAGGCGCAGGCCAAGTGCCAGTCGGACGCCAAGAAGGCGGAGGCCGACGGCTCCCTGCCGACCTCCGACGTCGTGGCCAGCGACCAGATCGGCGTCGGCGTGGAGCCGGGCGTGGCGGACAAGGGCTGGTTCGCCTTCACCAACGGCGGCACCCAGGGCCAGGCGACGCTGGCCAGCGCCCGCAAGGGCTCCACCTACTCGGGTTCGGTCGCGGCGACCAGCGTGCTGAACGCCGGCGAGAAGACCACCGTCACCGTGGTCGAGGCCGACCAGAAGACCCAGGACATCATCGGTGTCTGGTACTTCCAGCTGAAGAACAAGGACGCCGTCACGGTCGCCGCCACCAAGTGAGCCGTTACCTCTCCGACGACGAGCAGCCCCCCGGGCTGCTCGTCGTCGTTGCCGTTCAGGCCGAGGCCGAGGCCGTACTGCGAGGGCTGAAGGACGACTCCTGGCCGGTCCCGGTCCCCGGGGGCGAGCTGCGGCGCAGCGAGCACGCGCCCGGGGTGCCCGTGGACGTCCTGGTCGGCGGGGTCGGCCCGGCCGCCGCGGCTGCCGCGACGGCGAGCGTGCTGGCCGCGTACCGGTACTCGCTGGTGGTCTCGGCCGGAATCGCCGGCGGGTTCGCCCCCCACGCGCCGATCGGCTCGCTCGTGGTGGCCCAGGAGATCGTGGCAGCGGACCTGGGCGCCGAGACCCCTGAGGGCTTCCAGGACGTCGCCGAGCTCGGCTTCGGCACCGTGCGCCACACACCTCCGCTCGGCGCCGTCACGCTGGCCTCAGACGCCCTGGACGCCGTCTCCGGCTCCGTCCTCACCGTCTCCACCGTCACCGGCAGCGCCGAGCGCGCCGCCGAGCTGACGTCCCGCCACCCGCAGGCGGTGGCGGAGGCGATGGAGGGCTTCGGAGTGGCCGAGGCCGCGGCCCGGTACGGCATTCCGGCCTTCGAGGTCCGGGCGGTCTCCAACGCCGTCGGCCCGCGCGACCGGGCGGCCTGGCGGATCGGCGAGGCCCTCGCGGCACTGGAGCGGGCCTTCGGCGCGTTGCCCTACCAGGAACTGCTCCAGGAGGTCACCCGTGGCTGAGCGCCTCAGCATCGCGTACTCGCCCTGCCCCAACGACACCTTCGTGTTCCACGCCTGGGCGCACGGACTGGTGCCGGGCGCCGACGCGCCCGAGGTGACGTTCGCGGACATCGACATCACCAACGGGCTGGCCGAGCGCGGCGAGCTGGACGTCCTGAAGATCAGCTACGGGCAGCTGCCCTGGGTCCTGGACGAGTACGCGCTGCTGCCCTGCGGCGGCGCGCTGGGCCGCGGCTGCGGGCCGCTGGTCCTCACCCGCGAACCCGACACGGACCTCACCGGCCGTACGGTCGCGGTGCCGAGCGAGCGCTCGACCGCGTACCTGCTGTTCCGGCTCTGGGCCGCCAAGGCGGTGCCCGGCGGCTTCGGGAAGATCGTCGTGCTGCCGTTCCACGAGATCATGCCGGCCGTCCGGGACGGCCGGGTGGACGCCGGGCTGGTGATCCACGAGGCCCGCTTCACCTACCAGCAGTACGGCCTGCACCGGCTCGCCGACATGGGCGAGGCCTGGGAGCAGGACACCGGGCTGCCGATCCCGCTCGGCGCGATCATCGCCCGGCGCTCGCTGGGCCAGGAGCGGCTGCGCGAGATCGCCGAGGCGATCCGGGCCTCCGTACGGATGGCCTGGGAGGACCCGGCGGCCTCGCGCCCGTACGTGCTGGAGCACGCGCAGGAGATGGACCCGGGCGTCGCCGACCAGCACATCGGCCTGTACGTGAACGAGTTCACCGCCGACCTGGGCGAGGCCGGCTACGCGGCCGTGCGCGGGCTGCTGACCCGGGCCGCCGCCGAGGGGCTGGTGCCGGCGATCGGCCCGGGTGCGCTCAGCTTCTAGGGCTCCGCCTGGGCAACCGAGCAATTAGGGGCATCCAGGGGCGCGGGGAACTGCGCGAAGCGGGAGAGTGCAGGCCGTTGCTTCCGATCTCGCGCAGTTCCCCGCGCCCCTGGAGTTACCCGACGTGCCTAGACGTCGAACTGGTCGGCGACCGCCCGCAGCAGGACGGCCAGCTTCTGGCCGGTCGGCTTGGCCGGGTAGCGACCGCGCTGCAGGCCGGGCAGGACGGCGTCCAGGGTGGTGATCAGGTCCTGCACGATGGGCGCCATGTCGTCCGGGCTCTTGCGCTGGGCGGCGGCCACGGACGGCAGTGCGTCCAGCAGGGTGACGGCCATCGCCTGGTCGCCCCGGTGCCCGGCGACAACGCCGAACTCGACCCGCTGGCCCGGCCGGAGCGAGGTGACCCCGGTCGGCAGCGCCTTGGTGTGGACGAAGACATCGCCGCCGTCGTCGCGCGACAGGAAGCCGAAGCCCTTCGTCTCGTTGAACCACTTGACCTGGCCGGTGGGCATCTCGAAAAGTCCTCAGTGTGGGTGCGGGGGATCCCGGCGCGGGGCCGAGGATCACCGGGTGGATGACGAGCCGACCGCTCTACAGGCAGGTCGGTCTCGATCAGCAATGATCCGTCAGCGGTTCACTCGCGCGCAGCAGGATATTGGTGTGCGGCTCTGTCGGGGGCCGCCGCCCGGGGCCTGGCGCGGCCAGGGCGCGGCATCGCGCTCTCCACTGGCTGACACCCCCGGTCGGGAAGGCGGGGCATCCGGATCAGCCCCGTGCGAAGGCTGCATACCCCGGCCACCCGGAGGTCGAAACTCCCCGTCCCCGAAGAACTCCGCGCAGTGACGGCGGGCTCAGAGGGCCAGGTCAGGCGGGCGCGTTGAGGTGCTCGCCCAGCCAGCCCAGGGAGGCGGGCAGCATCCGGGACCAGGTGTTGAAGTTGTGGCCGCCGGTCTCCAGGGTGATCGACGAGACCTTGGTCGCCCCGCCCTTCGCACCGTCGATGAACTTCCGGGTCGCCGAGTAGTAGTCCCCGTCACCCTCCTTGCTGCCGCCGACCAGCAGCGAGACCTGCGGCTTCGGCAGGTTCGCCAGGCGCCAGTCCAGGTCGGCCGCGTCCCGGCGCTGCTGGCTGCCGCCGAACAGGTCACCGGTGGTCGGGTCCTCGGCGGCCCGGTAGTAGCCGGAGAGCGAGACGGCCGCCGAGAAGACGTCCGGGTGCTTCATGGCCAGCTTGAGCGCGCAGTAGCCGCCGGTGGAGTTGCCGATGACGCCCCAGCTGCCGGCTCCGTCGGCGATCCGGTACGAGCCGCGGATGGCCTGCGGCACGTCCTTGGCGAAGTACGTCTCCGACTGCGGGCCGCCGGGGATGTCCTCGCACTCGGTGTCCCGCGGCATGGCCGGGGACGGGCGCATCATCACCAGGACGGTCGGCTTCGACTTCCCCTCCTTGATCAGCTGCAGCTCGCTGGAGGGGTAGTTCAGCTTGGTGATCAGGTTCTTGGCGTCACCGGGGAAGCCGGTGATCGCGATCACGGCCGGGAACTTCTTGTTCTGGTAGTCCGGCTGGAAGTACTGCGGCGGCAGGTAGACGTACCCCTCGGTGGCGAGGCCGGTGCTCGCGCCGGGGATGCGGATCCGCTCCAGCTTGCCGACCACGGCCGGCTCGCGGCCGACGGTGTTGGTGCCGCGCACGTTCTCGTTGGAGATCTGCTGGACGCCGGGGTGCTTCCCGCCGCCGAGCATCTGGTTCTGGATGGTCACCGGGCCGTCGTTGTTGGTGCCCAGCAGGTCCGCCCAGCTGCTGTAGAAGGCGAAGTAGTTGTTGGCCAGCAGGCCCAGGGTGACCATCACGGCGAGCTGGGTGCCCAGGATGGTGCCCAGCCGCCCGCAGACGGCCACCCAGGAGCGGTTGGCCAGCCGGGGCCAGAGCCAGACCGTACCGACGATCAGCAGCACCGATACCAGCGCGGACAGCGCCAGTACCTTATGACTCGTCAGACCCATTGCGTCGTACGTCCCTGCTCCACCGGACCTGTGTTCCCCAACAAACTCCAGAGTGCCTGAGAGTTTGATGAGAGATCTGAGCGTCTGGGGGGAGTCCACCCCCGCCGATCGGCGGGGGCCGTCCACTCTGCGACACTGGATCGTCGAACTCAGGAGGAGCGCGCGTGACAAGCCAGAACGCCGACCGCGGCGAGCTCTTCGTCCGGGCCGGGGCGATCGTCTTCGGCGTCGGATCGATCGCCACCCTTGTGACGTTCGTCCCACTCTTCTTCGACCTGCCCCGGCTGCCGACCGCGGCCTACTGGCTCTGCATGCTGATGCCGCTGGGCTTCCTGCTCTCGCTCACCGGCCTGCTGCTCTCGGCCCGCGCCCAGCGCCGGCGCACTCAGCCGGCCAAGTAGCCCGCGAGCCAGTCCGGGAACTCCGTCAGGTCGGCCATCACCACGTCCGCGCCCGCCTCGCGCAGCTCCGCCGCGCCGTACGGTCCGGTGGCCACGCCGATGGCCACGGCCTCGGCGGTCCTGGCGCCCGTGATGTCGCCCAGGTGGTCGCCCACGTACACCGCGGCGCCGTGCTCGCGCAGGGCGGCGCCCTTGCTCTCGGCCCAGGTGTCACCCACCAGCACGTCCGCCGCGAGGCCGACGTGGTCCAGCTGCAGGCGCGCGTTCGGCGCGTACTTGCCGGTGATCACGGCCGCCCGGCCGCCGCTCGCCCGCACCGCGTCCAACGACTCCCGGGCTCCCGGCAGCAGCAGCGTGCCGGGGAGCGCGTACTCGCGGTACATCGCCCGGTAGCGGGTGGCCATCTCCTCCACGTGCTCGGCCGGGAACCACTCGGCCAGCTCACGGGCCAGCGGCGGGCCCAGCCGGGTGATCACCAGCTCACTGTCGATCCAGGTGCCGGTGGCGGCGGAGAGCGCATCGAAGGTGGCCCTGATGCCGGGCCGGGTGTCGAGCAGGGTCATGTCGAGGTCGAAGCCGACGGTGAGAGACATGGGGCCCAGCCTACGAGCCGGCTGAACCCACCCGTCGAGACAATTCGGACATAATCGACTCCACGCGCCGATCAGAGGAGTCCCGATGCCACGTCAGCTCCCGCGCCGGACCGTCCTGTCCGGGCTCGGGGCGGCACTCCTCACCGGATGCACCAGCTCGGTCCTCGGCTCGCGGGCGCCCTCCCTCTCGCCGTCGCCCGCCGACACCTCGCCGCCGAGTCCGGTGCCGCTGCCCAGCGTGACGGTCACCACGGCCACCGGCCCGGTCGTGGTGCCCGGCGCCCCGGTCCGCGTGGTGACCCTGGACACCGCCGAGCTGGACTCCGCGATCACCCTGGGGATCACCCCGGTCGGGGCCGCACGAGCCGCCGCCAACAGCGACTTCCCCGACTACTGGCCCGCCTCCTGGCTCGCGGGCACCGCGTACGTCGGCGACATCGGCAGCCCGGACATCGCGAAGATCAGCGCGCTCCGGCCCGAACTGATCCTCAGCAACCAGACCCGCGACGCCGTCCGCTACGACACCCTCCGCGGCCTCGCCCCCACCGTGCTGACCCAGACCACCGGCTACCCCTGGAAGGCCAACTTCCAGCTGCACGCCCAGGCCCTCAGCCGCCAGGAGCAGGCGGTCGCGGTGGTCACCGCGTACGGCAGGCACGTCGCGCAGACGATCCAGGCGATCGGCCCAGGCCGACGGATCAGCATCGTGCGCTTCGTCGAGGGATCGCCGACGGTGCGGCTGTACGGGAGGCAGAGCTTCATCGGCACCCTGCTGACGGATCTTCAGCTCGGACGCCCCGACGCCCAGAACGTCGACCAGTTCGCCGTGGAGGTGGCCCCCGACCAGATCGCCAAGGCCGATGGCGACTTCCTCTTCTACGCGACCTACGGGGACCCGGCGAAGGCCGGGACCACCGGCATCCTGGCGAGCAGCGGCTGGCAGGCCCTCGCGGCGGTACAGGCCCACCGCGCCTTCCCGGTGGACGACCAGCTCTGGTTCCAGGGCATCGGCTACACCGGCGCCAACCTCGTCATCGCCGAACTCCAGCGCTTCCTCGGTGGTTGACCTCGGCCGCAGAGCCCGACGAGCATGACGCCATGTCGGACCGCAAGGCGAACCTCGCCCGCACCTTCTCCCTGGCCGCCCCCGAGTACGACGCCGTCAACGGCCCGTTCTTCAACCCGATCGGCGCCCGCCTGGTCGCCCTGGCCTCACTGAAACCGGGCGAGCGGGTGCTGGACGTCGGCTGCGGACGCGGCGCGGTGCTGTTCGCGGCGGCCACCGCCGTCGGGCCGGGCGGCTCCGCCGTCGGCGTGGACCTCGCCCCCGGCATGGTGACCGCGACCGCCGCCGACGCCACCGCCCTGCCCCAGGTCACCGTCCAGCTCGGCGACGCCGAGGCACTCGACCTTCCCGCCCTGTCCTTCGACGCGGTGCTCTCCTCACTGGCCGTCGTCTTCACGCCGGACCCGGCCGCCGCCCTGGCCTCGATCCACCGGGTCCTGAAGCCCGGAGGCCGCTTCGGCTTCACCGCCTTCGGCGCCGAGGACCCGCGCTGGAAGCAGCCGACCGCCGCACTCAGCGGCTACCTTCCGCAGAGCAGCTGCGCCAAGTTGCACCCACGCGGACAGGGCCCGGGAGTCACCCCTCCACTCCTCGCCGCGGCCGGCTTCACCGGCATCACCACGGTCGAGCACACCGCCGTCTCCCACTACCCCGACGCCGAGGCCTGGTGGCGCTCCCAGTGGGCCGGCGGCTGGCGAGCAGCGCTGGAGACGATCCCGCCCGACCGGCTCCCCGAAGCCCGCGAGGCCGCCATCGCGGCCCTGCAGCCCCTGGCCGAACCCGACGGCACCTACGTACGCCGCACGGCGATCCGGTACACCACAGCCACCGCCCGCTGAGCGGCTCCGCCCGTAGCTGACGCAGCGGGGTGCCACAGGGGCGTGGGGAACTGCGCGAGGCGGAAGGTGCGGCGCCGTCACTTCCGATCTCGCGCAGTTCCCCGCTGCCCGATCCTGATGGGTGCACCCCCTGGCGGCGCGTCTAAGTGACCTCGGGACGCCGTCGCAGGGTTACGGCCAGCAGGAAGAGCGCCGACAGGAGCGCCGCGAGCCGCAGGACACCCGGGGCGGCCGCCCAGGTCTCGTGGCTCAGCTGTGCGCCCGGGGCCAGCGGCGAACCCCAGCGGCCGTGGGCGCGGCCCCAGAACCAGACGGTCGAGCCGGTCATGGTGACCAACGGGATCCCGAGGACGGCGAACTTCCGGGTCAGATCACCCAGCCGCGGCGCGAGGTACGCAAGGCCCCAACCGGCCAGCATCGCGATCAGCTGCCCGGTCAGCGCACCCGCCACCAGCGCCAGCGCGGCCACCAGCACCAGCACCGAGGGCCGCCGCCCCGCCAGGAACGCCACCCGAGGCTGCACCCCCGCAACGGTCTCCGCCTCCGCCTGCGCCGTCTCCTCCTCCACCCGCTGCTCGGGAATCGGAGCGGCCTCGGGGAAGTCGAACACGACGCTGTCCCAGCCCGGAAAGTCCTTGGCGGAGATCCCCGGCACCCCGGCATCGGGCTCCTTCTGCACAGGCGGCGCGACGGGCACCTCGGGCGCGTACACGCTCTCCGCCTCCCCCTCCTCCCGGCCCGATCTCCCGAGGACCCGCCACGGCCCGTCCACCCGCCACCACTCGCCGCCCGCCATCGCCCTGCCACCCCGCATCATGTCGCCGACCCCGCTGCTCGCAGAACGTACCCACTCCCTGATACCCACGCGAGCGGTACGCGCCCCCGCGCCCCACCCGCACCTTGAACGCCCACCAGGCACAACGGAGGGGGTGGCGGACGGGGTGGTCGTTCCGGGGCGTGGTGCGTGATTTTCGTACTGCCAACGGCGAGAAACCACGCCCCCGGCCCCGGCAGTACGAAAATCATGCAGCCCCCGGAACGACCACCCCGGCAGCCGCGCCCGGCCCCGGACCACCCGCCCCCGCAGCGCCCGCGCAAGCGCCCCGCACCCCGACACTGGGCTCCGGTAACCCCGGCCGACTAACCTGGGTCGGATGACCACTCAGCAGAGCGAGCCGCGCCCCACCAGGGCCGCCGCCGCACCCCGTACGCTCGCCGAGGAGCTCCGCGCCCGCAGCGACGAGGCGCTGGCCGAGCTGCTGCGAGCACGCCCCGACCTGCTCAACCCCGTCCCGAGCGACCTCACCCAGCTCGCGAGCCGCCTCTCCAGCCGGGCCTCCGCCCTCCGTGCCCTCGAACGCTTGGACCGCTTCACGCTCCAGGTCGCCGAAGCCCTCGCCGCCGCCCCCGACGGCAGCCCGGACACCACGATCCGCAACCTCCTCGCAGGGCCCGCCCGGGTCAAGCCGCACCCGCTCGCCGACCCCGTCGACCGCGCCGCCGTCACGGCCGCCCTGCCCGCCGCCCTGGCCACCCTCCGCAGCCGGGCGCTGCTCTGGGGCCCGGACTCGGCACTGCGCCTGGTGATCGCCGTCCGCGAGGCCCTCGCCCCCACCGCGGCCAACCCGGGCCGCACCGGCCTCGGCCCGACCCTCGCGGAGGCCACCACCGGCATGTCCCCGGCCCGCCTGCAGCAGCTCCTCGCCGGCTCGGGCCTGGCCCCGACCCCCGACCCGGTCACCGCCGTCGCAGCCCTCACCGCCCTCCTCGGCGACCGCAAGCGCTGCGCCGCACTCCTCTCCCAGGCCCCCGAGCCGGCCCTCGGCCTCCTGAACAAGCTGGTCTGGGGCCCGCCCACCGGCACCGTCCCGGACGCGGCCCGCCCGGTCACCGCCGAGGACGCCCACAGCCCGGTCGAGTGGCTGCTGGCGCGCGGCCTGCTGCTCCCCTCCAGCACCGGCTCGGTGGTCCTCCCCCGCGAGCTGGCTCTGCACCTGCGCGGCGGCCGCAGCCACCTCACGACGGAGCCCACCAGGCCCGAGCCCGTCCCCACCGCCCGGCGTGATCCACAGGCTGTGGACAACGCGGCGGCCGGCCAGGCCTACACCGCCGTCCGCACCATCGAGGAACTGCTCGACACCTGGGGCCTCCAGCCGCCCCCCACCCTCCGCGCGGGCGGCCTCGGCGTCCGCGACCTCAAGCGGGCCGCGCTCACCCTGGAGTGCCCGGAGCCCACCGCCGCCTTCTGGCTGGAACTCGCCTACACCTCCGGCCTGCTGGCCCCGGACGGCGAGGCGGACGAGCGCTGGGCACCGACCCCCGCCTACGACACCTGGCTGCAGCAGCCCGTCGCCGAGCGCTGGGCCCTGCTCGCCCGCAGCTGGCTCACCGCCACCCGGGTGGCCGGCCTGACCGGGACGCCCGACGGCAAGGGCAAGACCCGCGCCGCACTCGGCCCCGAACTCGACCGCACCCTCGCGCCGTCCGTACGACGCGCGGTCCTGACCCTGTTGGCCACCCTCCCGCCCGGCGGCACGGCCACCGCCGAGACCCTGCTCCCCGCCCTGCGCTGGCAACGCCCGCTGCGCGGCGGCCCGATGGGCCAGGACGGCCGCGACCTGCGCGACCACCTCACCGAATGGGCCCTCTCCGAAGCCGAGTTGCTCGGCATCACCGGCCGCGGCGCGCTCGCCTCCCCGGCCCGCACACTCCTCGACCGCGGCGACCCGGCCCCCGTCCTCGCCCCGCTGCTCCCCCAGCCGCTCGACCACGTCATCCTGCAGCCCGACCTCACCGCGATCGCGCCCGGCCCGCTCCTCACCCCCCTCTCCCAGGCCCTGGCCCTCTGCGCGGACATCGAGTCCAAGGGCGGCGCGACCGTCTACCGCTTCACCACCGACTCCGTACGCCGCGCCCTCGACGCCGGACGCACCGCCGCCGACCTGCACGCCTTCCTCGGACAGCACTCCCGGACGCCCGTCCCGCAGCCGCTCAGCTACCTGATCGACGACGTGGCCCGCCGGCACGGCGTGCTCCGGGTCGGCGCGGCCTCCTCGTACCTGCGCTGCGACGACACCGCCCTGCTGGCGGAGGTGCTGGCGGACCGGCGGGCCGTCGAACTGCGCCTGCGCCTGCTCGCACCGACCGTACTGGCCGCCCAGGCCCCGCCCGAGACACTCCTCTCAGTGCTCCGCACCATGGGGTACGCGCCGGCTGCCGAGTCCGCCGAGGGCGACGTGCTGATCACCCGCCCGGACAGCCACCGCACCCCGCCGCGGACCGCCCCGGCACCCGTACCCGACGGCCCGTCGCAGCCGGACGACGTCCTGCTGGGCGCCGCCGTCAAGGCGGTCAGGGCGGGGGACCGGGCGGCCACCGCCGTCCGCCGGGAGACCGTCGCGGGCCCGGCCGCGACCCCGCACCAGAGCGGCCCGGCCCGTACCGACCTGCGGCAGCTCCCGCGCACGGCCGCCGCCGACACCCTGGCCGCCCTGCAGACGGCGGTCCTGCTCGGCGAGCGGATGTGGATCGGCTACATCAACGCCGAGGGCCTGGCCTCCCAGCGCGTGGTGGACCCGGTCAAGGTGGAGGGCGGCTTCGTCACCGCGTACGACCACCTCTCGGACGAGGTCCGCACCTTCGCCCTGCACCGGATCACCGGCGTCGCCGAGGTCGACGAGAAACCGTGAGCCCCGGCCCCTGACCCCGGACGTCAGTGCTGCTGCTGCGCCTGCTCCTGCGCGTGCTGCTGCTTGGCCTTCTCGATGATCGAGTTCGGGTCGGGCGGCGAGACCGGCACGCCGGTCACGAGGTCGGTGAGCGCGAAGGCGACGGCACCGAAGGGGCCGCCGGTCTGGCCGAGGCCGGCCAGGGCGTGGGCGGGGGTCGCGGTGACGGCGAAGGCCGCGCCGGAGAGGGCGACGGCGGCGAGGATGCGGTTCGACTTCTTCATGGCCTGCCCAACGAGCCCGGACCGGCCAGGACACCGCCGCCTTGACGGGTTCCACCCCCGGGCGTAGTCCGGAAGAGGGGATTTCGAGAGGAGACGTCATGCTCGGCGAACTGATCAGCCGATTCCAGGCCCAGGAAACCGGAACCCGGGTCCTTCCCGGCGGTGACGGCCTGCACCCGGTGCTGGAGGTCTCGTTCCAGGGCACCGGGGACCTGCTCGGTACAGAGACCACGGACATCGGCACCTACGAGACGGTCCTGCAGCCCGACGGAACGCTCTTCGGCGAGGGCCAGGGTGTCTCGATGACGGCCGACGGCGCCACCATCAGCTGGCACGGCACCGGCATCGGCCACTTCACCGGCCCGGGCGCCGTGAGCTGGCGCGGCTCGGTCTACTTCGACACCGCGTCCGAGAAGTTCGCCCGGCTCAACAGCCTCGTGGGCGTCTACGAGTTCGAGTCGGACGCGACCGGCAAGAGCACCGCGAAGACCTACGAGTGGAAGTAACCGGCCGGTCCACAGTGGTCCGCCACCACTCGGCCTGATGGAAACCTCGCGGAGTGCGCGACACTGGAGGGTCTGCGCCGAACCGATGGAGGCTTCCCCGCGTGAACGACGGACCGCTGATCGTCCAGAGCGACAAGACCCTGCTGCTGGAGATCGACCACCCCAAGGCAGCCGACTGCCGCCGCGTGATCGCGCCCTTCGCCGAGCTCGAGCGCGCGCCCGAGCACGTCCACACCTACCGCGTGACCCCGCTCGGCCTCTGGAACGCCCGCGCCGCCGGGCACGACGCCGAGCAGGTCGTGGACGCCCTGGTGACGTACTCGCGCTACCCCGTGCCGCACGCGCTGCTGGTGGACATCGCCGACACCATGGCCCGGTACGGGCGGCTGAAGCTCAGCAAGCACCCGGTGCACGGCCTGGTGCTGACCACCACCGACCGGCCGGTCCTCGAAGAGGTCCTGCGGTCCAAGAAGATCGCCCCGCTGGTCGGTACCAGGGTCGACCCGGACACCGTGATCGTGCACCCGTCCGAGCGCGGCCAGATCAAGCAGGTGCTGCTCAAACTCGGCTGGCCCGCCGAGGACCACGCCGGGTACGTGGACGGCGAGGCGCACCCGATCGACCTGGACGAGGACGGCTGGCAACTGCGCCCGTACCAGCAGCAGGCCGTCGAGGGCTTCTGGCACGGCGGCAGCGGCGTCGTGGTGCTGCCCTGCGGCGCGGGGAAGACCCTGGTCGGCGCGGCCGCCATGGCCGAGGCCAAGTCGACCACGCTGATCCTGGTCACCAACACCGTCTCGGCCCGCCAGTGGAAGCACGAGCTGGTCAAGCGCACCTCGCTCACCGAGGACGAGATCGGCGAGTACAGCGGGACGAAGAAGGAGATCCGCCCGGTCACCATCGCCACCTACCAGGTGATGACGACCAAGCGGAAGGGCGTCTACGCCCACCTGGAGCTGTTCGACGCCCGCAACTGGGGCCTGGTCGTCTACGACGAGGTGCACCTGCTGCCCGCGCCGGTCTTCAAGTTCACCGCCGACCTGCAGGCCCGCCGCCGGCTCGGGCTGACGGCGACACTGGTCCGCGAGGACGGGCGCGAGGGCGACGTCTTCTCGCTGATCGGGCCCAAGCGCTTCGACGCGCCGTGGAAGGAGATCGAGGCGCAGGGCTACATCGCGCCCGCCGACTGCTGCGAGGTGCGCGTCACCCTCACCGACTCGGAGCGGCTCTCGTACGCGACCGCCGAGCCGGAGGAGCGCTACCGCTTCTGTGCGACCACCGCGACCAAGCGCCGGGTGGTGGAGGCCCTGGTCAAGAAGCACGAGAAGGACCAGACCCTGATCATCGGCCAGTACATCGACCAGCTGGACGAGTTGGGCGAGGTGCTGAACGCCCCCGTGATCAAGGGCGAGACCAGCAACGCCCAGCGGGAGAAGCTGTTCGAGGCGTTCCGGACCAAGGAGATCAGCGTGCTGGTGGTCTCCAAGGTCGCCAACTTCTCGATCGACCTGCCGGAGGCGACCGTCGCCATCCAGGTCTCCGGGACCTTCGGCTCCCGGCAGGAGGAGGCACAGCGCCTCGGCCGGGTCCTGCGGCCCAAGGCCGACGGGCACTCGGCGCACTTCTACTCGGTGGTCGCCCGCGACACGGTCGACCAGGACTTCGCCGCCCACCGGCAGCGCTTCCTGGCCGAGCAGGGGTACGCGTACCGGATCATCGACGCGGACGACGTGCTGTAGTCACTCGGGGTGGTCAGAGCTTGACGCCGTCGCGCCCGAGGAGGAGCACGCGTGCGGCGGTGTCGAGCATGATCCCGACGTTGCGGACGGCGTGCGAGATCGGGGTGCGGCGGCGGGGGCCCGCGGTTGCGGTGCTGCCGCTCACGACGGGGGGCCTGGATGCCTTCCGGACGGTGGGGTGGATCTGTGCGGTGCTCATGCTTCAACAGTAGGTTTTCGGCCATCCGCGCACATCACCCGAAAGGCCGTAATGGCCGGGACCTCGCTCGTACTTCAGGCGTACGGCACCCCTGAGGCCGGCCCGGGGGAGAACAAGGGGAAAACAATTCGCTCTCGGCGCGCGGTGGGTTTAGGATCGCCGGTCTGCCCCCTCCCGAACCGTGGTGCCGTCGCCGGCAGCCGGGGGAGGTCCCGACCGCTTGGTACCGGCCGGGGTCCTTCACTGTGAGCTACGACGAGACCGCTGCCGCGTACCCGCGGGCAGCCGGGAAGGTTCGCTGTGCACGCCCCCACCACCGACCCCCTCCGTGACCCCCTGCAGCGCGAGCGCGACCATCTGGCCGCCTCCCGGGCTGCGCTGCGTGCGATGCGCGAGGACGTCGAGTCGCTCGACCTGCGCGACGTCACCGGCACCTGGGTCTCCGCCGCGGTCCTGCAGAATCAGATCGATGCCCGGATCGCGGCCCTGGCGGACCTCGCGCACACGCCGCTCTTCTTCGGCCGGCTCGACTACCTGCACGCGATCAGCGAAGCGCTGGCCGAGGGAGGTACGGGCGAGCAGTTCTACATCGGCCGCCGCCACGTCCACGACGCCGACGGCGATCCGATGGTGATCGACTGGCGCGCACCGGTCTCCCAGCCCTTCTACCGGGCCAGCCGCACCGAGCCGATGGACGTCGAGCGGCGCCGCCGATTCGGCTACACCGGCGGCGAGTTGACGGCGTACGAGGATGAGCACCTGACCGACCCGGCCGAGGCCGAGACCACCTCGGCCCTGCTCGCGGCGGAGATCGAGAAGCCCCGCGTCGGCCCGATGCGGGACATCGTGGCCACCATCCAGCCGGAGCAGGACGAGATCGTCCGCGCCGACATCGGCGGCACGGTCTGCGTCCAGGGCGCCCCCGGCACCGGGAAGACCGCCGTCGGCCTGCACCGCGTCGCGTACCTGCTGTACGCGCACCGCGAGCGGCTCGCCCGTACCGGCACCCTGGTCATCGGGCCGAACAGTTCCTTCCTGCACTACATCGAGCAAGTCCTCCCCGCCCTGGGCGAGTTGGACGTCGCCCAGGCGACCGTGCAGCAGCTGGTGGCGCACGTCGAGGTACGGGCCGAGGACCCTGCGGAGTCGGCCCGGCTGAAGGGCGACGCCCGGATGGCCGAGGTGCTGCGGCGCGCCGTGCGGGCCGGCATCGCGCTGCCGACCGAGCCCTGCGTGGTGGTGCGCGGCTCCCGTCGCTGGCGGGTACCGGTGTACGAACTCGTCGAGATCATCGAGGAGTTGAAGAGCCGGGAGATCCGCTACGGCGCGGCCCGGGAGGCCCTGCCGCAGCGGATCGCGCACGCCGTGCTGCTGAAGATGGAGCAGGGCGGCGAGGCTCCGGACGACCGGGTGCAGGACGCGGTGGCCCGCAACCCGCAGATCAAGGCCGTGGTCAAGGAGTGCTGGCCGCCGGTCGACCCGGCCAAGCTGGTGCACCGGCTGCTGACCGACGCGGAGTTCCTCGCCGCGTGCGCGGAGGGCATCTTCGCCCCCGAGGAGCAGGCCGCCATCCGCTGGGCGAAGCCGGGACGGTCGCTCCGAACCGCGCCCTGGACCGCCGCCGACGCCGTCCTGGTCGACGAGGCGACCGACCTGGTGCAGCGGACCGCCTCGCTCGGACACGTCGTCGTGGACGAGGCGCAGGACCTCTCCCCCATGCAGTACCGGGCGGTGGGGCGCCGGTGCAGCACCGGCTCGGCGACCATCCTCGGCGACCTCGCCCAGGGCACCACCCCGTGGGCGACGGCCAGTTGGGCCGATGCACTGCACCACCTCGGCAAGCCCGTCGCGCACATCGAGGAGCTCACCAAGGGCTTCCGCGTCCCCGAGGAGGTCATCGAGTACGCCTCCCGGCTGCTTCCCGCGATCGCCCCGGGCCTCGCCCCGGCGACCTCGATCCGCGACACCCCCGGCTCGCTGGCCGTCAGCCACATCCCCGACGGGCTCGTCGACTCCCTGGTGGAGGCCTGCCGCAAGTCCCTCGCCCACGAGGGCTCCACCGGCCTGATCGCCGCCGACGACCGCATCCCGCTGCTGGCCGAGGCCCTCGCCGAGGCGGGCCTGCCCTTCCTCGACCCGGGCACCGAGACCAGCGCCGAGGTCAGGCTCACCCTAGTCCCCGCCTCCCTCGCCAAGGGCCTGGAGTACGACTACGTGGTCCTCGACGAGCCCGCCGCCGTGGTCGCGGGCGAACCGGACGAGCGCACCGGCCTCCGCCGCCTGTACGTCGCCCTGACCCGCGCGGTGTCCGGCCTCACCGTCCTGCACGCCGAGCCCCTGCCGGAGCAGCTCCGGGCAAGGTAGGCACCGGAGCCGGTTGCACTCTCCAGGGGCGCGTGGGGGCACCTCCCGGCCGAAGGCTGGGGGAGAACTGCGCGAGACCGGAAGGCAACGACCTCTGCCCTACCGCTTCGCGCAGTTCTCGCGCCCCTGTTGTGGTTATCGTCCATCGATGAGGCCGCGCCAGGCGGCGACCTTGGCGGCGTCCACCGGGGACGTCCAGCCGTCCACCCGGACCGGCCCACCGACGTGGAAGCCGTCGAAGCCGGCCGCCCGCAGGCCCGGGACGTGCTCGGCCCGCAGACCGCCGCCGATCAGGATCTGCTGGCGGTACCCGGGGTCACCGGCCTTGGCCAGCTCTCCGGCCAGGACCTCGAGACCCGCGCCGACGCCGGCGGGCGAGCCCGCGGTGAGGATGGTGTCCAGCCCGGGCAGCTCGCCGACGGCCGCACGGACGGCCGCACGGTCCGCGCTGTGGTCGATGGCCCGGTGGAACGTCCAGCGGCAGCCCGCGACGGCCTCCGCGACGGCGGTGGTCGCGGCGAGGTCCACCGCCCCGTCGGCGTCCAGGAAGCCGAGGACGAACTCCTCGGCTCCCTCCGCCCGCAGCGCGGCGGCGCGGGCGCGGAGCTCGTCCAGACCGCCCGGCGTGAAGCCGTCCCGGATGCGGAGCATGACGCGCAGCGGGAGGTCCACGGCGGCGCGGATCCCGGCGAAGTCCTCCACCGAGGGGGTCAGCCCGTCGGCGGCCATGTCCGTGACCAGTTCGAGGCGGTCGGCACCACCGGACTCGGCGGCCTGGGCATCCTGCGCGGTCAGCGCGATGACTTCGAGAATTGGTCTAGACATGTGCGCTACCCTGCCATATCCGGGCCCCTGTGGGCGAGCCCCGGACGGCCACCCGTCACGAACTCGTGACGCCCGCCGGGCCAGAATGGGCGCATGCCCGATACCGACGCCCTGCTCGACCGCTGGACCGCCCTGCTGACGCGCTGCGGCGCAACCGCCGACCCGGAGCCGTACGGGCGCGACCTGTTGAAGCGCTGGGCCGAGCCACAGCGCAGGTACCACACGACCGAGCACCTCGAGGCCGTGCTGGACCACGTCGACGCCCTCGCCGAGCACGCCGACGACCCGGACGCCGTCCGGCTGGCCGCCTGGTTCCACGACGTCGTCTACCGGCCGGACCGCTCGGAGAACGAGGAGCGCAGCGCTCAACTGGCCGTTCGCGCCCTGCGCGAGGCGGGGCTGGCGGAGCCGCTGGTCGAGGAGGTGGCCCGGCTGGTCCGGCTCACCGTGAGCCACCACCCCGAGGCCGGGGACCGCAACGGCGAGGTGCTCAGCGACGCCGACCTGGCCGTTCTCGGGGGCACCCCGCAGCAGTACGAGGCCTACGCGGCCGCCGTGCGCGAGGAGTACGGCTTCGTGCCCGAGGACGTCTTCCGCGCCGGCCGCGCGGCGATCCTGCGCCAGCTCCTGGACCTGCCCGCGCTCTACCGCACCGAGGCCGCCCGCACCCGCTTCGACGCGGCCGCACGGGCCAACCTGGCGGCCGAACTCACGAAGCTGGGCTGACCTTCCGCCGCCGGAGCCCGGCTGCCGTCAGCCGGGCCACCAGCTCCTTGCTGCCGACCGGCTGGGCACCCAGTCGCAGCGCGTCCTCGTACCACTGCGCGGGGATGTCGTAGTGGTCGCGCTCGAAGCCGCGCTCCGGCGCGCCCAGGCGCGCCGCGAAGGCGTGCAGCTCCTCGTACGAGACGTCGCTCACCAGGTGCGACCAGAGCTTCCCGTGGCCGGGCCAGACGGGCGGGTCGATGAGTATCACGACAGCTGCCCGACGGGCGCGACCACGACGCCCTCCTTGCCGCACACCCAGTGCGGCTCGGGCCCCAGCTCGGGCTCGACACTCAGCGCGTGCGGGTCGCCGTCCGCCGCGCACGTCTCGCACAGCGGCCAGCGGCCGTACGCCTCCAGCAGCGCGTCCTGGACGTCCTGCGCCACCAGCCCGAGCACGAAGTCCGTACCGTCGGGCCACTGCTCCAGCCACCACCGCCGGTGCGTCACGGCATCCTCGACCAGCGAGACCATGGCGGCGTCCGCCACGTCCCGTGCGGTCAGGTCGGCAAGGATCAGCGCCCGCGCACTGTGCAGCGCGGCTTCGATGTCAGGAGTGGACGGCATCCACCTATTGTCCCGCAGCACCCACGGTCCGTAGAAAGCCCACCAGATCCTCGATGCCGAGGCCACGCAGGGGTGAAAACGCCTCGAGGGCGGCCTCCCGCGTGGGGAGACCGCCCTCGTGGACGATCAGAACTCGCCGATCCCAGAAGGGGATCAGAAGTCCATGTCACCGCCCGGCATGCCGCCGCCGGCGGGGGCGCCCGCCTTCTCCGGCTTGTCGGCGATGACGGCCTCGGTGGTGAGGAAGAGCGCCGCGATGGAGGCGGCGTTCTGCAGCGCGGAGCGGGTGACCTTGGCCGGGTCGATGATGCCCGCGGCGATGAGGTCGACGTACTCGTTGGTCGCGGCGTTCAGGCCGTGGCCGGCGGGGAGGTTGCGAACCTTCTCCACCACGACGCCGCCCTCGAGGCCGGCGTTGGTCGCGATCTGCTTGATCGGGGCCTCGAGCGCCACACGGACGATGTTGGCGCCGGTGGCCTCGTCGCCGTCCAGCTCGAGCTTGTCGAAGGCCACGGAGGCCTGCAGCAGGGCGACGCCGCCACCGGCGACGATGCCCTCCTCGACGGCCGCCTTCGCGTTGCGAACGGCGTCCTCGATGCGGTGCTTGCGCTCCTTGAGCTCGACCTCGGTCGCCGCGCCGGCCTTGATGACGGCCACGCCGCCGGCCAGCTTGGCGAGGCGCTCCTGGAGCTTCTCGCGGTCGTAGTCCGAGTCGCTGTTCTCGATCTCGGCGCGGATCTGGTTCACGCGGCCCGCGACCTGCTCGCTGTCGCCGCCACCGTCGACGATGGTGGTCTCGTCCTTGGTGATGACGACCTTGCGGGCGGTGCCCAGCAGCTCCAGCCCGGCGTTCTCGAGCTTGAGGCCGACCTCCTCGGAGATGACGGTGCCACCGGTGAGGATGGCGATGTCGCCGAGCATGGCCTTGCGACGGTCACCGAAGCCCGGGGCCTTGACGGCGACGGACTTGAAGGTGCCACGGATCTTGTTGACGACCAGGGTCGACAGGGCCTCGCCCTCGACGTCCTCGGCGATGATGACGAGCGGCTTGCCGCTCTGCATGACCTTCTCGAGGAGCGGGAGCAGGTCCTTGACGGAACCGATCTTGGAGTTGGCAATCAGGATGTACGGGTCCTCGAAGGACGCCTCCATCCGCTCCAGGTCGGTGGCGAAGTAGGCGGAGATGTAGCCCTTGTCGAAGCGCATGCCCTCGGTGAGCTCGAGCTCCAGACCGAAGGTGTTGCTCTCCTCGACGGTGATGACGCCTTCCTTGCCGACCTTGTCCATCGCCTCGGCGATGAGCTCGCCGATCTGGGTGTCGGCGGCGGAGATGGAGGCGGTGGAGGCGATCTGCTCCTTGGTCTCCACGTCCTTGGCCTGAGCGAGCAGCTGGTCGGAGACGGCCGCGACGGCCTTCTCGATGCCGCGCTTCAGGGCCATCGGGTTGGCGCCGGCGGCGACGTTGCGCAGGCCCTCGCGGACGAGAGCCTGGGCGAGCACGGTGGCGGTGGTGGTGCCGTCACCCGCGACGTCGTCGGTCTTCTTGGCGACCTCCTTGACGAGCTCCGCGCCGATCTTCTCGTAGGGGTCCTCGAGCTCGATCTCCTTGGCGATGGAGACACCGTCGTTGGTGATCGTGGGGGCGCCCCACTTCTTCTCAAGGACGACGTTGCGGCCCTTGGGGCCAAGCGTCACCTTGACGGCGTCGGCAAGCTGGTTCATCCCGCGCTCAAGGCCGCGGCGAGCTTCCTCGTCAAACGCGATGATCTTTGCCATGTGAAGTGGTCCTCCGGGACGCGGTCGACTGCACCGGACCGAAGGGTGCCCGCGACGGACGGCCCTGGTGTGCGGGGGTCCTGTCCCCTACCGCTCCCGGGGGCCTCACCGACCCGGTCCGTTGTCACTCTCAAGCTGTGAGTGCTAACGCCAATGATTAGCACTCTCGGGTATCGAGTGCAAGCCCAATCGACCGACACGCACGGACGCCGACGGGCCCGCACGACAGGTGTCGTGCGGGCCCGCTGCTGAAGCAGTTGAGCACCAGCTCGTGACCGAGCCGAGGCTCCGCAGGTCGGAAGGTCAGACCGCCGCGCGGACCATGTCCGCCTGCGGGCCCTTCTGTCCCTGGGAGATCTCGAACTCGACCCGCTGGCCCTCCTCGAGGGTGCGGTAGCCGTCCATCTGGATCGCGCTGTAGTGGACGAACACGTCCGCACCACCGTCGACCGCGATGAAGCCGTAGCCCTTCTCCGCGTTGAACCACTTGACGGTGCCCTGAGCCATTCCGAACTCCCCTTGTGCTGTGCTGGCCCTTCACGGACCCGCAGGATGCGGGCCCAGGTCTGGTAGGCCGGCCCGGGGACCCCCCCTGGGCACAGCCGTGCACGCCGCAGTCCTCCGCCGAGTCCACCGGAAGGTGGCCGGTCAGCGGGTGAATGCGTCGACCGCGGCTGAATGTATCCGGACAGACGCCCTCTGCAACAGGCCCAACTTTCGAGAATTCCCCCGCGCAGTTATCGGATATCACGGGATGAAAGCGGCACATGGCGGCAATTCGCGCTGGGCATAGCGGACGAATGCCACATATCACCGACAGATTTATGACGCCTGCCTGACATCTTTTGCTTCGTACTGTTCAACGGCCGTCTCAGCGGCCGGACGAGCCTTGCGTATGCGATCGGCTGACGGTGCGTGGGGCACCAGCCGGGAGACGACTCAGGCGGAGAAGCGCGGTCGGCGGGGGGAGAAGCGCTGACACCTGCGCACTCTACTCCCTCTCAAGTGCGGAAATATCCGCGCGGCACACCGAGAGCCGCCGCCAGGCCGGAATTGGCATTCCGGGCCTGACGACGGCTCAGGGGTATGGTAGGGCGTTCCCGGCTCAGCAGCCGCCGGCCACGGCCGGGATGATGGAGATGCCCGCGCCGTCCTTGATCTCGGTCTCCAGGCCCTCGGCGAAACGCACGTCGTCGTCATTCACGTACACGTTGACGAATCGGCGGAGCTTGCCGGCGTCGTCCAGAATGCGGGCCGCGATGCCCGGGTGGTTGGCGTCGAGGTCCTGGATGACGGCGGACAGGGTGGCACCCTCCGCCGCCACCTCAGCGGCACCGCCGGTGTAGGTGCGCAGGATGGTCGGGATGCGGACGTTGGCGCTCATGCGGGCTCCTTGCAGGGTGAGGGGGGAGGTCAGGCGGACGCGAGGCCGGCGGCGCGGAAGGAGTCCAGCGTCGGGCGGATGGTGGCGGTCAGGCCCGCATCGGCCACCGCGTCAAGGGTCTTCAGGCCGTCGCCGGTGTTGATCGCGACGGTCTCCTTCGCCGGGTCCAGCTGGCCGGTCTCGACCAGCTTCTTGAGCACGCCGACGGTCACGCCGCCCGCGGTCTCGGCGAAGATGCCCTCGGTACGGGCCAGCAGCTTGATCGCGGCCACCACCTCGGCGTCGGTGACGTCCTCGACGGCGCCGCCGGTGCGGCGGGCGATGTCGAGCACGTACGGGCCGTCCGCCGGGTTGCCGATCGCCAGCGACTTGGCGATGGTGTCCGGCTTGACCGGGCGGATCACGTCGTGGCCGGCCTTGAAGGCGGCGGAGACCGGGGAGCAGCCCTCCGCCTGGGCCCCGAAGATCTTGTACGGCCGGTCCTCGACCAGGCCGAGCTTGATCAGCTCCTGCAGACCCTTGTCGATCTTGGTGAGCTGCGAGCCCGAGGCGATCGGGATGACGATCTGCTCCGGCAGCCGCCAGCCGAGCTGCTCGCAGATCTCGTACGCCAGCGTCTTCGAGCCCTCGCCGTAGTACGGGCGCAGGTTGACGTTGACGAAGCCCCAGCCCTCGCCGGCCGGGTCGCCGATCAGCTCCGAGCAGAAGCGGTTCACGTCGTCGTAGTTGCCCTCGATGCCGACCAGCTCGCCGCCGTAGATCCCGGCCATGACGACCTTGCCCTGCTCCAGGTCGTGCGGGATGAACACGCAGGACTTGAACCCGGCCCGGGCGGCCGCGGCACCGACGGCGCCGGCCAGGTTGCCGGTGGAGGAGCAGGAGAGGGTCGTGAAGTTGAAGGCGCGCGCCGCCTCGATGGCGCAGGCGACCACCCGGTCCTTGAAGGAGTGGGTCGGGTTGCCCGAGTCGTCCTTGATGTGCAGCTGCGCGGTGAAGCCCAGCTCACGGCCCAGGTTGTCGGCCTTGACCAGCGGGGTCCACCCCGGGTTCAGGTTCGGCTTCGAGGCGACGTCGGCCGGGACGGGCAGCAGCGGAGCGTAGCGCCAGATGCTGGCGGGGCCGGACTCGATCTGCTTCCGGAGCTCCTCGGCCTCGGCCGAGCCGAAGTCGTACGCGATCTCCAGCGGGCCGAAGCACTCCAGGCACGCGAAGCTGGGACCGAGCGGGAAGCGGGTGCCGCACTCACGACAGGACAGCGCGGCAGCGGGGCCGAGGTCGACGGTCGGGGCGGAAACTGGAACAGGGGTAGCGGTAGCCATGATGGCGGAGGCCTCTCTCCTCATCTTCCCCGTGACGCGGTCGCGCCACAGGACGGAATTGGCACCTGTCCCGCCGGGGCCTGTGACAGCCGAGCGAGAAGGTTGCCGGGACTTCAACGGGCCGTTCCCTCAGTCCCTCTGGATGAGCTCTATGAAGTTGTGGTCACTCTCTGGGACAGACCCCGATGTGCAAAGGTCCGACCGCAGTACGAAGACTGTAACCGAAGGCGTCAGCCGTGAAGCCGACCGTCCGCCACGCGAGATAGATCTTTCTAGGAGTGTTGTCTTGCCCGACCAGCTGACCCCGGCCCCGCTCCCGGAGGTGGCGTCCTGGCTGCGCCGCCGCTCCTGGACCGCGGCCGACCGTCCGGCGCGCACCCTGCTGGCCGCCAAGAAGGCGGCGGGCCCGGCCGGCACGGTCAGCGTGGTCCTGCCCGCACTGGACGAGGAGCCGACGGTCGGCGAGATCGTCCGGGTGATCCGCCGCGAGCTGATGGAGCGGCTGCCGCTGGTGGACGAGCTGGTGGTGGTCGACTCAGGCTCGGTCGACCGGACGGCGCAGATGGCCGCCGACGCCGGCGCCCGGGTGGTGCACCGGGACGACATACTCCCCCGGCTGCCCGCCGCGCCGGGCAAGGGCGAGGTGCTCTGGCGCTCGCTGCTGGTCACCTCCGGCGAGATCGTCTGCTTCATCGACGCCGACCTGCGGGAGTTCGACCCGGCCTTCGTCTCGGGGATCGTCGGCCCGCTGCTCACCGACCCGGAGATCCAGCTGGTCAAGGCGATGTACGACCGCCCGCTGGAGACCGACGGAGCGGTGGTCCCGGCGGGCGGCGGCCGGGTCACCGAGCTGGTCGCGCGCCCGCTGCTCAACCTGCACTGGCCGCAGCTGGCCGGCTTCGTCCAGCCGCTGGGCGGCGAGTACGCGGCCCGCCGCTCGCTGCTCGAGCAACTGCACTTCCCGACCGGCTACGGAGTCGAGCTCGGGCTGCTGGTGGACGCCCTGGACGCGGTCGGCCTGGACGCGCTGGCCCAGGTGGACGTCGGCGTCCGGCATCACCGGCACCAGGACGGCCAGGCCCTCGGCAGGATGGCCGCGACCATCTACCGGACGGCCCTGGAGCGCCTCGACCGCACCCACCGCCTGAAGGCCTCCGCGGACCTGGTCCACCCCCTGCTCACCCAGTTCACCCGCGACCCCGAAACCCGCGACTTCACCGCCCACACCCACCCGGTCGGCGCCCTGGAACGCCCACCGATGCGGACCGTCCCGGAGTACCGGCGCAAGCGGTGAGCCCCGTCCTCAGAGGTGGCAGACCGACGCAGGCGGTGAACCACCAGGGGCGCGGGGAACTGCGCGAAATCGGAAGACTGCGGCGCCGTACCTTCCGCCTCGCGCAGTTCCCCGCGCCCCTGCCGTTATCCCTCAGCGCGAGCGTCTCCGCGCGGCGAGTGGTTTGCCGCCCGGGGCACCCGGCAAGGTTGGAAGCATGGCCGATCTCGCGACCGAACGTTCGAATCCGACCGGCAGCGCCCCGATCCTGGTGGCCTCCAACCGCGGCCCGGTGTCCTTCACCATCGAGGACGACGGCTCACTGACCCTGCGCAGAGGCGGTGGAGGCCTGGTCTCCGGGCTCTCGGCGATCGACGACCCGTCCGCAGTCTGGGTCTGCGCTGCCCTCGGCGACGCCGACCGCACGGCCGCCCGGCAGTCCCCCGACGGGCGGCTCGACCTCGGCGGCTTCGACGTCGGCGGACAGGCCGTCCGCATGCTGGACATCGACCCCGCCACCTTCACCCGCGCCTACAACGGCGTGGCCAACTCCACCCTCTGGTTCGTCCACCACCTGCTGTACGACACCCCCGTCTCGCCGCTCTTCGACGACCGCTTCCGCCGCGAGTGGGAGTCCTACGGCGCGTACAACGCGGCCTTCGCCGAGGCGCTCGCCGCCGAGGCCGCACCCGGCGCCTCGGTACTGATCCAGGACTACCATCTCTCCCTGGCCCCCGCGCAGCTCCGGTCCCTGCGCCCCGACCTGCGGATCGGGCACTTCTCGCACACCCCCTGGGCACCGCCCGAGTACTACCGCCTGCTCCCCGACGACGTCGCCGCCGCCGTGCTCACCGGCATCCTCGGCGCCGACCGCGCCGCCTTCCTGACCCGTCGCTGGGCGCTCGCCTTCGCGGACTGCTGCGAGGCCGTCCTCGGCGCCACCGTCGACCGCACCGAACTCACCGTCACGTACGAGGGCCGGACCACCCGCCTCGGCGTGCACGGCCTCGGCGCGGACGCCGACTTCCTGCGCGAGCGCGCCCACCAGCCGGACGTGGACGCCCGGCTGGCCTCCCTACGGGAAGCCGTGGGCGATCGACGGACCATCGTCCGGGTCGACCGCACCGAGCTGAGCAAGAACATCGTCCGCGGGCTCCTCGCCTACCGGCACCTGCTGCGCTCGCGGCCCGAGTGGCTGGACCAGGTGGTCCACATCGCCTTCGCCTACCCGTCCCGCCACGACCTGCCCGAGTACCGCGAGTACACGGCGGCCGTGCAGCGGATCGCCCAGGAGATCAACGACGAGTTCGGGACGGCGAGTTGGCAGCCGCTGATCCTGCACGTCAACGACGACTTCCCGCGCTCGCTGGCCGCCTACCGGCTCGCCGACGTCGCCCTGGTCAACCCGATCAGGGACGGGATGAACCTGGTCGCCAAGGAGGTCCCGGTGGTCTCCGACGGCGGGTGCGCCCTGGTGCTCTCCCGCGAGGCGGGCGCGTACGCCGAACTCGCCGACGACGCCATCACGGTGAACCCGTACGACGTCATCGCCACCGCCGAGGCCCTGCACGAGGCACTCACCATGCACCCCGGCGAACGTGCCGACCGCACCAAGCGCCTGGCGGCCGCGGCGACCGCGCTGCCGCCGCAGCAGTGGTTCCTCGACCAGCTCAACGCGCTGAGCTGAGCCGGGCGGCGAGGCCCTCCAGCAACGCGACCACCCCGGCCGGGCCCGGCACCACCAGGTCCGCCCGGTCGGCGAGTTCGCGGACGGGGGCCTCGCCGTCGGCCGTGGCGCTGCAGACCAGCAGGCCGGGCAGGCCGTCCGCGCGGCGCTTCTCCACGGCCGCGTACGCCGCGAGGTCGCCGAGGTCGTCCCCGGCGTAGAGGACCGGACCGGCCGGACGCTCGGCCAGGAAGCCGGCCAGGGCCGCACCCTTGTCGACCCCGGGCGGGCGCAACTCCAGGACGTAGCGGCCCGGTTCGACCATCAGGCCGTGGGCGGCGGCGAGCCGGGCGAGCGGCTCGCGGAGCGCGTCCAGGGCGCCCTCCGGATCGGCGGTACGACGGGTGTGGACGGCGAGGGCACGCCCCTTGTCCTCGACCCAGGTGCCGGGGTGCGCGCCGGCCCGCTCCAGGGCGGCGGGCAGCTCGGCCCGGAGAGCCGCGACGCCGGGCGGCGGCTCGGGCGAGGACAGCTCACCCGTACGGGCCTCCCAGCGCTCGGCGCCGTACTGGCCGAGGACGGTCAGGTGCTCCAGGCCCGGTACGCCCCGGAAGCCGCCGTACTCCACGGCGACCCCCGCCGAGCGGCCCGTCACCACCACCACCGCGCCGACCTGCGGCGCGAGGGCGGACAGCGCGGCGGCCACCCCGGGGTGCGCGCGGGCCTGGTCGGGGTCGGGCACGATCGGGGCGAGCGTCCCGTCGAAGTCGAGGGCGATCACCGCCTCGGCGGGCGCGGCCAGCAGGGCCGCCAGGCCCGCACGGCCGGCCGGGGTGCTCGGTGCTGAAAGCTCAGGCATTCCCATGCCCCCGACCCTACCCAGGGCGGGCCTCCCGCTACCGCTGCGCGCGCTTGGCCTCCCGCACCCGGCGGAGCCGGTTGACCAGCACGGGGTCGTGGGCCAGCGCCTCCTGCCGGTCGAGGAGACCGTTCAGCAGCTGGTAGTAGCGGGTGCTGGAGATGTCGAGCCGCTCCCGGATGGCCTGCTCCTTCGCACCCGCCGTACGCCACTGCTGCGCCTCCAGCGCCAGCACCGCCAGCTCACGTTCGCTCAGCTCAGGCACCCTGTCCACCTCCGCTCGCCCTACGAGGTGTCATTCTGCCCTGCGGGTACGACACACTCTGGCGACTCCGCGTCCGGCCGTCGGCGGCTAGCGTCGGACCATGACCAACAGCTTCGCTCTGCACATCCCCGACGTCGAGCTCACACCGGAGCCGCTGGCACCGGACCAGGTCGTCTCGGGCAGCCCCGAGGTCTCCGGCAAGGTCCTCTGGGAGTCGGAGGACGGCCGGCAGCTGCGCGGCATCTGGCAGATCACCCCGGGGGTGGTGACGGACACCGAGGCGGACGAGCTGTTCGTGGTGATCAGCGGCCGGGCCACCATCGAGGTGGCCGACGGCCCGACCCTGGAGGTGGGCCCGGGCGACCTCGCGGTCCTGCGCGAGGGCGACCGGACGACCTGGACGGTGCACGAGACCCTGCGCAAGGCGTACGCGATCAACTTCTGAAGGCTGCCTGCTACCGCCGGGCCTTCGAGGCCGCTTCGGCCGCCGCGTGCTGCAGGGTGGCCAGGACGTCGTCGCCGCCGTCCCTGACCGCGCCTCCGACGTCCTTCTTGACCATGCCGCTGACCTTGTCCCAGGACGGGTCGCCGAGCGGGTAGAAGCTGGCGCTGGGGAGCGCGGCGAGGAACTGCTTGAGGTCCTCGTGCTTGCCGCCGCTGGTCATCTCGTCGCGGGTGTCCTGGGTGACCGGCAGCAGGTTGTAGAGCTCGTCGAACTTCAGCGTGTTCTCCTTCGTGTAGACGAAGGAGAGGAACTTCTTGATCTCGGCGCGGTGGCCGTTGGCCTTGAAGGCCATCATCCAGTCGGCGACGCCCAGCGTGCCCGCCCTGGCCTGCGCGTCCCTGCGCGGGATGGCCGCCGTCCCGTAGTCGATCTTCGCGTTGAGGGCCTTCTGGATCAGCGAGGGGTGGCCGTTGAGCATCGCGACCTTGCCGGCGGCGAAGTCGCCGAAGGCGGTCTTGCGGTCCACCGTGCCGGGGTCGGGGTACGTCAGCCGGGCGTCCACCAGGTTGGTCCGCAGCCAGCTGAAGGTGGCCCGGTTCTGCTCACTGTCGATGGTGTAGTTCCCCGCGTTGTCGGCGAGGCCGCCACCACCGCTCATGGTCCACATCATCGACTCGGCCTGGGCCTCCTCCGGCCCGAGCGGCAGCCCGTACGGGATGACGCCGGGGACCTTCTGTCTGATCAGCGCGGCGTCCTTCCTCAGCTCCTCCCAGGTGGCCGGCGGCTGGCCGATGCCGGCCTTCGCGAAGACCGCCTTGTTGTAGAAGAAGGCCCGGGACGAGGCCACGAACGGGATGCCGTACTGGCTGCCGAGCACCTGGCCCGCCTTGGAGAAGGCGTCGATCATGTTGACCTGGGTGTCGATCGACAGCACGTCGCTCGCCGGGTAGAGCCGCCCGGCCGCGACCTGGTCCGCGTAGCCGCCGGTCTGCACGACGTCGGGCGAGGAGCCGTTCTTGATCATGGCAGCGACCCGCTGGTCGATGTCGTTCCAGCTGACCACCTGCACGGAGACCTTGATCTTCGGGTTGGCGGCCTCGAACCTCCGCGCCAGCTCGTCCCAGTAGTGGCTGGAACTGGTGGCCTCACTGTCGCCGTAGTCGGCCGCGACCAGCTTGAGGGTGACCGTGCCGTCGGCCGTCAGTCCGGTGCCGCCGCACCCGCCGAGGAGCAGTGTGCCGACGACGGCGATCGGCCAACAGGACTTCCGGGCAAGGAGGTTCAACGCGGTTACCGCCTTCGGGGAGGGGTGGGCGGCGGCCACCCTCTCAGCGCCCGGCGGCAGTGGTCCAGACCTCTGGACGGGTAGTTACCGAAGTGCGGGCCCTCGTTGCACCGGGTGCAACCGGAATCCGGCAATACCGGACAGACCGCCCCGCCCCCTCCGGGCCGTTCAGACCGCGATCACCTGCACGCCCGCCTCCGTGAAGGCGGCGGCCAGTTCCTCGCTCACACCCTCGTCGGTGACCAGGGTGGCGACCCGGTCCAGCCCGCATATCCGGGCGAAGGCCCGATGCCCCAACTTGGAGGAGTCGGCGGCCACCACGACCCTGCGGGCCCGTTCGGCGAGCAGCCGGTTCACGCTCGCCTCGCCCTCGTGATGCGCCGTCGCGCCGTGTTCGGCGTCCAGCGCATCCACGCCCAACACCGTGACGTCCAGGGTGAGTTCGTTCAGCACCAGACCCGCCAGCGGCCCGATCAGCTCGTACGACTGCGGTCGGGCGACCCCGCCGGTGAGGACGATCTTCACCTGGGGGCGGACCGTCAGCTCGTTGGCGATATTGAGGGCGTTGGTGACGATGGTCAGCAGCCGGCCGGGCCCGTTCTCGGGCCGCTCGGCCAGGTCCGGCCGGACGGCCAGCGCGCGGGCCACCTCGGTGGTGGTGGTGCCGCCGTTGAGGCCGACCACCTCGCCCGGCGCGATCAGCCCGGCGACGGCGGCGCCGATCCGCTGCTTGGCGTCGGCGTTGCGGGCGGTCTTGTAGCGCAGCGGCAGGTCGTACGAGACGTTGTGCGCCACCGCACCGCCGCGGGTACGGGTGACCATCTGCTGGCGGGCGAGCTGATCCAGGTCGCGCCGGATGGTGGCGGCGGAGACGTCCAGCGCCTCGGCGGCCTCCTCGACCTCCAACTTGCCTTGCTCGGCGAGCAGTTCCAGCAGTGCGTTCCACCGCTCATACCTGGACACGCTGTGCCGCCCCTCCTGAGCCGTTGCTCCCGTTCGGCCGCGCGGACGCGCGAAGCGTGCACAGCTTTGCACATTCCTGCTCACCGGAGCGTTGTCGGAGCCCCGCCACGCGCGTTCCATTGCGCAATCATGCTCGAAAGAGCTATAAATCAAGCAGCTTCACGCAACACCAGCTTCACGCAGCAATGGACCCGGAGCACCCCGAGGAGCTCGCACCCATGGCCCTGACTTCCCTCACCGGCGAGGAACTCGCCACCCAGCCCGCGAACTGGCGTCACGCCGCCACCCTCGCCGCCGAGGCGGCGCCCGCCCTGCCGCAGCGCGGCGAGCGGGTCGCGGTGGTCGGCTGCGGCACCTCGTGGTTCATGGCGCAGGCGTACGCCGCACTGCGGGAGACCGGCGGGCACGGCGAGACGGACGCCCTGGCCGCGTCCGAGTTCCCGTACGGGCGCCGCTACGACCGGGTGATGGCGATCAGCCGCTCGGGTACGACGACCGAGGTCCTCGACCTGCTCGACCGGGTGAAGGTGCCGAGCACCGCGATCACCGCCACCCCGGGCACCCCCGTCGTGACGGCCGCCGAACAGCTGCTGATGCTGGACTTCGCCGACGAGCGCTCGGTGGTGCAGACCCGCTTCGCCACCACCGCGCTCGCCCTGCTCCGCGCCCACCTGCAGATCGAGGGCGCGCTGCCGCCCGGCACCAAGAGCGTCGCCGAGGCCGCCGCCGACGCGGAGCTCGCCGTCGCGCAGCCCGTACCGGAGGAGCTGCTGGCAGCGGAGCAGGTCACCTTCCTCGGCCGGGGCTGGACGTACGGGCTGGCCCAGGAGGCCGGGCTGAAGATGCGCGAGGCGGCCGGCGCGTGGACGGAGGCGTACCCGGCGATGGAGTACCGGCACGGGCCGATCAGCATCACCGCACCGGGCCGCGCGGTCTGGGCCTTCGGCGAGCTGCCGGACGGCCTGGCGGGCGACATCGCGCGAGCCGGCGGTCTGCTGGTGGCCGGTTCGGGCAGCGGCGGGCTCGACCCGCTCGCCGACCTGATCCGGGCGCAGAAGCTCGCCGTCGCGCTCGCCGAGGCCCGCGGCCTCGACCCTGACCAGCCGCGCAGCCTGACCAGGTCGATCATCCTCGCCTGACCTCCGGTTGCCGCCGAGCAAAGGGGAAAGAAGGTTGCCGAGGGCTTCACAAACCCGGGTATCACACCTCCAAAGGCGACAAACCTCACTCAGCTGGACCAGACCAATCGCGCAACTGGACTAGACCTCTCCGACATGGTCAAGGGAAACTGTCCCCCGTGAAGTACGTCATCGCACTCGATGTAGGCGGCACCGGCATGAAGGCCGCGTTGCTCGCCCAGGACGGCTCCGTGCTGTTCGAAGCACGCCGCCCGACCGGGCGGGAGCACGGCACGGACGCCGTGGTCGCCGCCATCCTCGACTTCGCCGCCGACCTGGCGGACGAGGGCCGCAGCCGATTCGGCTGCGCACCCCTCGCCGCAGGCGTCGCCGTGCCGGGGACGATCGACGAGGGGAACGGGATCGCGGTGTTCTCCGCCAACCTCGGCTGGCGGGACCTCCCGATGCGCAAGCTGCTCGGCGAACGCCTGGGCGGACTGCCGGTCGCACTCGGCCACGACGTCCGCTCCGGCGGCCTGGCCGAGGGCCGGATCGGTGCCGGCCGGGGCGTCGACCGCTTCCTGTTCATCGCGCTGGGCACCGGCATCGCCGGGGCCATCGGCATCGGCGGACGGATCGAGGCGGGCGCCCACGGCTACGGCGGCGAGATCGGCCACGTGGTGGTCCGCCCCGGCGGCCCGGCCTGCGGCTGCGGCGCCCGCGGCTGCCTGGAGACCCTGGCGTCGGCCTCGGCCGTCTCCCGGGCCTGGGCGGCGGCGAGCGGCGACCCGGAGGCGGACGCGGCGGCCTGCGCCCTCGCGGTCGACGCCGGGGACGAGCGCGCGCTGACGGTCTGGCGGAACGCCGTGGATGCTCTCGCCGACGGGATCGTGCTGGCCCAGAGCCTGCTCGACCCGTCGACGGTGATCGTCGGCGGCGGCCTGGCCGAAGCGGGTGACACGCTCTTCACGCCACTGCGCGCGGCGGTGACCGAGCGGCTGACCTTCCAGATGCCCCCGAAGGTCGTTCCGGCCATGCTCAAAGACACCGCCGCTTCCCTGGGCGCGGGCCTGCTCGCCTGGGATCTGCTCTCCAAGGAGGTGACCGCGTGACAACCGCGCGGAATCGATCAGCGGCTCCGCCGCGGGGTACGGCACTCGTCGGCGCCCGACTGGTCCTGCCGGGCGGCGTCGTCGAGAACGGCCGGCTGACCGTCGAGGGGACGACCATCGCGGGGCTCGGCGGCGACCGGCAGCCCGGGGACGTCGACCTCACCGGCTTCACGGTCGTCCCCGGCTTCGTCGACCTGCACGTGCACGGCGGCGGCGGCGCCTCGTACGCGTCCGGGGTGGCGGAGGAGGCTCTCAGGGCCGCCCGTACGCACCTGGAGCACGGCACCACCACGACCATGGCGAGCACCGTCACGGGCGAGATCGACGAGGTCTGCCGGCAGGCCGCGGTGCTCTCCGAGCTGGTCGAGGACGGGGTGCTGGCGGGCATTCACTTCGAGGGTCCGTTCATCTCGCACAACCGCTGCGGCGCCCACCGCCCCGACCTGCTGCGCGACCCGGACCCGACGCTGGTCCGCAAGCTCGTGGACGCCGCCCGCGGCCACGCGCGGATGGTCACCCTGGCACCGGAGCTGCCGGGCGGCCTCGAGTCCGTCCGGATGCTCGCCGACCTCGGCGTCATCGCGGCCGTCGGGCACACCGACTCCGACTACGTGAAGACGCTGGAGGCCATCGAGGCCGGCGCGACCGTCGCGACCCACCTCTTCAACGCGATGCCGGGCATCCAGCACCGCGCCCCGGGCCCGATCGTCGCCCTGCTGGAGGACGAGCGGGTCACCGTCGAGCTGATCAACGACGGCGTCCACCTGCACCCCTCGGTGCTGGACCTGGCGTACGGCACGGCGGGCGCCGAGCGCGTCGCACTGATCACCGACGCGATGGGCGCGGCCGGGATGGGCGACGGGCTCTACCCGCTCGGCCCGCTGCAGGTCAGGGTCGAGAACGGCGTGGCCCGCCTGGTCGAGGGCGGCTCGATCGCCGGCTCCACGCTCACCCTCGACGTCTCCTTCCAACGGTCCGTCACCGTCAACGGCCTGACGCTCAACCAGGCCGTGCAGTCCCTGTCCACCGTCCCGGCCCGGCTGCTCGGCCTCTCGGACTCCATCGGCTCCCTGGAGGCAGGCAAGAACGCCGACCTCGTCGTCCTCGACTCCGACACGTACGACCTCGTCGCGGTGATGCGCCGCGGCGAGTGGATCGTCGGCGCGGACCGCTTCACCAAGGCCCACGCGGCCTGATCCTCCCGCCGGGAGGGGTGAGTAGCGGAACTGCGTCCCGCTACTCACCTCTATCTGGGGGACACCCATGCCCATCGCCCGTACCGCCGACCTGCTCGCCGCCGCCTACGCGACCCGGCGCGGCCTGCCCGCCTTCAACGTGATCACCCTGGAGCACGCCGAGGCGATCACCACCGGTGCCGAACTCGTCGGCGTCCCGGTCGTGCTGCAGATCAGTCAGAACGCCGTCGCGTTCCACGGCGGCCGGCTGCTCCCGCTGGCCCGCGCCTGCACCGAGGTCGCCGCCGCCGCACGGGTGCCGGTCTCGCTCCACCTCGACCACGTCGAGGACATCGACCTGCTGCGCGCCGCGCCCGCCGCCGGCTTCTCCTCCGCGATGTACGACGCCTCCGCGCTCCCGCACGCGATGAACGTCAAGGCCACCGCCGAGGCCACGGCCTGGGCGCACCGGCACGGCCTGTACCTGGAGGCCGAGCTGGGCCGGGTCGGCGGCAAGGACGGCGAACCGCCGCTCTCCCCCCACGCGCCCGGCGCCAGGACCGACCCGGACGAGGCGGCCGCCTACGTGGCCGACACCGGTGTGGACGCGCTGGCCGTGGCGGTCGGCAGCTCGCACGCGATGACCTCGCGGACCGCCGCGCTGGACCACGGGCTGATCCGGCGCCTCGCCGAGGCCGTGCCCGTCCCGCTGGTGCTGCACGGCAGTTCGGGCGTGCCCGACGAGGAGCTCTCGGCCGGCATCGAGGCCGGCCTGGTGAAGGTCAACATCGGCACGGCGCTCAACGCCGCCTTCACGCCGGTGGTCCGGCAGCGCCTGGCCGAGGACGCGCGCGTCACCGACCCGCGCACGTACCTCGCCCCGGCCCGCGCCGCGATGGCCGAGGCGGTCGCCCACCTGGCCCGGGTGGTCACTTCTCCGGGTACTTCTCCACGCTCATCGAGGTGAGCGCGACCTGGTCCAGCAGCACACTGCCGCTGCTCCCGGCCGGGAGGGACACCGTGATGGTGTTGCTCCCGGCCTGCAGCTCCGGCCATATGTTCGTGCTGTACCAGGCCTGGGCGGGGTCGGTGTTGCCCTTGGAGTAGTTCTTGAGGGTGACGCCGCCGTCACGGTCCTTGCCGTTGATGGCGACCGCGGCCTTCAGGTCCTCGCCGCTGTTGTTGAAGTGCAGCCAGAACTTGTACGCACCCCCGGTCGGCGCCTGCACCGTCCAGGTCACGGTGGAGCCCGCCTGCAGGGTCAGGTAGCCGCCGTCCGCCGAGATCGCGCCCTTGACCCCGCTGCCGGGCGCGGCGTTCTGCGCCTGGAGCTTGGAGGCGTCGGCGACCGGGTCGGCGGAGGCCGTCGGGCTCGCCGAGGCGGAGGCGGAGGCCGAGCCGCTGGGGGTGGCGGGAGCGCTGCTGTGTGCGCTCGCCGAGGTGTCCGGCTTGCCCGCGTCGCCGCCGGAGAGGGCGATGCCCGCGCCGACCGCGATCGCCGCGACCACCGCGACCGCACCGATCACCGCGGCCTTGCCACGCCCGCCGCTCGGCCGCTCCTCGCCCGGCTGCGGGCGCGAGCGCTCGGCGTACCGGGTCTGCTGCGTGGGCACCTCGGCCGCCGGCGGCTGCTGCTGGGGGTAGGGGCGGTACGGCTGCGCCGGGGCGGCCGGCTGCTGCCCGTACTGGGCCCGGCCGACCTCCATCGGGCGCGCGTAGGACGTGTTGCGGGGCTGGCTGGGCGCAGCCTCGCCGTCTGCGGGGCGGTAGAGGTATGCGAACGGGTCGTCGTCCGCCGAGTCCTCGGGCGCTCCGTTAGTGCCGGCGGTCGTCACGGTGGTCAACTCCCCATCGCAGCGCGCCGCACGGCAGGCACGCCGTACGGGCAAGTGGTGGACGCTCGTACCGGGGAACCCTACCTTCCGGACGTGGCGGCTGGAAAAGGCGGCTCACGGCCGTCCGCCGGTCGGCGCTGATCAGCGCTCAGCCTGCTCGGCGGTGCGAACGTTCTCCCCGCGCGCCCCTCACCGCCCCTCCACGGGCCCGCTTCTCGTCGTACATGCGTTCGTCGGCGGCGTGCAGCACCTCCTCGATGCTCATGCCGCAGCCCGCCCAGCCGATGCCCAGGCTGACGCCGACCCGGGTGGTCCGGTTGTCGATCCGCATCGGCGGGATGATCGCGTTGCGCAGCCGCCCGGCCAGGTCCTTGGCCTCCTCGCGGCCGATGCCGTCGGCCAGCACCACGAACTCGTCCCCGCCCAGCCGCGCGACGGTGTCACCCTCACGGACCACCTGCTGGAGCCGCCGGGCCACCTCGATCAGTACGGCGTCGCCCGCCTTGTGCCCGAATCTGTCGTTGATCGACTTGAAGCCGTCCAGGTCGCAGAAGAGCACCGCGAGCCCCTTCTCCGCGCCGGCGCCCCCGCGCGCGGACGCGCCCCAGAGCTCGCCGCCCGCCGGGGGGTCGGACGGGACCACCGCATGGACGTGGTCGGCCGGGATGTCGCCGCACTCGAGGACCCGCCCGGCGGCGAAGGCCTCGCGGTCCAGCTCCAGGGCGAACGAGTCGCGACCCTCAGGAGGCCCGTAGCCGTGCGCATGACCAGCGGGGACCACCACCCCGTCGAAGGTGCCGTGCGCGCTGTAGGAGGCCCCCTGCGTGGCGTACGCGGGCTCTCCGTAGGCGGGCTCCTCGTAGCCGGGGCCGCCGTAGTCGCGATCGGCGTACTCTCGCTCGCCGTAGCCGGGCTCGCCGTACTCGGGGTCGCCGTAGCCGGGCTCCCCGTACTCGCGGGGTTCGCCGTACTCACGGGGTTCGCCGTACTCGCGGGGTTCGCCGTACGAGGGCTCCGGGTGAGAGGCGCCGTGGGCGGCCGCCCCGCCGGGGCCCTGGGGCTGGCCGCAGAGCCGCCGGCCCAGCCGGGCCCTCAGCTCGGCGCTGTTCGGCAGGCCGGTCAGCGCGTCGTGGCTGGCCCGGTGGGCGAGCTGGAGCTCGTGCCGCTTGCGGTCCTCGATGTCCTCGACGTGGGTGAGCAGGAAGCTCGGGCCCTCGGCCGCGTCGGCGACCACGGAGTTGCGCAGGCAGACCCACTGGTAGCCCCCGTCGCGCCGGGAGAGCCGCAGCTCGGCGCGGCCGCCCTCGGCGCTGGTCCGCTGCAGCAGTTCCAGGTCGTCGGGGTGCACCAGGTCGGCGAACCTCTGCTGGCGCAGCGTCGCCCGGGGGCGGCCGAGCAGGCGGCAGAGCGCGTCGTTGACCCGGGTGAGCTGGCCCATGCCGGCGCCGTGCAGTTCGGTGATGGCCATGCCGCTGGGCGCGTACTCGAAGGCCTGCCGGAAGCTCTCCTCACTGGCCCGGAGCGCCTGCTGCTCCTTCTCAAGCCGGGCCAGCGCCCGCTGCATCTCCGCGCGTAGGCGGGCGTTGCCGATGGCGATGGACGCCTGCAGGGAGAACATCTCCAGCGCCTCGCGGGTCCACGCTCCGGGGCGCTTGCCACTGCGCGGGCGGTCGACCGACAGCACGCCGAGCAGATCGCCGCCGGCGCTGTACATCGGCGCCAGCAGCACGTCGGCCGGGTGCCAGTCGTTGACGTACACCGGCAGCGGGCCGTCGCCGGTCCAGCTCGGGATGTCGGTGCCGATCGCCCAGCCCCGGTCGTACGGCAGGAAGCGCAGGGTGCCCCAGTGGTCGCTGACGCTCAGCATCCGCTCCCAGGACTCCCGGGAACCGACCTGGCCGAGCAGTACGGAAGGGCCGCCGAAGGCGCTCTCCTCGACCTCCCAGACCGCCGCCACCACCAGATCGCCGTCCGGGCGGACCAGGCTGACGGCGGCAGCGTCGAAGCCGAGCCCGTGCACCGCGCCCTCGACGACGGCCTGCAGGGTGCCGGCCAGGCTGCGGGCAGCGTTGAGGTCCGCCACGACCCGGTGCAAGGTGCGGAGGGTCGCCAGGCGGACGTAGGGCTCCGACTCGGCTTCCATGCGGGGGCTCCCCGGCTGCTTCGGATAGTTCTTGAATGGTTATCGTCCGATTGCCAGAAGAACTGAATCACAGGGAGCACAGCGATAGGCACGCTCGGTCAACAATAGGTCACCACTTGTGACCCAAATCACACAATGGTTATGTGTGCATACGCAGTTCAGCTGCCCGATAACGCGACTTATCCCGACAATCACGACCATTGGGCCTTCGGCCGCGGAGCGCGCGAGCTGAAGCCCGTTGACCGCCGGCAGGCCCTGGCCGGTCACTCCTGAGAGTGAGTCAGCTCACCTCGGGCCCGGTCCTGAGGGCCTGGCCGGTCCTACGACCAGGGCCCGATGCCGTTTCCCCGACGAGCCGACTACCGTGCGGTACGTGTACACGTCCCCGCAGCACGCCGCCGCCCCTGTTGCCACGCCCGACGAGTTCCGGGCTGCGCTCTCCCAGCTCGCCTCCGGCGTCACCCTGGTGACCGCGCACGATCCCGAGGGCGGCGCCGACGGCGAGGACGCGGGGATGACCGCCACCTCGTTCCTGTCCGTCTCGCTGGAGCCGCCGCTGGTGCTGGTGTCGGTGCGCGAGGACTCCCGGATGGACGAGCTGCTCTCCCGGGTCGACACCTGGGCGGTCTCCCTGCTCGGCGAGGAGCACCGCGCACTCGCCTCACGGTTCGCGATGAAGGGGCGCCTCAGCGACCGGCTGCTCTTCGCGGACGCCCCGCACCATCGGGGCGAGTTCGCCGGCGCACCGCTGATCGACGGGGCACTGGCCACCGTGGAGTGCCGTACCGAGCAGCGGATCACGGCGGGCGACCACACGCTGCTGATCGGACGGGTCCTGGCGGCCCGCGTCCCGGGGCCGGCCGGCAAGCCGCTGCTGTACTTCCGGGGCGGCTACCGCCAGCTCGGCTGACCGGCTCGCACCTGACGGAACGTCACTCCAGGCACTCCGGCACGGCCCGGTTCCAGCAGGCCCGCTTCACCCCAGCAGGGCTCAGTGCTCCGCGGGCCGGCTGCGGCCCTGCTTCAGCTCGGAGCGGTGCCGCTTGTTGAAGAGCCGACGCTCGACCATGCCCTTGCTCGGCTTGGTCGCCCGCCGGGCCTTCGGCGGCGGAGCGGTGGCCTCGCCCAGCAGGGACGCCAGCCTGGCCGCCGCGACCTCGCGGTTGCGCCACTGCGAACGGTGCTCGGAGGCCCGGACGACCAGCACCCTGCCGTCCACCAGCCGGCTCGCCAGCCGCTCCAGGGCGCGCTCCTTCCACACCTGCGGAAGGGCCGCCGAGGCCGCCAGGTCGTAGCGCAGCTCGACCTGGGTGTCGGAGGTGTTGACGTGCTGGCCACCGGGGCCGGAGGAACGGGAGAAGCGCCAGACGAGCTCGGCGTCGGGGACGACCACCGACCCCCGTACGCGAATGGGCTCAGGCATGCGCCCATCATCTCGCGCCCGGGAGGCCGGGTCATCCGGTTATCCACACCTGTGTGCGAGGCCTGTGCGCGAGGCCCGTGAACGACGCCCGTGAACGACGCCCGTGAACGACGCCCGTGTACGGTCCCGTCCGCGTGCCGGACAATGGCGTACGTGATCGAGCTCGGCTACTCCCTCTCCAACCGCTTCCCCGACCCCCCGCAGACCGACTACCGCGACGCCTCGGTGCGCTCCCTGCGGCACGACCTGTTCTGCGGCGACGTCTTCCTGGAGGCGGACGGCCTGGACCTGTCCACACGCTGGGGATGGGTGCCGGTGCTCGACTTCGCGTGGGCACTCTGCGACACCGTCGAGGCGCTCGACAGCGACCCGCGCGGCAGCCGCTCCGCCGCCGTGCAGACCTTCGACCTCGACTTCACCCAGAACACCGAGCTGCTGCGGTTCGCGCGCCGCTTCGGTCTGGTGGAGATCAGCGCCACCTGGCTCCCGGACGACCCGCCGGCCGTGGTCCGCCATGCCGAGCTGCGACGCGAGGCCCGGGACTTCCTGCAGGACGTCCTGGCGGACCTCACCGACATGCACGACGGTCTGGGCGAGAATCCGAACATCTGGACTCTGCAGGGACGCTTTCCCCGGGTCTGACCACTCGTCGGGCCCGTTCATGAGAAGAATTGCGGACGCGGCTGGAACCAAGCTCCGCCCCACCCGCGTTCTTCCCGACAAAAGCGACGAAGGGACACCACACATGCCAGTCAGCCTCTCCAAGGGTGGCAACGTCTCGCTGACCAAGGAGGCCCCGGGCCTGACCGCGGTCACCGTGGGCCTCGGCTGGGACGTCCGCACCACCACCGGTGCCGAGTTCGACCTGGACGCCAGCGCGATCGCGCTGAACGGGGACGGCAAGGTGCTCTCCAACGGCCACTTCGTGTTCTTCAACAACACCAGCACCCCGGACCAGACCATCGTGCACACCGGCGACAACCGCACCGGTGAGGGCGAGGGCGACGACGAGCAGATCAAGGTCAACCTCGCCGGGCTGCCCGCCGACGTCAGCCGGATCACCTTCCCGGTCTCGATCTACGACGCGACCTCCCGTGGCCAGAGCTTCGGCCAGGTCCGCAACGCGTACATTCGCGTGCTCAACCAGGCCGGCGGCGCCGAGATCGCCCGCTACGACCTCTCCGAGGACGCCGCCACCGAGACCGCCATGATCTTCGGCGAGCTCTACCGCAACGGCGCCGAGTGGAAGTTCCGCGCCATCGGCCAGGGCTACGCCTCCGGCCTCGCCGGCATCGCGCAGGACTTCGGCGTCAGCCTCTGACGCATCGCCACCTGCACACGACGACGCCCGGGCCTCTGCGGAGAGGCCCGGGCGTCGTCGTATCGGCTCTGCGGTTGTGTCAGCCAGGGCCTAACGGCGGTTGGCGCGGAGCTCGGGGAGCTCCAGGTACTCGGTCTCGTCGTGCGGGGTCAGGTCGACCACCTCGGGGCGGGTGTGGGTCGGCCGGGCCTCCGCCGCCACCGCAGCCTGCACCTCCGGCGCGGGCGCGGCCGGGTCGGCGTACCGCGCACTCTCGGCCAGAGCCTCGTCGCCCACCACGTCCGCCAGGTCGGCGCGCTCGCCGAGCTCCGTCACGCTGCCGACGGCGGGAGCCGGGGCCGCCGCGCGGACGGCCGCACCGGCCGCACCACTGCGGCCGAAGAAGCTGAAGTTCGATCCACGGCCGGCACCGGCCTGCGGGCGCGGGCGCTGCCGCTCGGCCGGGACGATCGCGGTCGCCGGAGCGCCGGCCAGGGGCTCGGCCGTCGCCGCCAGCACTGGCCTCGTGGGCGCGGCGCCGACCGCGTGGCGGGTGGCGACGGACTCCTGCAGCGAGGCCGGCTTCGGCGCGGCGAGCACCGGCTGCGGAGCCGTGGTCACCTGCAGTGCCGTCACCTGTGGGACCGTCACCTGCGGTGCCGCCACCGGCTGCTCGACCCTTGGCCGGACCGCGAGCTCCGTCCTCGCCGGGCTCTCGCGCCGCGCCTCGGCCCGCTCGGCCTCCTGCTCCAGCTGCCGCAGCACGGACGCCGCGCGCACGTACGCGGCCGGGGACGCCGGGAACTTCGGCCGGGCGGCGGCGAGCGCCCGCTGGGTGGCCTCGGCCTCCTTCAGCGCCTGTTCGGCGACCATCACCGCGCGTTCCCGCAGCAGCCGGGCGATCTCCGTCTCGGCCTTCGCCAGCCGCGACTTCTCCGCCGTCAGCCGGCGCCCGAAGCGGGTGGCGCGCTCCTCGGCCACCTCGGCCGCGTACTCCACCTCGGCGAGCTGCTCCTCGAAGCGCTCCTCGGCCCGCAGCCGCCGCGTGGCCGCGAGTTCGGCCGCCACCCGGGCCGCCCGGTCGCGCTGGCGCAGCAGCAGGCCCAGGCCGACGGCCGCGAGCACCGCCGCGACACCGAGGGATCGGACGAGGGCCGGATCGGGACTGACCGTCAGCGCGGCAACGGCGGCCACGACGAGCACACCGGTGGCGATCGGGGGCACAGACCGGCCGAGAAGGGAGGAATGACGGTGGCGTCCGCGTGACATGCCAAAGAAACTAGCGTGCGAATTGGGGCGCTGTCAGCCTCAGCACCCATTCCACTCTTGACAGTCCATCGGAAATACGACGGGTGTTCACCTGCTCACGGGCCGTTACGATAGGTCCCGCATTCGCCACCGCGCAGAGGGAATCCACCGTGCCCGCCTCCCCGTCCACCGGATTCCGGGTCCATCCCGCCGAACTCGCCGATGCGGGCCTGGCCGCCCGCCGAACCGCCGAACGGCTCCAGGCCGGCGCCAACGCCGTACCGGCCGCCGGGGATGCCGCGGTCGCCGCGCTGCCGGGCTGGCGGACGGCCGTCGCGCTGGACGAGTGCACGGAGGCCTGGCACCGCGCCCTGGTCCGGCTCGCGGCCGAACTCGAGGGCATCGGCGCCGACCTGCAGCGCACGGCCTCGGACTACGAGGCCACCGAGGCCGAGATCCGTCGCAGCCTGCGGCCCGGGAGCTGAGAGTGGACGCGACGTCGCCGGGCCTCGCCCCGACCGCGCTCGACCGGCCCCCGCTCGACCGGAACGAGCTGGACGAGAACGCCCTGCAGGCCTCCCGCCCGGAGGACGTAGCCGCGGCCGCCGAGGCGTACGGCGCGCTGGTGGCCACCCTGGAGGAGCTCCACGAGGAGTGGCGGCAGTCCGTCGCGGGCCGGGTGCGGGCCTCGGGCTGGCAGGGCAGGGCCGGTGAGCTGGCCACCCGCACGATCGACACCACCACCGGACGCCTGCAGTCCGCCCAGCGGGAGCTGGCACTGGTCCGCGACACCCTGCGGGAGGCCGCCGAGACCTTCCGGCTGGCCCGGTCCAGGTGTCTCCGGCAGGGCCCGTACGCACTCGCGTCCGCGCCCGGGTCCGCCCTGGAGGAGGCCCACCGGGCGGACCGCGCCACCGCCGAGCGGCTCGCCCGCCTCGCCGCCCGGGCACGTGACGGGCGGGCCCTCGACGCCGCCCCGGCCGACACCGAGCTGCAGCGGGCGTCCATCCCGGCCGACACCCTGGGCGGCCTGCTCGGACGGCCCGTCGTCCCGCCGCAGGGCACCTCGCCGACCCGGGTGGCCGCCTGGTGGCGCGGCCTCGACCCCGACCAGCGCCGGGAACTGACGCAGGCCCACCCCCAGCTGATCGGCAACCTGGACGGCCTTCCCGCCCGCGACCGCGACCGCGCCAACCGGCTGCTGCTCACCCGGCTGCTCGACCGCTACGAGCAGCAGGCCTCCCCCGACCGGCGGCTGCTCCAGGGGCTGCGGGCGATCCAGCGCCGGCTCGCGGCCGAGCACGGTGACGTCCTCCTGCTCGGCCTGGGCGACCAGGGCCAGGGCCGGGGCATTCTCTGCTTCGGCGACCCGGACAGCGCGGACGACGTCGCGGTGTTCGTCCCCGGCTTCGGCACCGAGCTGGCCGCCGTCGGCGGCGGCGACGCCGACCGGGCGCAGCGGGTGGGCTCCGGCGCCTCGGCGTACGGGCAGGGGCGCACCACGGCCTCGATGGTGTGGCTGGGCTACGACCCGCCGCCGAACGAGGGGCTGGACCCGCGCAGTCTCGCGGTGGCCGGGGACCGCCGGGCCCGGGAAGGCGCCGTCGAGTACGGCCGCTTCCTGGCGGGCCTGCGCGCCGCCAGGCCGGGGCCGCCGGCACATGTCACGGCGGTGGGGCACAGCTACGGTTCGCTGCTGGTCGGCCTGGCGGCCCAGCAGCCGGGCGGGCCCGTGGCCGACGAGGTGGTGCTGGTCGGCAGCCCCGGGACGGGCGCGAAGCGGGCCGACCAGCTCGGGGTCGGGGCCGACCACGTGTACGTCGGCGCGGCCGAGTGCGACCCGGTGAGCCGGCTGCCCGGGGGCTCGGCGGTGGCCGGCCGGCTGGAGGCCGGCGGTGTGCTGGGGGCGGTCGTGAGCCAGGCGCTGAAGCCGCCGGACGAGCTGTGGTTCGGCCGGGATCCGGCGGACGCGTCCTTCGGGGCCAGGCGGTTCAAGGTGGCACCGGGCGAGGCCCGGGATGCGTTCGCGAGCCACTCCGCGTACTTCGACGACTCGTCGGAGTCGCTGGCCAACATCGCCCGGGTGGTCGCGGGCCGGGGCGAGGAGATCACCGTCGCGACCGGGCGGTGAGCCGCTCGGCGACACCGGCGGGCCGTCAGCGGGGCGTGGGTGCGGTGCCTGTCGGACGGGTCGGGTCGTCGTGGTCCTCGGGGAGCCGGCAGATGTGCTGCAGCCAGAGCGCGGCGGCGATCACGGCCGCCCCCGCCAGTACGGCGAATCCGGCCGTGATGGCCTGCGACTGCCGGGCGGGGACGTCGAGCAGGGTGAGCAGGTAGACGCCCGTACCGCCGTAGATGCCCGTCACCACGGCCGAGACCAGGGCACTCGCCTGAGCCAGCACCACGGCCCGGGCCGCGCTGAGCGGGTCGACCCCCTTGGCGTCCGGCCGCCGCTCCCGCATGGCCTTGAGCCGGGACCGCAGCGAGATCGCCGTGGCCAGCAGGACCACCGCGACCGCCGCGAGCGCGATGGGGGCGGCCGCGGGCACCCCGGGCAGCTGGCCCAGGGAGTCCCACAGCTTGGCACCGGCCCAGGAGAGCACCCCCGCAACGGCGGTGATACCCAGGAGCAGGCGGAGGCGGAGCGGCTTCACTCGGACGAGGTCCTTCCCGGCGGACGGTGGATCTGACGGACGGTCGCCGACTGGCAGCGCCAGGCCACCGTACCGGGGCCGGACCCTGCCGATCACCTACTCGTACGGCCGAGGACGTGCGGGAAGTTCCCGACCCGCGGCACGGACCGCCGCACCGGCCGACTACTCGGGAAGGCGCAGCTGGATGTCCTCGCGCCGCCACACGGTCTGCCCGGCCTCGGACAGGCCCTTCAGCAGGTCGGCGACGCGGCCCACACCGGGCACCTCGCCGTCCGGGTCGGCGTCCAGCCAGGGGGCGAGGACGAAGGCCCGCTCGTGGGCACGGGGGTGCGGGAGCAGCAGCTCGGGCTCGGAGCTGGTGACGCCCTCGTACGCGAGGATGTCGACGTCCAGGGTGCGCGGGCCCCAGTGGACGGTGCGGACCCGGCCGAAGGCGTCCTCGATCGCGTTGCCCCGCTCCAGCAGGGAGTGCGGCGGGAGCGTGGTGCGCAGGACGACCACGGCGTTGTAGTAGTTCGGCTGCTCGGCCGGGCCGCCGAGGGCCTCGGTCTCGAAGACGGCGGAGACGGCGATGATCCGCACGCCGGGGGTGTCCTCCAGGGCGTCCACGGCGCCCTGCAGGGTCTCCAGGCGGTTGCCCAGGTTGCTGCCGAGCGCGATCACGGCGCGGCGGGGGTTCTGCAGGGTGGAGTCGGCACTGTCGACTCGGCTCTCCAGGTCGAACGTGGTCGGCGAGGCGGTCGGGTCGCTGGTGCTCATCGGTATCCCTCTACGGCTGGGGCTGTGGGACGGGGACGGGGACGGGGCATGCACGTCATGCGCGGCCCCGGTGGATCGTGATGGTGACGTCGTCGAACGGGACGGTGATCGGGGCGTCCGGCTTGTGCACGGTGACCTCGACCTCCTCCACCGCGTCGTGCTTGAGGCACTGGTCGGCGATCCGCTGGGCGAGGGTCTCGATCAGGTCGACGGGCTCGCCGGCGATGATCGCGGTGACCTCCTCCGCGACGATCCCGTAGTGCGCCGTGCGGGTCAGGTCGTCTCCGGACGCGGCCGGGCGGGTGTCCAGGTAGAGCACGAGGTCGACGACGAAGGTCTGGCCCTCGATGCGCTCGCGCTCGAAGACACCGTGATGGCCACGGGCACGCAGGCCCCGCAGGGTGACGCGGTCCAGCAACTCACTTCTCCCACCTGGACAGGCCCTGCACGGGGGCAGGGCGACGACGGGCCTCGTCGCCCGCCGTCGTCGAATCTACCCGCGGGGACCGACAGACCCCGACCGTCCTACCCGGCACAGGCGCGCGCCACGCACGCCGGATCGGCGATTGACGTGAACGTTCGGTGTACGTCCACGAAACATCCCGGCAGACCGGCGCCGACCCGCCCGACTCAGTCCTCGTCCTCGTCATCCCCGCTGGTCAGGACGGGTGAACCGTGGTGCGACCAGAGCCGCCAGCCGTCGGCGGTACGCCGGAAGAGGTTGGTCGAGACGACCTTTCCGCCGACCAGCGGTCCGAGCTCGCCCTCCTCCTCGGCCTCCCCTCCGGAGAGGATGTTCTCGGTACAGGTGACAAGAGCCACATCACCCTGGACCTCGACCTCGACATCGGTCAGGAAGAACTGGATGTACTCCGTGTTCATCATGATCAACATGTACGAGCGGGTGACCTGGGCCCGTCCGCGCAGCACCGGCCAGCCCGGGTGGACGCAGACCACGCCGCCCTTGTCGTCGGCGTCGGCCGCCCCCAGCCAGATGGCCTCGACGGCCTCCAGGTCCCCGTTCTCCAGCGCCTCGTAGAGGGCCTGGTTCGCCGCCAGGACGGCCTCCCGGTCCAGCTCCAGTGCCGCTGCCCGGTCGGGGCCGGCCGCACGGTCACTCCGGCCCATCTTGCCGTCACCCGCCATGGTTCCTCCTGAGCCGTGCCAAGCCGCTACCCCCTCCTCGCCGCCTGCTGCCAGGCCGCGACCACACGTACGGCGTCGGCCGTGCCGGCCACGTCGTGCACCCGGACCGCCCAAGCGCCGGCCTGGGCCGAGAGCACGGAGACGGCCGCGGTGGCGTCGTCGCGCTGCCTGGCCGGGCGCAGCTCCCCGGTTTCCGGGTTGGCGAGCAGCGTACCCAGGAACCGCTTGCGCGAAGCGGCGACGAGGACGGGGCGGCCGAGCGCGGTGAGGGCGTCCAGACGGCCGAGCAGGGCCCAGTTGTGCTCGCTGGTCTTGGCGAAGCCGAGGCCCGGGTCGAGGATCAGCTGCTCCTCCTTCACCCCGGCCGCGAGCAGGGCGGCCATCCGGCCGGCGAGCTCGGCGGTGACGTCGGCGACCACGTCGTCGTAGACGGCGAGGCTGTCCATGTCGGCGGACTGGCCGCGCCAGTGCATCACCACGAAGGGCGCGCCGGTGGCGGCGACGACCTCGGCCATCGCCGGGTCGGCGAGTCCGCCGGAGACGTCGTTGACCAGGCGGGCACCGGCGGCGACGGCCTGCTGGGCGACGCTCGCCCGCATGGTGTCGATGCTGACCACCACGCCGGCGGCGGCCAGCTCGCGGACCACCGGGATCACCCGCCGAAGCTCCTCTGCCTCGGTGACCCGCTGGGCGCCGGGGCGGGTGGACTCGCCGCCGACGTCCACCAGGTCCGCGCCCTGGGCGACCAGGTGCAGGCCGTGCGCGACGGCTGCGGCCGGGTCGAGCCAGAGACCGCCGTCGGAGAACGAGTCGGGGGTCACGTTGACCACGCCCATGACGGCGCAGCGATCGAGGTGCGGGAGGCCGGGAGGGTTGCTCATGTGGCCATTATCGAGCTGCGCGGCGGCCGAAATCGGATGGGGGAGAACGGCGGACGGCTGACAGATTTCAAAATCTGTCAGCCGTCATCCGTCAATCACCGCCGCACATCAGGCAGCTTCCGTCACCGGTCCGACCGTCACCTGCTCCGGCATCAGCCCCTGCCGCTGCCGCTTACGCCCGAACTTCGGCATGCCCAGCGTGATGAACGCCTCCGCCTGCATCGCGGCGAACCCGATCCGCGGCAGGTCCCGGGTCTGCGGGTACACCAGGAAGCGCGGCTCCCACTCGGGCTGGAACTTCGCGTTGAACTTGTACAGCGACTCGATCTGGAACCAGCGCGAGGAGAACACCAGCAGCCCGCGCCAGGCGCGCAGCACCGGCCCCGCCCCGATCCGCTCACCGCGCGCAAGCGCCGAGCGGAACATCGCGAAGTTCAGCGACACCCGCCGGATGCCCATGGCCGGTACCGCCTGCAGCGCCGCCACGATCAGCAGCTCGTTCAGGCCCGGATCGGCCGCCCGGTCACGCCGCATCAGCTCCAGCGAGATGCCGTCCGCACCCCAGGGCACGAAGTGCAGCACGGCCTTGAGGTCGTCGCCGGTCCCGAAGGCGGCCTCGCCCTCCTCCGGCGCCTTGTGCGCGGTGACCACCACGCACTCGTCGTCGCCCACGTCGCCGAACCGGCCCAGCGCCATCGAGAAGCCGCGCTCGGTGTCCGTGCCGCGCCAGCGCGCCGCGGCGTCGGCGATCCGGCGCTTCTCCTCCAGCGTCAGCTCACTCACCCGGCGGACCTTGCAGGAGTACCCGTTGCGCTCGATCCGCTTCACCATCTGCCGGACGTTGCGCATCGCGCGCCCCGCCAGCGAGAAGGTGGTGGCGTCCACGATCGCCTCGTCGCCGAGCTCCAGCGCGTCCAGTCCCGCCTCGCGGGTCCAGACCTCGCCGCCGACCTCGCTGCAGCCCATCACGGCCGGCACCCAGGCGTGCTCGCGGGCCTCCGCCATGAAGACCTTGATCGCGCCGGGCCAGGCCTCGACGTCCCCGACCGGGTCACCGGAGGCCAGCATCACACCGGACACCACCCGGTACGAGATCGCGGCCTTGCCGGTCGGCGAGAACAGCACGCTCTTGTCGCGGCGCAGCGCGAAGTACCCGAGCGAGTCACGGGCCCCGTGCCGCTCCAGCAGCCCGCGCACGCGGACCTCGTCCTCGGGCGTCAGCTCGGGCTCCGGCTTCTCCGGCCGCAGCAGGAGGTACGCCGAGGTGAAGGCGGTCAGCAGGCCGAGCGCGCCGAGCGAGTAGGCGACCAGGTCCGTGATCCGGTCGCTCCGGTAGTCGATCGGCCCGTCGAAGCCGAACAGGCCGTACATGGTCTCCTGGAGCCGCTCCAGCAGGCCCGGGTTCCCGATCTCGGAGCTCGGGTGAACACTCACGATGAGCATGCCGAGCAGCACGCTGAACAGGCCCATGACGGCCAGGTTGGCCACCGCCCGCCAGCGGGTGCGCGGGTCGGCCTTGGCGTAGAACTCACGGCGGTGCACCAGGATCACCGCGAACAGGGTCAGCGAGACCACCGCCGGGCCGATCTGGTGCCAGCGCAGGATGTGCAGCGCCGCACCGACCGGCAGCAGGACGCAGACGGCCCGCCAGGCACGCCGCTTGCGCCGGCGCAGGGCGTGCGCGAGCAGCACCAGCAGCGTGCCGACCATCAGGGTGCCTACCGCCGCCAGGGTGGTGGTGCCGCCCGGCAGCTGACCGGCCCAGCTGTGCATCTTGGTGTGCCGCAGCTTGGGGAAGACGGCGCTGGCGATGTCCAGCAGACCGATCACCAGACAGGCGTAGCCCACCGCTCCGGGCAGCCAGGCCCGTGGGACGGAGGCCGCTTGGGTACGGAGCGTCTGCAGACCCCGGCGGCGAGGCTGCTCGGGCGAGGGCGAGTTCGACGGCTCAACGGACACTGGAACGCTCATGGAAGCTCAGCGTAGAGGCTGTTGCGGCGTGTCCTGTCACTCCGAGGGAGGAGTTGTGATGGACCTTCATGGCTATTCCTTAGTCTGGCAATCCGCTCGTCAAGAAAGCGTCTCCGGAAGGTGAACTCCGGGCACGCACTTCCGAGGGCGGAACCTGGGGGACAGGTGGCCGCCGCACGCGCAGAACGTCCAGCGGGACGGCTGAACGGCTGACACGGCGGCGGGTGGCAGGTGGGTGGCGCAACGTGGGTGGCCCCTCGCCGAAGCGCGGCGCCAGGGGACACTCGCGGACGCGTTACACACGGTGGACGCCGCATTCTAGAGCTTCGGTTGCGCCCTGCGCAGCGTGCGTGCCCGGGTCTGATCCCAAGCCGTGACAGCCGCCCGGCCGGCCTAGCCCCACTGGCCGCACCAGGCACTCCAACGCACGATGAACCCTGGCCCCACAGCTGCCCGAGGGAGGGCTACGGCATGGAACTGACCAGCGGTGCGTTGGTGAACTCACTGATCGCACTGGCTGTCGTCGCCCTGGTCGCCACGCTCTGGCTCTGGCCCCGGCTGGCCCGGCAGCGGCCCCTGCCGATGCTCGGCCGGGTCGCCCTCCTGACGGTCGTTCAAGTCTCGGTGCTCGCCGTGCTGCTCCTGTCCGTGAACAACACCTACGGCTTCTTCACGTCCTGGAACGACCTGCTCAACCCGGGCGGTGCACCACTCACGCTGGCGAGCGCGGAGCACCCCAAGGGCGCCGCGCCCAAGTCGGGGACACTGGTCCAGCCGAGCACCGAGGGCGGCCTGGAGACGGTGAAGGACCTGCCCCAGGGCAAGCCGGAGGAGGTCGGGCGGGTCGACTCGATCCGGGTCACCGGCCCGGAGTCCGGCCTCTCCGACCAGGTGTTCATCTACCTGCCGCCGGAGTACTTCGTCCCCCGGTACGCCCGGGAGCGCTTCCCGGTACTGGTCACCCTGGCCGGCTATCCGGGCCCCTCGCTGCACCTGGTCGAGGGACTGAAGGTGCCGCAGACCGCGTGGGACCTGCAGCGGACCGGCCGGATGGCGCCGACCGTGATCGTGATGGCCCGGCCGAGCGTCGCGCCGCCGCGCGACACCGAGTGCGTGGACGTCGCGGGCGGGCCGCGTACCGAGACGTGGTTTGCCAAGGATTTGCCCAACGCGCTGCGGTCCGGCTACCGGGTCAGCCGGTCGGCGAGCTCCTGGGGTGTGCTCGGATACTCCACCGGCGGCAGCTGCGCGCTGCGGCTGGCCATGCGCAACCCCGGTTCGTACGCCAGCGGAGCCGGCATGCACGCCGACTACCAGGTGCCCAACGACCACTGGACGGACGGCGACCTCTTCGGCGGCGACGAGCACGCCGCGCAGCAGAGCGATCTCGACTGGCGGCTGCGGAACCTGCCCGCGCCCAAGGTGTCGCTGCTCGTGGTGAGCACACGAACCGAGGAGAATTACCAGGCCACCCAACAGTTTCTGGCCATCGCGAAGGAGGTCGGCGACGCCCACCCGGAGTTCCGGGCGGACTCACTCTTCCTGGATGACGGCGGCCACAGCTTCGAGACCTGGCGGCGGGAGCTGCCCGCCGCGCTGGAGTGGATGAGCGATCACCTCAAACCACCGCAGGACCGCGAACCCCGCCCCTAGCCACCCGGGGGATTCCCCTCGCCCGGCCGGGTGGTTCCCGGCCACCGCAGCGCGCGGACCGGCCGGGAGAGGGAACGTCTCCGGACCGATCTGCCGACCGACCAATGAACAGACCGACCGCGAAACCGACCGTCTGTGGAACTCGCTCAGGAGGCCACATGCTCACCACCCGTTCGCTGTTCGACGAGATCTACCGGAACGACGAGGCGTACCAGCTGTTCTGCAGCATCGCGGCCGGCGGCGAGGACCAGGGCGGCTGGGAGAACGAGCGCATCACCGCCCTGACCCAGGACCCGGTGCTCGCACCCAAGGTGGCCCGGCACGGCGCCGACGAGCGCAAGCACGGCCGGATCTTCACCCAGCTGCTCCACAAGCGCGGCCTGGAGAAGGTGGACGTCCCCCCGGACGCCGACTACTGCATGCTGCTGGAGCAGCAGGGCATCGGCCTGGCCCACGACCGGCTGAAGTCCGACGTACCGCTCGCCGACCGGGAGATCATCACCTACCTGGCGCACAGCCGGGTCACCGAGCAGCGCGCCTCGGAGCAGATGCGCCAGCTGGTGAAGGCGTACAGCGACAACCCGGAGATCGGCAGGGCGATGCGGATGATCTCCGCGGACGAGGACAACCACCTCGCGTACTGCCACGAGGAGCTGCTGCGGCTGGTCGCCCAGGGACACGGCCCGTACATCAGGCACACCCTGGAGCACACCGCGAAGGGCGAGATCCGCACCCACCGGGACGTCGGCCTCGCGGTGATGGCCTCGATGGGGCGGATCCTGGGGTGGCCGCGCCGGCAGCGCCTGCTGCTCGCGGCGGGCCTGTACGCGCTCTACGTGTACGACGCGGCCTTCGGCTGGCGGCGGATGGTGAAGCTGCGGATGCCCGAGCGCCGCAACGCCCTGGGCACGCCCGCGCCGCCGCACGCCGAGCACGACATCTGAGCGGCGGCCACGGCAGCGGGCCAACCACAGGGGCGCGTGGGGGCACCTCCCGGCCGAAGGCTGGGGGAGAACTGCGCGAGATCGGAAGGCAACGGCCTGCAGCCTCCCGCTTCGCGCAGTTCCTCGCGCCCCTGGGATGCCCGATCCTGAGCGGTCTAGCGCCCGATGATGAGGCTCATCGCCTCCGCGCGGGTGGCGGGGTCGCGCAGCTGGCCGCGGACGGCCGAGGTGATCGTCTTGGCGCCGGGCTTGCGGATGCCGCGCATCGACATGCACATGTGCTCGCACTCGATCACCACGATGGCGCCGCGCGGCTCCAGGATCCGCATCAGCGAGTCGGCGACCTGGCTGGTCAGCCGCTCCTGGACCTGCGGGCGGCGGGCGTAGACGTCGACCAGGCGAGCCAGCTTGGAGAGCCCGGTGATCTTGCCCTGCACGGACGGGATGTACCCGACGTGGGCGACACCCTGGAACGGCACCAGGTGGTGCTCGCAGGTGGAGAACACCTCGATGTCCTTGACCAGCACCATCTCGTCGTGGCCGAGGTCGAAGGTGGTGGTCAGCACGTCCTCCGGCTCCTGCCAGAGGCCGGCGAATATCTCCTTGTACGCGCGGGCGACGCGGGCCGGCGTCTCCAGCAGACCCTCGCGATCCGGGTCCTCGCCGACGGCGATCAACAGCTCGCGGACAGCGTTCTCGGCACGCTTCTGGTCGAACGTCCCGATGGTGGCGTCCTGCTCGAGAGTCACCGGGTCGATCATGCGTGCCTCGCTTGGGGTTTCGGGGTCAACAGGCTGAACAGCACGAATGCCGCGCCTCCAGGGTACAAACCCTGGAGACGCGGCATGCATTCCGTACGGTGCCTGCCGGTCAGCTCTCGGCCGGGCTGCTGTCACCCGTCACCGGGGGCAGCTTCAGGATGTCCACCGGGGCGGTCTCCGCGGAGGCGGCGACACCGTTGGTGAGCGCCAGCTCCTTGGGCGACTGCACCGGCGGGCGGGTGGACGGCGTACGACGGGACGAGCCCGTCCAGGCCGGCCGGGCCGGACGCTTCACGACGGGGCGGAAGATCTCGGCGATCTGCTCCTTGTTGAGCGTCTCCTTCTCGAGGAGCTCGAGGACCAGGTTGTCGAGCACGTCGCGGTTCTCGACCAGGATCTCCCAGGCCTCGTTGTGCGCGTTCTCGATGAGCTTCTTGACCTCTTCGTCCACCAGCCCGGCGACCTCTTCCGAGTAGTCGCGCTGGTGACCCATCTCACGGCCCAGGAACGGCTCGGAGGCGTCCGAACCGAACTTGATCGCGCCGAGCCGCTCGGTCATGCCGTACTGCGTGACCATCGCACGGGCCGTCGCGGTGGCCTTCTCGATGTCGTTCGAGGCACCGGTGGTCGGGTCGTGGAAGACCAGCTCCTCCGCCGCGCGCCCGCCCAGCATGTACGCCAGCTGGTCGAGCATCTCGTTACGGGTGGTCGAGTACTTGTCCTCGTCCGGCAGCACCATGGTGTAGCCGAGCGCCCGGCCGCGGGACAGGATGGTGATCTTGTGCACCGGGTCCGCGTTCGGGGAAGCCGCCGCGACCAGGGCGTGACCGCCCTCGTGGTACGCGGTGATCTTCTTCTCCTTCTCGGACATGATCCGGGTGCGCTTCTGCGGGCCGGCCACGACGCGGTCGATCGCCTCGTCGAGGATGTTGTTGTCCACCAGCTTCTTGTTGGAGCGGGCGGTCAGCAGCGCGGCCTCGTTCAGGACGTTGGCCAGGTCAGCACCGGTGAAGCCGGGGGTGCGCTTGGCGACGGCCGAGAGGTCGACGTCCGGGGCGACCGGCTTGCCCTTCTGGTGGACCTTGAGGATCTCCAGACGGCCCTGCAGGTCCGGGCGCTCGACGGCGATCTGCCGGTCGAAACGGCCGGGACGCAGCAGCGCAGGGTCCAGGATGTCCGGGCGGTTGGTCGCGGCGATCAGGATCACGCCGCCCTTGACGTCGAAGCCGTCCATCTCGACCAGCAGCTGGTTGAGGGTCTGCTCGCGCTCGTCGTGGCCACCGCCGAGGCCCGCACCACGGTGCCGGCCGACGGCGTCGATCTCGTCGACGAAGACGATCGCCGGGGCGTTCGCCTTGGCCTGCTCGAAGAGGTCACGGACACGCGAGGCGCCGACACCGACAAACATCTCGACGAAGTCGGAACCCGAGATCGAGTAGAACGGCACGCCCGCCTCGCCCGCGACTGCGCGAGCCAGCAGGGTCTTGCCGGTCCCGGGCGGGCCGTAGAGCAGCACACCCTTCGGGATCTTGGCGCCGACGGCCTGGAACTTGGCCGGCTCCTGCAGGAACTCCTTGATCTCGTGGAGCTCCTCGACCGCCTCGTCCGCACCCGCGACATCCGAGAACGTGGTCTTGGGGGTGTCCTTGGTGAGCAGCTTGGCCTTGGACTTGCCGAACTGCATGACCCGGGAGCCGCCGCCCTGCATCTGGTTCATCAGGAACAGGAAGACCAGGACGATGATGACGATCGGCAGCATCGAGAGCAGCAGGCTGACGAACGTGGACTGCTTCTCGGGGCTCACGGTGTAGCCGTCGGGGAGCGTGCCCTTGTTGTACTGGTCCTGCAGGGTGTTGGCGATGTTGGTGGCCTGCTGGTCGCCGGTGTAGGAAGCCTGGAACTTGGTACCGGACGGCACCTTTCCTGAGCTGTTGGCCGGGAGCTTCTGGCCGTCCTTCAGCTGGATCTTGATGAGGCTCGAATCACCGGTGGTGATCTGCGCCGACTGGACCTCGTTCTGGGAGATCGCCTTGACGACCTGTCCACTGTCCACCGTCTTGTAGCCGTTCGAGTCCGAAACGACCTGCATCAGCACAACGACGGCGAGGACGGCCAGCACGATCCACATGATCGGCGCACGGAAGTATCGCTTGACGTCCATCCATGCGGGGCGTTGCCGCCCCGTCCCTCCTGCCACTCAACGGCGCTGCACGGCATGAGGCCGTCGGCGCATCCGGTATGTGCTCATGAGAAGAGCGGTTAATGGGACCGTACCGCAGTCGCTCCCCCTGACGGCGGGAGCGCGACGGCACGACGTGTTTCCTACCCCCGCACAACGGGCGGGAACAGCGCACTGTTCCCGCCTGTCGCCCGGACGGTCCTCAGCCCCCGTAGACGTGCGGGGCAAGAGTGCCGATGAACGGCAGATTGCGGAGCTTCTCCGCGTAGTCCAGGCCGTAGCCGACCACGAACTCGTTGGGGATGTCGAAGCCGACGTACTTGACGTCGATCTCGACCTTGGCCGCGTCCGGCTTGCGCAGCAGGGTGCAGACCTCCAGGGAGGCCGGGCCGCGCGAGCCCAGGTTGCCGAGCAGCCAGGAGAGGGTGAGGCCCGAGTCGATGATGTCCTCGACGATCAGGACGTCCTTGCCCGCGATGTCGGTGTCCAGGTCCTTGAGGATCCGGACCACGCCGGAGGACTTGGTGCCCATCCCGTACGAGGAGACCGCCATCCAGTCCATCGTCACCTGGGAGTGCAGGGCACGGGCGAGGTCGGCCATGACCATCACGGCGCCCTTGAGCACGCCGACGATCAGCAGATCCCGTCCGGCGTAGTCCTGGTCGATCCGCTCGGCCAGCTCCAGGAGCTTGGCGTCGATCTCGTCCTTGCTGATGAGCACCTTCGCCAGATCGGCGCCCATGTCCTTGTCGTCCACCGGGGATACGTCCTCAAACGTTCGGGGTCCTGTGTCGGCGGCGGCCCCGCGACGCGCTTTTACCCGCTAGTCGCTCTGTCGCCGAAAGACCAGCGTGCCACACCTTCGGGTGGCTTCGACTCCCCCGGGTAGGTGCAGCGGCCCCTGACCGCGCCAGCCGGTGACCAGCAGGTCCACCGTCTCCAGGTGCCGGGCGAAGAGATCGCCGGCCGGGCTGCCCGCCCGCAGCGCCGCCCTGCGCAGCACCCGGCGGCGTACGGCGGGGGGCAGTTCGGAGAGCTTGGCGACGTCCAGGGCGCCTTCGGCCGTACGGAGGTCGCGTTCGGCGAGGGCGGCCCACTGGTCGAGGGCGTCGGCGTCGTCGCGGAAGAGCCGGGCGGTGCGGGCGAGGGCCTCGACCACGCCGGCACCCAGGTGCTTCTCCAGGACCGGGAGGACCTCGTGGCGGACCCTGGAGCGGGTGTACGCCGGGTCGCTGTTGTGCGGGTCGTCCCAGACCGGGATGGACTGCGCGGTGCAGGCCTGCCGGGTGGCGGCCCGGTCGAGCTCCAGCAGCGGGCGGCGGTAGCGGCCCTTCTGGGCGGGCATACCGGCCAGTGAGCGGGCGCCGGAGCCGCGGGCCAGGCCGAGCAGGACGGTCTCCGCCTGGTCGTCGCGGGTGTGGCCGAGCAGGACGGCCAGGGCCCGGTGGCGCTCGGCGGCCTCGTCCAGGGCGGCGTAGCGGGCGTCCCGGGCGGCGTTCTCCGGGCCGCCCTGGTGTCCGACCCGGACGGAGATGGCCTCGACCGGGTCCAGGCCGAGCTGGCGCAGCCGGTCGGCCACCTGCTGGGCGCGGGCGGCGGAGCCCTCCTGCAGGCCGTGGTCGATCGTTACGGCACCGACCCGCAGGCCGAGCTTGGGCGCCTCGAAAGCGGTCGCGATGGCCAGCGCCATGGAGTCCGCGCCGCCGCTGACGGCGACCAGGACGAGCGGCGAGCCGGGCGCGGCGGGCGTCCGGGGCAGGCCCGAGGGGTGGCGGCGGGCGTTGCCGATGAGCGTGGTGGCCTCGGCCAGGGCGGTACCGGTCTGCCAGGCGGCCTGCCCGGTGCTCTGCCCGGCGGCGGCCTGGGTGACGGCGACGGCCTGGGTGAGGGCGGCCGGGCGGGTGCGGGGCGCGCGGGTGGGGGCGCTGAGGGTGGTGCCGGCCTCGGCCACGAGGTCGGTGAGCGTGCGGCGTACGGCGAGACGTATCGCCGCGACAGCGGGGTGTGGGCCCACGGGGAAGCACTCCTTGACGGAGGGACGGTGCGGGACGGTGAGGGCCGGCCGGGTGTGACGCCCTGTCAGCTTTCTGTCACCAGGTGCTCACAGATGGTCGCAGAATCCGGGCTTCGGCTATGCCACCCGCGCCACCGGTACGACCACGGTCCCACGTACGGGTGAATGAAGAAACGTTCATGCACCCCCATCTGCACGCCTGACCCACTCCTGCGGACGGGAACACGCGCTCAGCCGGCGGCGCCGGAACCCGCCCCGAGCCGCTCTGGAGGCGAGCGGGCGACGATGCAGCCCCGAGCCGCCTCGGAGGCGAGCGGGCGACGATGCAGCCCCGAGCCGCCTCGGAGGCGAGCGGGCGACGATGCAGCCCGGTCAGCTCACCACGCGGGCGACCCAGGCGGCGGGGTCGTGGATCTCCTCCTTGGTGGGGAGGGTGTTCGGCGACGTCCAGACCCGGTTGAAGCCGGCCATGCCGACCCGGTCCACCACGCCCCGGACGAAGACCGCGCCGTCCTGGTACTGCCGCAGCTTGGCGTCCATCCCGAGCAGCCGGCGCAGCAGCAGGTCGAGCCGCCCCGCGCCCCGGTCGCGGCGCTGCTGGAACTTCTCCCTGATCTCCGCGACGCTCGGCACCACCGCCGGGCCGACGCCGTCCATCACCACGTCCGCGTGCCCCTCGAGCAGCGACATCACCGCCGTGAGCCGGCCCAGGATCTCGCGCTGCACGGGCGACTGGACGGCCTCCAGCAGCGTCGTCGGTCCGGAACCGTCACCCCGGCCGCCGAGGCCGGGGATGCCGCCGCCGATCGCCTCCCGGGCGCGCTCCAGCAGGGCGCCGGGATCGACGTCGGTCTGCGCGAGGAAGGACTGCACCTCGGCCTGGATGTGGTCGCGCAGCCACGGCACGGCCGTGAACTGGGTGCGGTGGGTCTCCTCGTGCAGGCAGACCCAGAGCCGGAAGTCGTGCGGCTGGACGTCCAGCTCCCGCTCGACCTGGACGATGTTGGGCGCGACCAGCAGCAGCCGGCCGGGGCCGGGCGGCTCGGGGCCCCGGCGGGGCTTGTCGAAGAGGCCGGCCGGGCTGTCGGGGGCCTCGGGCAGCGAGCCGAGCGGCGGCTCGGCGGGGGCGAAGGTCTCGTACTGGCCGAGCACCTTGGTGGAGAGGAAGGCCAGCACGGCGCCCACCTCCACGCCGGTGGCCTTCTCGCCGAGCGAGGCGAACACGGCCGCTCCCGGGCCGTCCGACCGGCGTGCCTGCAGCTTGTCGACCAGCGGCTGGACGATGGTGCGGAACCCGGCCACATTGGCCCGCACCCAGCCGGGGCGGTCCACGATCAGGACGGGGGTGGCGGCGGCCGAGGCGAGGCTGGTCGAGCGCAGACCGGTGAACTCGCGGACGTGCTCCTCGGCCTCCAGGGCGTGCCGGCGCAGCTCGGAGACCACCTCACGGGCCTGTCCCCGCGTCACCTCCGGGCCGGGCCTGGCCAACCGGGTCGCCGTCGCGACCGCGAGATTCCAGTCGACCATGTCAGCACCGCCGCTCGCGCTCGTCATGACCTCACCGTACGTGCTCGGGCGCGCCGGGGGGAGACGCCCGGGCAGACGCCTCCCATCGGCCTCGACTCAACTCGCCTCCGGGCGCTCCTGACCCGACGCCGACACTCTCCCCCAGCCTGGCGGCTGGGAGGTGCCCCCACGCTCCGGCGCTCCCTCCTACGTCGGTCTCCCTCCTTGCCCGGCATCGGGCAGGAGGGGCCCACGTCACTCGTCGCTTTCGGCGTCGGCGCGCCCTCCGGCTCGTGGCATTGCCCTACCGGCAGCCGCAGCCCGCGATGTGGGCCACGATCCGGTCGACGGCGGCACGGGCCGCGTCGGGCCCGGCGGTGGTCTTGGTCATCAGCGCGAAGACCAGCACCCGCCCGTCCGCGTCCACCACGGTGCCCGCCAGGGTGTTGATGCCCGCGAGCGTGCCGGTCTTGGCCCGGACGATCCCGGCGGCGTTCTGGGCCCCCGAGTTGGCGCCGAAGCGGTTGACCAGGGTGCCGGTGAACCCGGCGATCGGCAGACCGGTCAGCAGCGGGCGCAGCTCCGGGTGCTGGGGTGACGCGGCGAGGGCGAGCACCTTCGCCAGGACGATCGGCGAGATCAGGTTGCCCTTGTGCAGTCCGCTGCCGTCGTGCAGGACCACCCCGGCCATCGGGACGCCCAGCTTCTCCAGGGTCTGCTTCATCGCCTCCACGGCGCCGTCGAAGCTCGCCGGCTGGTGGGCGGCGATGGCCACCTGGCGGGCCACCGCCTCGGCCAGGGTGTTGTCCGAAGTGGTGAGCAACCGTTCGACCAGCCGGGGCACGGTCGGCGAGTCGACCTTGCCGAGCACCTGCGCGCCGGAGGCCGCGGTGCCCGAGGTGGCCTTGCCCAGGACGGTGATCCCCTGGGCCCTGAGCAGCCCCGCGAAGGCCTCGGCGGCCGAGCCCGCCGGATCGAAGACCCGGGCCGGCGCCTCGTCCGGGGACTTCGGGTCGATCCGGCCCTCGTCCACCATCAGCGGGGTCACCGCGGCGATGTTCATCGCGTCGTGCTCCTTGTGCAGGAGCGGGCCCGTGTAGAGCGAGGTGTCGAAGCTCACCTTCACCGAGGTCGTGCCGGCCGCCTTGAGTGCCGCCGCGGTCTGCCTGGCCAGGTCGGCCAGCGAGGCCGGGGCGGTCTCGGCGTCGACCGGCATGCCCCCGACCAGGACCTGGTCCACCGGCAGGCCGGTCACGGTCGGGTCGCCTCCGCCGACCAGGGTGATCTCGCCCGGGGCGGAGCCCTTGACCACCTTGGTGGTGATCCTGGTGTCGGCCGGGATCAGGGCGAGCGCCGCCAGCGAGGTCAGCAGCTTGGTGGTGGAGGCCGGTGTGGCGGGTGTGTTCTCGCCGGAGCCGTACAGGAGTTCGCCGGTGGTGCCGTCCGCGACGGCGAAGTTCAGGGTGCCGAGGGACTTGTCCTGCAGGGTCGCGCCGAGCTCGCGCTGCAGGCCGTTCGTGGTCGGCAGCCCGTCCGTGCCGCCCGAGCTGGCCGCGAGGACCGGGCCACCGGCCGCCAGCGCCTTGCGGCCGCCCGTCGGCGGGTTCTTGGGCGTCGGCGTCTGGGACTTCCCGTTGCCGTTGCCGTTGCCGTTGCCGTTGCTCTTGCCGTTGCTCTTGTTGCCGTTGGCCTTGTCGTTACCCGCCGACTGGCTGTGGCCAGGGCCCGGCGAAGGCTGGGCCAGTGCCTGATCGACGCCCACAGTCAGCACGCCTGCCGTGAGCGCCACTCCGAGCGCTCCGGCGACCGCGGCTCTGCGTCCGCGTCCCACCCCTGTACTTCCCTGCACCGACCGGCCCCTTTCCTGAGCACACCCTGCTCCTGAGCACACCCTGCCGTAGGAGACACTTGGATTCTGTCAGTCCCTACCTTGGAGGAACCGTTGGAGTTCGACGTCCTGATCGAGATCCCGAAGGGCTCGCGGAACAAGTACGAGGTCGACCATGAGACCGGTCGCCTTCGTCTCGACCGGATGCTCTTCACTTCGACCCGCTACCCGGCCGACTACGGCTACGTCGAGGGCACGCTCGGCGAGGACGGCGACCCGCTGGACGCGCTGGTCATCCTGGACGAGCCGACCTTCCCCGGCTGCCTGATCAAGTGCCGCGCCATCGGCATGTTCCACATGACCGACGAGGCCGGCGGCGACGACAAGCTGCTCTGCGTCCCGGCGACGGACCCGCGCTGGGAGCACCTGCGCGACATCCACCACGTGTCGGAGTTCGACCGCCTGGAGATCCAGCACTTCTTCGAGGTCTACAAGGACCTGGAGCCCGGCAAGTCGGTCGAGGGTGCCAACTGGGTCGGCCGTGTCGAGGCCGAGGCCGAGATCGTCGCCTCGATCAAGCGGCTGGAGGAGTCCGGCCACTGAGCCGGACGCCGACTCCCCCGTGCGGGGTCTCGGGCCTTCGAGTTGCCTTCGAGGTTGCCAAGAGGCCGGGGCGAGCAGTTCTGCTCGCCCCGGCCTCTTGCTGCCCGGTCAGTCCTCGTCCTCCAGCCGGAAGCCGACCTTCAGCCCGACCTGAAAGTGCTCGATCTGCCCGTCCTCCAGGTGGCCGCGAATCTGGACCACCTCGAACCAGTCCAGGTTGCGCAGGGTCTGGGCGGCCCGGTTGACACCGTTGCGGATCGCGGCGTCGACTCCCTCGCGCGAGGAGCCGACGATCTCGGTGACGCGGTAGATGTGGTCGGTCATGACTGTCTCCCTGAGTGGCGGCACGGCCCCCCGGTCCACCGTGCCCCACCCGGTCACGACCCGCACCCGGGACGGGCCGTCGGAAGGCCGCCCCCAGGAACGCCGCCCGTACGGCTCAGAACGCAGCCCGTACGGCGCCCACCACCGCGCCGCCGCCGTGCAGCGGCTCGACGCCGATCCGGGTGAGCACCTCGTCGTCGATGCCCAGCCGCCGCAGGGCCGCCGCCAGCACCGGGCCACGGGCCCGCTCGGCGCCGTCCTCGATCTTGAAGGCGAGCGCGCGCCCGTCCGGCAGCGCGACCACCTGGACGGCCTCGGCGCCCATCTTGGAGAGCGAGCCCGGCACCGCCCGCATCAGCCAGGTGTCGGCGCGGCGGGTGCCGGCGACGTACTCGGGGTGGGCCCGCATCGCGTCGGCGACCCGGCGCTGCGGGGTGCCGGGCTCGGCGAGCAGCAGCGAGCGGTAGGCGCGGGCCAGACCGGTCAGCGTGACGGCCAGCAACGGGGCGCCGCAGCCGTCCGTGCCGACCTCGGTCACACGCTCGCCGGTGCCCTCCTCCAGGGCCTCCCTGGCCAGCTGCTGGATCGGGTGCGCCGGGTCCAGGTAGCTCGCGGTGTCCCAGCCGTTGGCGGCGCAGGCGGCCAGCCAGCCGGCGTGCTTGCCGGAGCAGTCCATCATGATGGGGCTGCGCCGCCCGCCGTTGCTCAGCAGCGCCTCGGCCTCGACCTGGTCGAGCGGCAGGTCGGCCGGGGTCTGCAGGGCCTCCTCGGTCAGGCCGGCGCCGTCCAGGATCTTCCGTACGGCGTCGCGGTGGAACGGTTCTGCGGAGTGACTGGAAGCCGCCAGCGCGAGCAGCTCGCCCTCGATCGCCAGCCCGGCCCGCAGGGTGGCCACGGCCTGGAAGGGCTTGGCGCAGGACCGCGGGAAGACCGGCGCGTCCGGCAGACCGAGCGCGAGGTCCACCGAGCCGTCGGCCGCCAGCAGCACCAGCGAGCCGCGATGACGGCCCTCGGTGAAGCCGGAGCGTATGACCTCGGCGAGAACGGGCAGGGCAGCGGACTGCGACATCGGGACTACTCCAGGGTGAGGGTGGGCCGGGTGGCCGCCCTCCCCGCAGCTAGCCGCCCGCGAGCAGGTCGTCGACCCGCGCTTCCCCTTCACGGTACCTGCGCGTGATCTCGGCACTGCAGTCGTCCGCCGTCCGCTGCAGGATCTGCCGCCGGCCCGAGACCTCGCGCTCGTGGACGGCGAGCCGCTCGACGGCGGCCAACAGGGCGGCGGTGGGGTGCGCGGCGAGGTCGGCGAGCCGGACGTCGCCCATCAGCGCGTCCGCCTCGCGCTGGTATTGCTCGCCGCGCGGCGGGCCCACCGTCAGGTGCCTGGCCGGGCGGCGGACCAGGGACGGCGTGTCGGCGAGGATGGCGGGCAGCCGGTCGAGCAGCGCACCGGACCCCTCGGAACCCTCCAGCGGAGCGAGCTGCACCCGGCGCCGGTCCAGCTCCGCCCGCAGGATGTCCATCCGGCCGTGCAGCAGCCGGCGGAGGTACGAGAGATCGGCCTCCTGCTCCTGCGCGTCCCGGCGGAGCAGCCTCAGCTGCTCCAGGCCGAGTTCGGCGAATCCGTACGAGTGATCGTGGGCCGTGCTGCTCGCGTCCATCAACCAACCACCTGCCGCTGTCCTGGTCACGCTGTCCGATCCCGCCCGCCGGCGCCCGCGCACCGTTCCTGGTCCCGTCGTGCTGCACGCCGTTGCGCCCCCGCGAGGTTCCCCCGGAGCGCCGGTACCACCCGCCTGAGCGACCTCGGTCAGCACAGTCGTTCGATCGTCTCGAACGCGTCGGGCCCGCGCCTTCGTACCGCCCACAGCGTGCCACCCCGGCCCGGCCCGCGCACCGCCCGTGCACCCGAACGGCCGCGTGGCGAAGCGGGGTGGCTGATACGACGTGGGCAATCCGCAGGCAGTACCCGGTCGCCGGGGGCGCACGCGCAGACACCCCGGCGCGCGCCGACCCCCTGCGCGCCTCCGGCACAATGGCGGCATGCGAGCAGTGGTGCAGCGGGTGGCCGAGGCCGCCGTGACGGTGGACGGCGAGGTCGTCGGATCGATCGAGGGTCCGGGCCTGTGCGTCCTGGTCGGCGTGACCCATGAGGACACCCCCGCCAAGGCCGCCCAACTGGCCAGGAAAGTCTGGACCCTGCGGCTCTTCGACGGTGGTGACGACATCGAGCGGTCGTGCTCCGACATCGGGGCGCCGCTGCTGGTGATCAGTCAGTTCACCCTGTACGGCGACGCCCGCAAGGGCCGTCGGCCCACCTGGAACGCCGCCGCGCCCGGCCCCGTCGCCGAGCCGCTGGTGGACGCGGTGGTGGCCGAACTGCGGGCGCTGGGCGCGAAGGTGGAGACCGGCCGGTTCGGCGCGGACATGAAGGTGTCGCTGGTGAACGACGGGCCGTTCACCGTGCTCGTCGAAATCTGACCGCTACTGGGGGACGACCACTTCCTGCGAGGCCGGCACCGTGCCGGCCAGCAGCAGGGCATCCACCGCGACGTTGCGCTTGACGATCGCCAGCGCGATCGGGCCCAGCTCGAAGTGGCGCGCCGAGGAGGTCACGAAGCCCAGCGCCCGGCCGGCCGGGTCCGAGGCGAGGTGGATCTCGGTGCCGTGCGGGGGCAGCGACTCCTCGGTGCCGTCCAGGTGCAGGAAGACCAGCCGGCGCGGCGGCTTCCCCAGGTTGTGCACCCGGGCGACGGTCTCCTGGCCCCGGTAGCAGCCCTTCTGGAGGTGCACGGCGGTGGACAGCCAGTCGACCTCGTGCGGAATGGTGCGGTGGTCCGTCTCGAAGCCCAGCCGCGGCCGGTGCGCCTCGATCCGCAGCGCCTCGTACGCCCAGATCCCGGCGGCCGGGCCGTACTGCGCCGCGAGCTTCTCGAGCTCGCCGCGCGGCAGGAACAGGTCGCGCCCGTACGGGAGTTCACGCAGGGCGGCGGCGCCCTCGGCGGAGGCGGTGGACCCGGCGGGGAGGTGGACCACCGCGTAGTCCGCGGTCGCGTCGGCGATCTCCACCCGGTAGAAGAACTTCATGCTCTCCAGGTACGCGATCAGCGACTGCTGGGTGCCCGGCTCGACGTGCGCCCAGGTGGTGGTGCCGTCGTCGACCAGGTAGAGCGCGTGCTCGACGTGCCCGTGCGGGGAGAGGATCAGCGCCTCGGTGGCCTGCTGCGGCGGCAGGGCGCTGACGTGCTGGGTGAGCAGCAGGTGCAGCCAGGTCAGCCGGTCCGTGCCGGTCACCGTGACCACGCCCCGGTGCGACAGGTCGACGAAGCCGCGCCCGGCGGCCAGCTCGCGCTGCTCGCGGAAGATGTTGCCGTAGTGGGCGGCCACGCCCTCGTCGGCTCCCTCGGCGGGGACGGCACCGGGCAGACCAAGCAGCGGGCTCTTCATACCGGTCAGCTTACGACTGCGACTGTGCGAGCTTCGCGGTGCAGTCGGCGCAGCGGCCGAAGATGGCGAAATGCTTGAGGTCGGTGTCGAATCCGTGCTCGGCGCGCAGGCTGTCGATCAGCGGGGTGGCGATCGCCGTGTCGGTCTCGGTGACCCGCTCGCAGTCCCGGCAGACCAGGTGCAGATGGGTGTGCCGGCCCGCCAGGTGGTACGTCGGGGCGCCGTGGCCGAGGTGGGCGTGCGAGACCAGCCCGAGCTCCTCCAGCAGCTCCAGCGTGCGGTACACGGTGGAGATGTTGACGCCGCTGGCGGTCCGCCGGACCTGGGCCAGGATCTCGTCCGGGGTCGCGTGGTCGAGTACGTCGACGGCCTCCAGCACCAGCTGCCGCTGCGGCGTCAGGCGGTAGCCGCGCTCGCGCAGGTCGGCCTTCCAGTCGGTGGGGGTGTCGGTGTTCGCCACGGTGGTGTCCCTGCCCGGATAGAGGTCGTGAGACAAGTGTAGGGACCGGTCTTACGGCCGGTCCCTACATTGCAAGCTGTGATCAGCGGAAGAACGCGATGCCGTCGTCCGGCAGGTCCGCGATGTCCTGGATCAGCTTCGCCTGGTTGAGCACCTTCTTGAGCTGTGCCGACATGTACGGCCGCAGCGGCACCTCGGGTGCGGCCTTCTCGCCGACCCAGAGCAGCTCCTCGTTGACCATGCCGTACAGCCGCTTGCCGCCGGTGTACGGCGCCGAGCCGTCGATCCGGGCGACGGCGTCGGTGGCCACGTCGATCTGCGGCTTGCCGTCGTGCAGCTTGCCGTACCAGACCTCGACCGTGCCGTCGTCGCGGACGGAGGAGATCTCGATCTCCCGCTCGCCGCTGGTGCCCTGCTGGTTGGTGGTGATCCGCCAGAAGCCGAACTCGTTCTCCAGCGGACGGACCTTCTCGCCCTCGTTGTTCAGCACCCAGGTGCGGGAGCGGAACTCCAGGAACGGACGGCCGTCGTGCCGGAAGATCACCTCCTGGCCGAAGTTGCACTTCTCGGTGCCGGGGAAGTCGTAAACGCCCGCGCCCTCCCAGGTACCCAGGAGGAAGGCCAGCGGGACGACGTCCTTGTGGAGGTCAGAGGGGATCTCGATCATGTTCCTGGTCGCTGTCGTCGGTGTGGGTCTGTTTCAACCGTACGGCAGGTCAGGTCAGCGCTGGCCCTGGTAGAGCTTCATCACCGAGAAGACGGCGAACCAGGTGATCAGCACGGCCATGAGAGCCAGCAGGCTGTCGAAGAAGATTTCGAGACCGGACACGGGGGTGCTCCCATTGACGGCGATAGCGGGCGTAAGACGCCGCTGAGTCTATCCGTCGGCCCTGGGCCGGTCTTGGTGAGCCCCGCCACGTAGCGGCATAAGGTGTCGAGCATGTCGAAGAAGCTGGTCATCAAGGTCACTGCCGGAGCGGACGCGCCCGAGCGCTGCTCGCAGGCGTTCACCGTGGCGGCGGTCGCGGTCGCCAGCGGGGTCGAGGTGTCGCTCTGGCTGACCGGCGAGTCGTCGTGGTTCGCGCTGCCCGGCCGGGCGGCCGAGTTCGAGCTGCCGCACGCCGCGCCGCTGCCGGACCTGCTGGAGTCGATCCTGGCGGCCGGTCGGGTCACCCTGTGCACCCAGTGCGCGGCCCGGCGCGGGATCGAGCAGCAGGACACCGTCGAGGGGGTCAGGATCGCCGGCGCGCAGGTCTTCGTCAGCGAGATCATGGCCGACGGGGTGCAGGCGCTCGTCTACTGACGCGGCTGTCGGTCGGGCCGGTCCCGGTCGTGGCCGGGGTCGTCCCACTCCGGGTCGTCCCAGCGCGGGTCGTTCCACCAGTCGTCGTCCGGGTCCCGCTTGTTGGCGAAGATCGCCGCGGCCGGGGGGATGACCATGGCGAAGAGGCACAGCCCGATCGCGGCGGGCACCGACCAGAAGCGCACGACGCCCCACGCCAGGACGAACGTCCCGAGACAGACGCCCATCATGACGAAGTACCGGACGTGCCGCTGATGTGCCTGCACACGTCCAGGGTATGGCTGTGGCCCTCCGCCGGGGCAGAGGGCCACAGTCATGGAACGTGTCAGACCGCGATCGCGACCTCGGTGAAGGCGCCCTGGGAGGCGACCACCACCCGGTCGACGGTCGCGCCGGGCACCAGCGCGCGCAGCGTCCACTTGCCCGGGCGGGCGAAGAAGCGGAACTGCCCGGTGGCCGAGGTGGGCACCTCGGCGGTGAACTCGCCGCCCTCGTCCAGCAGACGCACGTAGCCGTTGACCGGCTCTCCGTCGCGGGTCACCGAACCCTGGATGATCGTCTCGTTCGCCACGTCAACTCCTGCCAGGTCCGGGCCGCCGGCCTTCGCACCGCACATGTCTTGTCTTCCCTTCTTACGGTTCGAGCCGGTGGCTCAGTTGCCGAGCTCGATCGGCACGCCCACGAGGCTGCCGTACTCGGTCCAGGAGCCGTCGTAGTTCTTGACGTTGGTCTGGCCGAGCAGCTGGTGCAGCACGAACCAGGTGAGCGCGGAGCGCTCGCCGATACGGCAGTAGGCGATGGTGTCCTTCTCCAGGTCCACGCCCTCCTCCTGGTAGAGCGCGCGCAGCTCGTCGTCGCTCTTGAAGGTGCCGTCGTCGTTGGCGTTCTTGGCCCACGGGATGTTGCGGGCGGTCGGGACGTGGCCCGGACGCTGCGACTGCTCCTGCGGGAGGTGGGCCGGGGCGAGCAGCTTGCCGGAGAACTCGTCGGGCGAGCGCACGTCGACCAGGTTCAGGTTGCCGATCGCGGCCAGCACGTCGTCGCGGAAGGCGCGGATCGAGCTGTCGGCGGCCTGCGCCTTGTACTCGGTGGCGGCGCGCTCGGGCACGGCGGCGACGAGCTCGCGGGAGTCCAGCTCCCACTTCTTGCGGCCGCCGTCCAGCAGGCGGACGTCGCCGTGGCCGTACAGCTTGAAGTACCAGTAGGCGTACGAGGCGAACCAGTTGTTGTTGCCGCCGTAGAGCACGACGGTGTCATCGTTGGCGATGCCCTTGGCGCTGAGCAGCGCCTCGAAGCCGGCCTGGTCGATGAAGTCGCGGCGGACCGGGTCCTGGAGGTCCTTCTTCCAGTCGATCCGGACGGCGTTGCGGATGTGGTTCTTCTCGTACGCGGAGGTGTCCTCGTCGACCTCGACGATGACAACCTTCGGGTCGTCCAGGCGGGCCTGGACCCAGTCGGCGTCGACCAGGACGTCGCTGCGGCTCATGTGGTGTTCTCCATCCGGGGGCGGTTGGCGGAAGGGGCTGCTGAGGGGCGCCCGACACCGGCCCGTCCGAACTTCTGTCCGGATACCGAGACAGGGCGGTGTACGGGTCGTGCGGGACTGTTGGTCAGGGGCGCCGGGGTGGCCTTCGGCGTCAGAGTGCCAGGTCAGGCCATCGGCAGAGGTGGGGCGGGCCGGAACTGCCGGTCAGAACCGCCCTGTCAGCGCATTCGACACAGGCAGGCAGCCACGCGGCACAGGTCTACCGCCCGCCGCTTCGTGAGATCCGCCTGTCGCTTCATGCCGATGATGCTAGGGACAACCGCCGCCCGCTGTCACCAGCGTATCGAATAATGAGACCAATTGATTCGAATACTGAGATTTGACCTTCTGCTGCCCTACGGCTGCCCGGCCAAGGGTCGTCATGAGCCCTTCCGGGGGCGGAACGAGACCGCTCCACGAGCCTGCGCTGGACAGCGCGTCTCGCGGAGCGGAACGGGAGGGGCTGGGGGAGGCGGCCGGGTCAGCCGATCAGCTTGAGGTCGCTGCCCTGGAAGCTGAGCTGGAGGCCGTCCGGCTGCGGGGTCGCGCTCGCCAGGCTCAGACCGGCCGGCAGGTTGGTCAGGGTGAAGCTGCGCGGGCCCAGCAGCTCGTTCGCCCGCCCGTTCAACAGCGAGCCGAGGCCGCCGAGTTGAAAGCCGTCGGCAGTGATCGTGTTGCCCTTGCTGTGCACGTTGCCCTGGCCTATCGCCACGCCCGCGACCGAGGCCTTCACCTTGCCCGGCCCGCCGTACGAGAGGTCGATCCGCTCCGCGCCCTGGACCAGCTTGGCCGCGTCCGCGTACGAGATCAGACCGCTGCCGCTGCCGCTCTTCACCGTCGCACTGCGGTAGTTGTCGCTGATCTCGACCCCGGACAGCCGGGCGTTGAAGGAGCGCAGCGCCACCTGCTGCCTGCCGTCGCTCACCGTCACGCCCTCGCCCGACAGGCGGACGGCGTCGAACCGGCCCGCCAGCGCCTGGGTGAGGAACGGGAAGCCCTCGATCGAGACCTCGGGGCGGGCACTGAGGCGGCCGCTGCTCACCAACTGGTCGGCGGCCTCGTCCTGGGCGACGCCGACGGCTATCCGGTCGGCGCCGAAGAGCAGCCCGGCGAGCACCGCCAGACCGATCGCCAGCTTCAGCCACCCGCGCATCCTGTGCCCCCTGTGTGATCCCTGTCGTACGGACGTACGACGTTCCGGGCCGTCCAGCGGTTCCGGATCCCGGTACCGCCCGGCTCAGCCCGTGAACAGCCGGGAGCCGATCCACACCAGCGGAGCGGCCACAGCGAGCGGCAGAGCGACTCCGGCCGTCAGGTGGACGAAGCGCGAGGGGAAGTCGTACCCGGCCACCCGGCGCCCGACCAGTGCGCCGACCGCGGCCGGCACCGCCACCGCCAGGGGCGCGCCCGCGAGCACGCCCGCACCGGCGCCCAGCAGCAGGGCGGCCACCGCCGCCACCGGGCCCGGCAGCGGCAGCACCGCCACCGCCACGGTCGCCGCGACCGCCAGCACCGCGGCCGGTACGTGCGCGGCGAGCAGCAGGGCCGCGCAGAACCCCGACGCCACGGTGGCCGAGCCCAGCACGGTCAGCGCGTAGAAGCGCTCGGACGGATCGGAGGGCCGGAAGGTCTGCAGCACCAGCCCCAGGACGAGCGCACCGCCGAGCGCACCGATCAGGCCGGCCGGCCCGCCGACCACGAGGACCCCCAGGTCGGCCGCGAAGCCCGCGAGCGCGGCCAGCGCGATGCCCTGCCGGGCCGGCCACATCCCGTTCAGCCGGAACCAGCCGGCGGCCGTCAGCACCTGCAGGGCGGCCACCATGAGCACCAGACCGGCCCGGCCGGCGAAGGCCGATCCGGCCACCAGGGCGCACAGGACCGCGGTGAGCAGCGCGGGCTGCAGCCCCGGTTCGACGACCGGCGAGCCGGCCCGGCGGGCGGCGGGCGCCGTGGTCAGAGCGGTCATCTCACCCGCCCGCGAAGGGCGGCAGCACCTCGACCGTGCCGCCCTCGGTCAGCGGCACCACCGCGTGGTCCCGGGCGCCCACCTGGGCGCCGTCGACCAGGTAGGAGCAATGGTCGAGCACCTGCAGCAGGCGCGGGCGGTCCGCGTGGCGGGCGCGCGCCGCGGCGAGTGCTTCGGCCAGCGTCGTGGCCTCGTACGGCTCCTCGGCGATCCCGGCCGCGGCCTTGGCGGCGGCCCAGTAGCGGATGGTGCCCTTCACTCTGACGGTGGAATTCTGCTCCGTACCGGCACTGGTGGCTGCGGCCATGGCAACCCCTCCTCGTCGTCCTCGCCCGGTGCGGCGGCCCCGCTCTGTCTGCCGGGTCACCCACTCGAAAGGTGTACACGTACCGTGCGGCCGGTGCGGCTCCCATGATGGACCGACCGGCCACCTCGGCGGCAACCCTCCAGGTCGGGGGCACACCCTCGGGGCACACGTTCCGGGCACTGGGAGAACGCCCGGACGTGGCAGGAGTCACGCGTCCGGTGCCCGATCCGGCCGAACCGAAGCGGCGCAGCCCTCCCGGAGCGGGGAGTGGTCGGCTATTCTCGTGGCGTAAGGGATCCGGGCAGAGTCGCCCCCGGGTCCTTTTGTGCTTTCAGGACGCCAGTACGGACGTCCTTGCGGCCGGCGCCCCACCCGCGCCGGCCGTGAGGACCGCCCCGCCGAAGCGGCACAACGAGGTGCTTGCGGGTCAGCAGGGCGGCAGTACCGGCGCCGGGTCGCCACCCGGCGCGGGAGCAGACCGGAAGGTTCGCGGATGAGCAGGGTCATAACGGAGCGTCAGGGGTTGCGGGACTCCTGTCGCGCGCCCCGTACGGCCGTGCGCGCCGGCGAGTCTCCCGGATCTCACCCTGTGGACGCGCCTCCCCCACCCATCTCAGTACGTGCGCCTGCCGGCTGTGGCGGCAGCCGTACCGCTGAGACCGCGACGACCCGGAAAGGGGACTACCGGGTATGAGTTCTCTCCTCCTCCTCACCAACGCACTGCAGCCCTCGGCAGAGGTGCTGCCCGCTCTCGGCCTGCTGCTGCACACCGTCAGGGTGGCGCCCGCAGAGGGCTCGGCCCTGGTCGAGACGCCCAGCGCCGACGTGATCCTGGTCGACGGCCGGCGTGACCTGCCGCAGATCCGCAGCCTCTGCCAGCTGCTGCGCTCGACCGGGATCGGCTCCCCGCTGATCCTGGTGGTCACCGAGGGCGGCCTCGCGGCCGTCACCGCCGAGTGGGGCGTCGACGACGTGCTGCTCGACACCGCAGGACCGGCCGAGGTCGAGGCACGGCTGCGCCTGGCGATGGGCCGCCTGCAGGTGGTGGCCGACGACAGCCCGATGGAGATCCGCAACGGCGACCTCTCGGTCGACGAGGCCACCTACTCCGCCAAGCTCAAGGGCCGGGTGCTCGACCTCACCTTCAAGGAGTTCGAGCTGCTGAAGTACCTCGCCCAGCACCCCGGCCGGGTCTTCACCCGGGCGCAGCTGCTGCAGGAGGTCTGGGGCTACGACTACTTCGGCGGCACCCGGACGGTCGACGTGCACGTGCGGCGTCTGCGCGCCAAGCTCGGCGTCGAGCACGAGCAGCTGATCGGCACCGTCCGCAACGTCGGCTACCGCTTCGTCGTCCCGGAGAAGCCGGACAAGGGCGAGCGCCCCGGCCTGGAGCAGCGCTCGACGGCGGCGCAGGAGGTCTGAGCGGGCCGGGCGGCCGTACACACGTACGGCCGCCCGGCTTGTCCGGTTACGCCCCGACCTGTCCAGGGGCAACCGTCCAGTAGTCGGTATCCCCTCTGCCCTGCGGGGGCGACCCGCGTAGACTCCCTCCGTGGCCAAGGTGACGCGAGACGATGTAGCCCGACTGGCTGGGACCTCCACCGCGGTCGTCAGTTACGTCATCAACAACGGGCCGCGCCCGGTCGCGCCCGCGACCAAGGAAAAGGTGCTCGCGGCGATCGAGCAGCTCGGCTACCGGCCGAACAGCGTCGCCCAGGCGATGGCCTCCCGCCGTACCAATCTGATCGGCATGGTGCTGCCGGACGCCCGGCAGCCCTTCTTCGCCGAGATGGCGCACGCGGTCGAACGGGCCGCATCCGACCGCGGCAAACTCGTCCTGATCGGCAACTCCGACTACGTGGACGACCGCGAGGTGCACTACGTCCGCGCCTTCCTCGGGATGCGGGTGGCCGGGCTGATCCTGGTCAGCCAGGGCCCGTCCCAGCGCGCGGCGGAGGAGTTCGCCGCCATGGAGGGCGCGAAGGTCGTCCTGCTGCACCGCCGTCCCGAGGCGATCGACGACGTCGCGGTGGTCACCGACGACGTGGGCGGCGCCGAGCTCGCCGTCCGCCACCTGCTGGAGGTGCACGGGCACCCGTACGTGGTCTGCTTCGGCGGCCCGGTGGAGTCCCCGGCGCCCGGCGACCCGGTCATCGACCACGTGGAGGGCTGGCAGCGCGCGATGGACGCGCACGGCCTCGAGACCGAGCCGCGGCTGATCGACGCACCTTTCAACCGGTACGGCGCCTACCAGGTCGCACTGGACCTGCTGCGCTCTCCCGGGCGGCCGCCGGCCATCTTCTGCTCGACCGACGACCAGGCGATCGGCGTACTGCGGGCCGCCCGCGAGGTGGGGCTGCGGGTGCCGGAGGACCTCGCGGTGGCGGGCTTCGACGACGTGCCCGAGGCCGCGCTGGCCGACCCGCCGCTGACCACCGTGGCCTCGGACCGCGATGCCATGGCCAGGGCGGCCGTGGACCTGGTGCTGGACGACTCGCTGATGGTGCCCGGCTCGGACACCGAGCGGGTGCGGAAGTTCCCGTCCCGGCTGGTGGTACGGCGTTCCTGCGGCTGCGGGAAGCCCGGCGCGGAGTAGTCCGCGGGCTGCACCGGCAGTCCTGGCTGACCAGGCTTTATGAGAAGTCAACGGGCTTCTCGGGCCCTTCTGAGTCGCCTCTCATCAGATCTTCATGATGCGGGCGGACGTTGGACCCATGAGCGATCAGCACCGCAGCAGCGAGGACCGGAATCCGTACGGCTACGCGGGCTGGGCCCCGCCGCAGCCTCAGCCGCCGGCGCAGGCCCCCACGGCACATGTCGTGGAGGGCACGGTGATCGAGCACGGCACGTACCCCCAGGAGCCCGAGCCGCCCGCTCCACCCGCACCGCCCGAGGCCGCCGGCCCGGGCCATGCCCGGCGCAGCTTCCTGAAGGGCCGGCTGGCCCTGGTCGCGGCCGTGGCCACCGTCGCCGCGCTCCTCGGCGGGGTCACCGGCGGCGTGATCGCCGAGTCCCGTGACAGCGGGACCAGCAGCGCGAGCACCATCGTCAGCCCGGTCTCCAGCAAGTCCGACGGCACCGCCGACGTCGCCGCGATCGCGGCCGCCGTCTCGCCCAGCGTCGTCCAGATCACCGTCAAGACCGGCAGCGGCACCGCGACCGGCACCGGTGTGATCATCACCTCCAACGGCCAGATCCTCACCAACTACCACGTGATCTCCGGCGCGGTGAGCGACGGCGGCCGGATCACCGTCACCTTCAAGGACGGCAGGACGGCGAGCGCCACGGTCACCGGCAGCGACAAGTCGCTGGACGCCGCCGTCATCACCGCCTCCGGCGTCAGCGGCCTCACCGCCGCCACCCTGGGCGACTCCAGCACCGTGGCGGTCGGCGACTCGGTGGTGGCCATCGGCAACCCCGAGGGGCTCACCGGCACCGTCACCTCGGGCATCATCAGCGCCAAGGACCGCGAGGTCAGCGTCCAGGTCGACGAAGGCTCCACCAGCAGTAACGGCGGCTTCGGCTTCCCGAACCTGCCGGGCCTGCGGGGCAACACGTCCGCCTCCTCGGGCGACACCGCCACCTACAAGGCGCTGCAGACCGATGCGGCCCTGAACCCCGGCAACTCCGGCGGCCCGCTGATCAACTCCAGCGGCCAGGTGATCGGCATCAACTCGGCGATGTACTCCTCCAGTGGCTCCAGCTCCACCGCCGACTCCAGCAGCGCCGGCAGCATCGGGCTCGGCTTCGCGATCCCGATCAACGACGTCAAGCAGGTGCTGGCCAAGATGCAGGCCGGCCAGAACCTGTAGATCCGTCCGTTCCGTCCCACAGGACGGACAATGGCACCACCCCTCACGACGCCTCCACGGACTCAGAAAGGGCCCTAGCCCATGACTCCCCCCGCCGACGACCGCACCCCTGCCGACGGAGCGGGTACCCCCGCCCGCCTCCTCGTGGTCGACGACGAGCCCGCACTGCGGGACGCCCTCGAGAGCAGCCTCGCCTTCGAGGGGTACGAGGTCACCACCGCCACCGACGGCTACGAGGCCCTGGACGCCGTGGAGCGCGAGCACCCGGACCTCGTCCTGCTCGACATCATGATGCCCCGGATGGACGGCCTCACCGCCGTCCGCCGGATGCGCTCGCGCGGCGACACCGCGCCGGTCCTGATGCTCACCGCCCGCGACGCGGTCGGCGACAGGGTCACCGGCCTGGACGTGGGCGCCGACGACTACCTCGCCAAGCCCTTCGAACTGGACGAACTGCTCGCCCGCGTACGGGCGCTGCTGCGGCGCAACGCCATCGCGGCGGAGGCGGCCGCCCGGGCGGCGGTCTCCGAGGAGGACGACAGCGAGGTGCTCGCCTTCGCCGACCTGCGGATGAACACGGCCACCCGGGAGGTGACGCGGGAGGGCAAGCCGATCGAGCTGACCCGGACGGAGTTCATGCTGCTGGAGATGTTCCTGTCGCACCCGAGGCAGGTGCTGACGCGTGAGCAGATCCTCAAGGCCGTGTGGGGCTTCGACTTCGAGCCGTCCTCCAACTCGCTGGACGTGTACGTGATGTACCTGCGCCGGAAGACCGAGCAGGGTGGCATGCCACGGCTGATCCAGACCGTCCGTGGTGTCGGCTACGCGCTGCGGCCCGCGACCGGCGCGGCGGCGTGAAGCCGCTTCGCCGGCTCACGGGGTGGTTCCGCGGGCGCTCCCTGCGGAGCCGGCTGGCGATGCTGACGGCTGCCGCCGTGGCGGTGGCCATCGCGCTGTCGGCACTGGCGTGCTGGTTCATCGTCGAGGACCGGCTGTACCAGCAGGTGAGGGCGAGCCTCTCGGAGGTGCCACCGCTGCCGATGCAGCAGCAGAACGTCTACTGCGCGACGACCGCAGCGCAGGCACTCGCCCTGAGCCAGGCGGCCACCGACCGCCTGGACGGGGGACATCCCTTCCGCCCCAACAAGTGGGACATCCAGCTGAACACCTCCGACGGACGGGTCTGCTACCCGCTGGGTGCAACGAAGATCATCCAGAGCAGTCCGTCGGACCTCAAGGCCTCCACCGCCGGAAACCACGTCTCCTACCGGGACGGCAGCTACCTGGACGGCACCCCCGCGATGGTGCGCCAGTCGAGCGTGCGGATCGACGGATCGCCCGCCGTGATGCTCGTCGCCACGCCGGTGGCCACCGTCCAGGACTCCTTGCGCAGCCTCGGCCTGATCCTCCTCGGAGTCGCCGGTCTGGGCGTGATCGGTGCGGGTGTCACCGGGCGGCTGGTGGCGCGGTCGGCGTTGAAGCCCGTCGACGACCTCACGGATGTGGTCGAGCACATCGCCCGTACCGAGGAGGTCGGAACGACCATCCCCGTGCACGGGAACGACGAGATCGCGCGACTCTCCTCTTCCTTCAACTCGATGAGCACCGCACTCGCCAATTCCCGCGACCGCCAGACCCGGCTGATCGCCGACGCCGGGCACGAGCTCCGCACGCCGCTCACCTCACTCCGCACCAACGTCGACCTGATGATCCGCAGTGACGAGACCGGCCGCCCGCTCCCCCCGGCGACCCGGACCAAGCTGCTTGGCAACATGAAGGCGCAGATGCAGGAACTCACCGTCCTGATCGGTGACCTGCTCCAGCTGTCCCGCCCGGACTCCCCCAAGCCCGGCCAGAACCTGGCCGTCGTCGCGCTGCACGAGATCGCCGACCGCGCCGTCGAACGCGCCAGACTCCGCGGCCCGGGCCTGGTCTTCGACCTGTCGATCGACCCCTGGTACGTCCATGCCGACGGCGCCGCGCTCGAACGTGCCGTGATCAACCTGCTCGACAACGCCGTGAAGTACAGCCCGCCCGGCGGGACCATCCAGGTCGCGCTGCACAACGGCCGGTTGACCGTCCGCGACCACGGCCCCGGCATCCCGGCCGACGAGCTGCCGTACGTCTTCGACCGCTTCTGGCGCTCGCCGTCCTCCCGCCAACTCCCGGGATCGGGCCTGGGGTTGTCGATCGTCGCGCAGACCGTCCGGGACTCCGGCGGCGAGGTGTCGCTCGGCGCCGCCCTGGACGGTGGCCCGGGCGCCCTGGCCACCGTCCAAATGCCCGGCCTGCCGAACCCACCGCAATAGCGAAGGGCGGGGCGCCCCAAGGCGCCCCGCCCTCTCGGTCAAGGACCGGGTCAGTCCATGTCCTCGCCGACGCCGATGACCTTGATGCGGTCCTGCGCCGGGACGACCAGCGGGGAGCCCGCCTTGCTGTTGGCACCCAGGTAGGCGGCGAAGAGGTCCAGGTCGGACACGCCCACCAGCTTGTCGGTGCCTGCCGCGAAGGCCGGGAAGCCGTCGCCGCCGCCGGCCAGGAACTCGTTGGCCGCGACGCGGTAGGAGGCGGCCGGGTCGATCGCCACGCCGTTCAGCTTGATCGAGTCGACCACGATCCGGGCGGCACCGGTCTTGTTGAGGTCCAGCGTGTAGGTGAAGCCGGCCGAGGACTGCAGGATCTTCGGCGCCGCCTCGTTGCCACCGCTCACCTGCTGCTGCAGCAGCTGGATGAGCTGAGCGCCCGTCAGCGTCTTGACCTGCATCATGTTGGTGAACGGCTGGACGGTGAACGCCTCGCCGTAGGTCACCACGCCGTCGCCCTCGGCGCCCGAGGCCTTGTAGACCAGGTCGGAGCGGATGCCGCCGGGGTTCATGAAGGCGATCTGCGCACCACCCTTCTCCGCCGCCGACAGGCCGGCCAGCTGGGCGTCGGCGATCACGTCACCGAGGGGCTTCTCGAAGGCGGTGGAGCCACGGCCGTTGATGTCCGCGCCGATGTAGCCGAGCGGGCGGTTGGCGATCGGGGCGGCGAGCTTGCTGTAGTACGCGATCAGCTCGCTCATGTCCGGCGCCTTGTCGACCGTACGGCGCACCACGTGGTTGGCGGCCGTGACCGAGGGGCGGACGATCGCGCCGGTGCGCTTGTCGAGCTTGAGGTTGATCTCGGTGTAGAGCCGGCCGAAGGAGGCCGCGCTGGTCACCGACCGCAGGTTGCCCTCCGGGTCGGGGATCGAGCAGGCGTAGGCGTTGTGGGTGTGGCCGGTGACGATGGCGCCGACCGCCGGGTCCAGCTTCTTCGCGATGTCCACGATCGGGCCGGAGATGCCCTCGCCGGCCGGGCCGCAGTCGTAGTTGTACGTGCTGCTGGCCGGGTAACCGCCCTCGTGGATCAGCGCGACGATCGACTTGACGCCCTTGCGCTTCAGCTCAGCGGCGTACTTGTTGATCGTGGTGACCTCGTTGGCGAACTTCAGGCCCTTGACGCCCTCGGCCGTGACGATGTTGGGCGTGCCCTCCAGCGTCGCGCCGATGAAGCCGACCTTGACGCCGTTCACGTTCTTGACCCAGTACGGGTCCAGGATCGGCCGGCCGGTCTTCTCGCTGGTCACGTTGGCGGCCAGGTACTCGAACTCGGCGCCCTTGAACTTCCGGCCCTCGACGTAGCAGCCGTCGACCGGGTGGCAGCCACCGTTCTGCAGACGCAGCAGCTCCTTGGCTCCCTCGTCGAACTCGTGGTTGCCGACGCTGGTGACGTCCAGGTGGAGCTTGTTCATCGCCTCGATGGTCGGCTCGTCGTGGAACAGACCCGAGAGCAGCGGGCTGGCACCGACGATGTCACCGGCCGCGACGGTGACCGTGTTGCGGTGGCCCTCGCGGGCCTGACGCAGTGCGGTCGCCAGGTACTCGACGCCACCCGCGGGGGTGGAGACGACCTGACCCGTCGTCGGGTCGACCTCCTTGATGGTGCCGGAGGACCCCGCCGGGGGCTCCAGGTTCCCGTGGAGGTCGTTGATCGCGAGCAGCTGCAGGTCTTCGATCTTCGGCTTGTGGTGGCCGTGCGCCTCGGCGACGCCCGGCACCAGGACCGTGCCGAGCAGGCCGGCGGTCGCGACTATCGCCAGCGCCGTTCTGCGGACGTAACCGGTCTGACCGGCAATGGACATGAGGGTTCCCCTGCACCGTCTGGGCTCCGCTGGCGGAGCCTGGCGTTCGTATGACCAGTGCAGCCTAGAGTCAACGCGCGTAGCTGTCAGGACCTCAGACGTAACGAGAGGGTTTCCAGAAGCTGTCCGTAGGAAGTGACAGGCGCTCTATATCCGCGGCTCGGCGGCCAGTTGCTGCTCGGCGCGGTGGCGTTCGGCGACGGCGTCCTCGGTCATGGCGCGGTCGGTGTAGACCAGGGGGCGCTCGGCCTCGGTGATGATGTGTTTGACCACCTGGACGTTGCCGTTGACGTCCCAGACGGCGATACCGGGGGAGAGGGTCGGGATGATCTCGACGGCCCAGCGGGGCAGGCCGAGTACCCGGCCGGTGGCGCGGGCCTCTTCGGCCTTCTGCATGTAGATGGTGCGGGTGGAGGCCATCTTGAGGATGGCGGAGGCCTCCTTGGCCGCCGCGCCGTCCACCACGTCGGAGAGGTGGTGGACCACCGCGACGAAGGAAAGGCCCAGCCGGCGGCCGAACTTGAGCAGCCGCTGGAAGAGCTGGGCCACGAACGGGCTGTTGATGATGTGCCAGGCCTCCTCGACCAGGAAGATGCGCTTCTTCCGGTCGGGGCGGATCCAGGTGTGCTCCAGCCAGACGCCGACGATCGCCATCAGGATCGGCATGGCGATCGAGTTGCGGTCGATATGCGAGAGGTCGAAGACGATCAGTGGGGCGTCCAGGTCGATGCCGTCCGTGGTCGGCCCGTCGAACATGCCGCGCAGGTCGCCGTCGACCAGCCGGTCGAGCACCAGCGCCACGTCCAGGCCCCAGGACTGGACGTCGTCCACGGCCACGCCGAGGGACTCCAGGGAGGAGAGCTCGGGGCTGCGCAGGGTGTTGATGATGTCGTCGAGCACGGGCTGACGATCCGTCACCGACGTGACCACATGGGCGTGCGCGGCCTTCAGGGCGAAGCCGGCCCGCTCCTCCAGGCCGCGCCCCATCGCGACCTCGATGATGGTGCGCAGCAGCGAGAGCTGGCCGGTGGCGGTGATCGCCGGGTCGAGCGGGTTGAGCCGGACTCCGCCGTCCCTGGCGGCCGTCGGGTCGAGGCGGATGGACTTTATCCCCAGCGCGTTGGCGATCAGGTTCCACTCGCCGACGCCGTCCTCGCCCTGCGCGTCCAGAACCACGACCTGCCGGTCGCGGAACCGCAACTGCCGCAGCACGTACGTCTTCTCCAGCGCCGACTTGCCGTTGCCGGACTCGCCGAGCACCAGCCAGTGCGGCGCGGGCAGCTGCTGGCCGTACAGCTGGAAGGGGTCGTAGACGTACCCCTTACCGCTGTAGACCTCGCGGCCGATGATCACGCCCGAGTCGCCCAACCCCGGTGCGGCGGTGGGGAGGTAGACGGCCTGGGCCTGGCCCGTGGAGGTCCGGACGGGCAGCCGGGTGGTCTCCACCTTGCCGAACATCAGGCTGGTGAACGCGTCGGTGAGATTGCCGATCGCCATGTCAGGACCTCCAGAACGGGCGGATCAGCGGCGGATGCCGGTGGCGAACGGGAGGGTGTTGACGAAGGCCCGGTGGTGCTCGCGGTCGCACCACTCCAGCTTGAGGTAGCTCTTGCCCGCCGAGGCGCGGATGGTCCGCTTGTCACGGGCCAGCGCCTCGGGGTTGCGGGAGGACACCGTGATGTACCCGACCAGGTTGACGCCGGCCGCGCCCGAGGCGAGGTCGTCGCCGCGCTGGTCGACCCGGCCGGTGTGGGCCAGGTCGCGCGGGTCGACCGTACGGTTCATCTTGGCGGCCCGGCTGGCCTCGGCCTCGTCGTTGGTCTTCTCGGTGAGCATCCGCTCGATCGCGACGTCCGTGGGCTCCAGGTCCATGGTGACGGCGACCGTCCGGATCACGTCCGGGGTGTGGACCAGCAGCGGGGCGAGGAAGTTGACGCCGACCGGGGTCAGCGGCCACTCCTTGACCCAGGCGGTGGCATGGCACCACGGCTCGCGGGTCGCCGACTCACGGGTCTTGGCCTGCAGGAACTGCGGGTGGGTGGCATCGAGTTCGGCCGGCCAGGCGTTGCGCCTCGACATCGCCTGGATGTGGTCGATCGGGTGGTCCGGGTCGTACATCGAGTGCAGCAGCGAGGAGAGCCGCGCCTGGCCGAGCGGCTGCCTGACCCGGATGTCGGCCTCGGCCAGCCGGGCGCAGATGTCGGTGAGTTCGCGGGCCATCACGGCCGCCAGGCCGTCGTCGTCCCTGGCCCGTCCGCCTCCGGCCGTGCGGCCCATCGCGTGGGCCTCGGCTGCGAGTTCGCGGTTGTAGTGCATACAGGCGACCAGGTAGGCGCGGTGCTGCTCGGAGGAGGTGGAGACCATCGACTGCAGCTGGTCGTAGGAGTCCTGGAGCCAGCGCGGCGCGTCGTGGTCGCCGCGCCGCTCGACGTCCTTGGCGTGCGCGTCGGGGTCGGCCGGCAGCGTACGGGCCAGGATCTGCAGCCGGGTCACGAAGCCGTCGCCGTTGGCGACGTGCTTGAGCAGGGTGCCGAAGCGGTCGACCAGCGCCTCCTGGTCCTCGGAGTCGCGCAGGCCCACGCCGGGGCCCTCGATCTCGATCGCGGCGGTGACGGTACGGCGTTCCAGGTGCATCAGCACCCCGACCTCGTCCGGGCCGAACGGCGCGGAGAGCCAGCGCAGCCGGCCGACGCCGGGCGGCGGGCCGATCTCGACCTCGCGCCCGTCCAGCCGGGTGCCCGCGTCGACCACCTCGGACTTCCAGACCGCCCGCCCGCTGCGCACGGTGCGCCGGTAGGTGCGGTTGATCTCGACCCACTTGTAGAAGGTGCGGCGGCGGTACGGCACGTACACGGCCATGATGGCGAGCAGCGGCAGCCCGACCAGGCCGGCGATCCGCAGCGGCAGGACGGGCATCAGCAGGCCCCACATCATGCCGAGGAACGCGCCGAAGATGATCAGCACGATCTCGCCGGATTCCCGGTTGCGGCCGATCGGCGCGTTGGGCCGGGACTTTCCGATCAGATAGGTGCGGCGCTGGTGCACGTACGGCTGGGCGTACTGGGCGCCGTACTGGCCGAGCGGTTCGCTGCTCACTTACCCGTCACCCTCCCTTCGCTGGATTGCTCTCGCGGGTCACTGGCGGCGCCTGGGGCGGCGGCGCGGGGGTGCGTCCGGCGTGCGCGGCGATGCCGGGGGAGACCGAGCCGCCGCCGGGGCCGGAGGCGTTGGCGGTCTGCGGGCCGCCGCGTGAGCCGTGGGCGCTGATGCCCTGCTTCACCAGGTTGGCCGGGCCGTTGATCATCGCCGAGCCCGCCGAGACCGCGCTGGCCCTGGCCGAACGCATCGCCAGCATCTCGTCGCCGAAGCCCGGGACGAAGCGGTAGACGGCGGCGCTGGCGAAGATCGACAGGAAGAGGATGGCGAGCCCGGAGAGCACCCGGGCGAAGTCGTCGTCGGCACCGGCACCGGTGGCCACCGCCCCGGCCAGGCCGAGGATGATCACGATGATCGGCTTGGCCAGGTCGACGGCGACCATCAGGCCGGCCCAGCGGCGGACGTGCTTCCAGAGCTGCTTGTCGACCAGCCCGGCGTACACGGCGGTGCCGAGCAGCGCGCCGACGTAGAGCATCGCGGCGCGGATCAGCAGCTCGATCCAGAGCACGGCGGCGGCCAGGACGGCGACCAGCGAGACGATGATCAGGATCAGCGGGCCGCCGCCCATGGTGCCCTTCTCCAGGGTGTCCGCGAAGCCGCCGAGGTAGGTGCCCGTGTCGGACTTGGTGCCGACCGCGATGGCCTTGGTGAGGCCGTCGGTGGCGCTCACCACGGTGTAGAGGATCAGCGGGGTGAAGGCGGAGGCGACGACGGTGAGCCAGAGGAAGCCGACCGCCTCGGAGATCGCGGTGGTCAGCGGAGCGCCGCGGACCGCCCGCTTGGTGACGGCCAGCAGCCAGAGCAGCAGGGTCACGATGGTCGAGCCGGCGAAGACCACGGCGTACTGCTGGAGGAACGCGGCGTTGGTGAAGTCCACCTGCGTGGTGCCGTCGATCGCGCCGGAGAGCTTGCGGACCACCCAGGCGGCGGCCTGGGCGCAGCCCTTGGCGAGCGAGCCGAGCGGGTCGGTGACCCCGCCGACGGCGCCGGTGCCCGGGATGACGGTGGCGCCCGGCGGCGGGCAGACCTGGTCGCTGCCGGGGACCGGGATGTTGATCTTGGTGCAGCTGGGGCTCGGGGTCGGGTCGGCGAAGACCTGCTGGGCCGTCACCAGCGCGGTCAGCTGGAGGGCGGCGAGCGCCCCGCTGAGCGCCCCCGCCCGTCGCACGAACGAACTGCCGTCAGCGGGCATAGCGGAAGCCTCCGAAGTCCTGGACGGCGCCGGTGATCTCTTCGGCGGTCGCGGCCTGCTGGTCGCCGGGTACGGGGGCCGGGCCCGACTGGCGGCTGAAGTCGGTGAGCTTCCAGTCGCTGCCCGTCCAGCGCATGGTGAGGGTGAGGGTGTACCAGTTCTCGGCGACCGGCTGGGTCGAGCGCTCGCCGGCCAGGCCCACCAGCCCGGTGCACCAGACGTCCACCTTGGTGGCGGTGTCGGCGGAGTTGGTGGTCTTCGTCCCGACCGGGACGGTACGGCTGACGAAGGTGAGGCCCTTGGGGGCCTTGCCCTGGGCGTCCAGGCCGAAGCGGGCGGTGGTGTCGGCGCTGAACGCCTCGTCCAGCCGGGCCTGCAGGGCGGGTGTCACGGTGGGGTCGGCGATGGTGGCGACGACGGTGTGCCGGGTGTCGGTGCGGAACATCTCGGCGGAGCCGAGTGCGACGGCGTAGTTGGCGGCGGCCGACTGGGCACCCTGGTCGGTGTGCGGGTAGCCGTTGGCGATGCCGTTGCTGGTGGTGCTGACGGGCTCCTGGCCGCTGGCGGCGGTGGAGGCCGCCGAGGGCTTGGCCCGGTCGGCCGAGGGGGTGTCGGGGCCGGCCTTGCCCCGGTTGGCGATGGAGATCGCCAGGACCAGCAGGGCCACCACCAGCAGGACCGTCAGCAGGGTCCGAAGCGGCCTGGGCTGACGGCCGCTCGCCTGGTAGACGGACTGTTCGCCGACCGGTAGCCGCGTACGGGTGTGCGGCTGGTCGTCGGACACCGGCACGGCGGCCCTCCTGGTACGGGGGAGCCCGGGCGGGCCCCGAGGTCGACTGCGCAACCGGCGGGATTGCGCGGATCGGGATGTGCGACAGCCCCAGCGGTCACGGCCTGGCCGGTCTCGCTGGGATGACTATCTGATCGTCAGATGGCCATGCCGTACACAATGGTGAACAGAGTGCCCAGCGAACCGATGATGAACACGCCGGTCAAGCCGGCGATGATCAGTCCCTTGCCCTGTTCGGCGCTGAAGGTGTCTCTCATGGCGGTGGCACCGATCCGCTGCTTGGCGGCACCCCAGACGGCGATGGCGAGACAGGCCAGGATGGCGACCGCCATCACCACCTCCACCATCACCCGGGCCGAGGAGCCGAGGGTCGCGAACGGCCCCCAGTCCGGCGCGATGCCGCCGATGATCGTGTTGATGTCGGCCTTCTTGGGTGGGTCCTCGGCCAGGTAGCCGATCAGCTTGCTGTCCACGCTGCTCAGATTCATTTCCATCTCACCGCCCGATCAGGCAAATTCAAGGCCCCGGAGCACGGTTTCGCGAAGGGCCGGGACCTATTCTTGGCCAGATCTGATGTCGACTTGGCTGCTTCTCGCGGATTGGTCGTGAGGCATGGGACACGTACGCCAGGATGTCCACCGTACGAAGGATACCGCTCACTCTGTGTATCTGCGATGATTGCGCTGAGCAACGCCTTCCAACACACTGACAACTGACGCTCCGTCGGGATGGTGCTGATGGTACTCCGGAAGGCAGGCACTGCCGCCGCCGCTGCGGGAGTTGTGGCGGTCGGCTTCGCCGGGCTGGTCGGCCTCGGCACGTTCGCCGCGAGCGGCACCACCCAGTCCTCCGCGAACAACCTGGCGCTCTCCAGCGGCACCGTCCCCGCCGCGTACCAGCCGCTGATCCAGAAATGGGGCACCCTCTGCCCCGAGATCTCCCCCCCGATGCTCGCCGCCCAGCTCTACCAGGAGAGCGGTTTCGACCCGTCAGCCCGCAGCCCCGCCAAGGCCTACGGGATGGCGCAGTTCCTGGAAGGCACCTGGGCCACGTACGGCGTGGACGCCAACGGCGACGGCCGGCGCGACATCTGGGACCCTGCGGACGCCATCGCCTCCGCCGCCACCTACGACTGCGCACTCGCCAAGGACGTCGCCAAGGTCCCCGGCGACCGCCAGGCCAATCTGCTGGCCGCCTACAACGCCGGCCCCTATGCGGTGATAAAGGCGAACGGAATCCCCCCGTACAAGGAGACCCAGGGGTACGTCCGCAGCATCACCTCACTGGCCCGCAGTTTCACCGCGCCCGTCACCGGCGGCACCGTCGCCCTCTCCCAGCAGTCCGCCGGAGCGATCTACTACGCGCAGAAGGTGCTCGGCACGCCGTACCTGTGGGGCGGCGAGGGCCTGCCCTCGCAGGGCGGGCGGTTCGACTGCTCGGGGCTCACCCAGGCCGCGTACGAGAGCGTGGGCATCAAGCTGCCGCGCGTCGCCAACGACCAGTGGTACGCCGGGCCGCACCCAGCCCGCGACCAGCTCCGGCCGGGGGACCTGGTCTTCTTCGCCAACGACCTGACCGACCCGCGCAGCATCCACCACGTCGGCATCTACGTCGGCGGGGGCTACATGATCAACGCACCGCACACCGGTGCGGTGATCCGCTACGACAAGATCGACCAGAAGGACTACATCGGCGCCACCCGCGTCACCCCGGACGGTGCCGCGGCCCTGCCGGTCCGCGGTGCGGACGGGAGCATCACCGCCGCGGGTCAAGGCACAGCAAAAGGCTGACCCTCGTTCCCACGCTGGTGTGCGAGCGGAGTGGACGGTGAGTCAAGTTTCCATAACAGCGCGTTTCCGTGGAACCCTGTGTCTCGCTCATGGCGTTGTGCCCGATGACCGACGTTGATCATCGGAACCATCGAGACCAGGGAGGTGCGGCGTGTCGACGCTGCTTGCCGACACGTCCGGGCCGGACCTCGGCCTGCTCCGCGCTGTCAACGGCCTGGCCAAGTCCTCCCCCGGCTGGCTGGACGGCCTGGTCTCCTGGATCGGCGAGTACGGGATCCTGCTCGGGCTGGCCGCCCTCTGCGCGGTCGGCTGGCTGCAGGCCCGCCGGCGCCCCGACGCCCCCGTGGCCATCGCCGGCCTGCTCTGGGCGCCGATCGCGGTGGCCGTCTGCGAGCTCGCCAACCTCCCGATCTCGGCCATCGTCGACCGGCCGCGCCCCTTCGTCGACCACCCCGACCTCGACGTCCTGGTGGACGGCAAGGCGGGCACGCTCTCCTTCGTCAGCGACCACTCGGCGATGTCCATGGGGATCGCCGTCGCCCTGCTGCTGGTCAACCGCAGGCTCGGGCTGATCGCCGGCGGGCTGGCGCTGCTGCAGGGCTTCTGCCGGATGTTCATGGGCGTCCACTACCCCACCGACGTGATCGGCGGCTACGCGCTCGCCACCGCCGTGGTGCTGCTGCTCGCGCCGCTCGCGATGGCGGTGCTGGTGCCGCTCTGCCACGCGCTGGCCAGGACGGCGCTGGCGCCGCTGCTGGTCGCGCCGACCAGCGGTCGCAGCCGGCGGCGCGGCGCCGAGCAGGGCCGGCGCCGCCGGGGATCGGTCAGGACCGAGGAACCCGCGCACGAGTCCGACCTCGCGGCCTGACTTTGCAACTGGGCACCCCAGGGGCGCGGGGAACTGCGCGACCAGCCCACTACGTCGGTGGGCGGTTGTTCGCGCAGTTCCCCGCGCCCCTGTTGTTTGCCCCCTTTGGAAAGGTCTAGCCGGCGATCTCCCGCTCGGAGAGGTGTTCCGCCGCGTCGCGTCTGGCGCGGTCGCGCGAGCGCCGGCCCGGGGCGAACCAGCCGCAGGTGCAGGAAGCGAAGCAGAAGGAACCGCGCTCGTCGATCGTCACGCGGTGCATGGGTGCGGTGGAGGCGGGTGCTGCGCCGGGGTGGGCCGGCAGCTCGCTGTACACGTGGCTCACCGTAACCCGGTTCGCACCCGGCGCGCGACGGCGTCCGCGCGCCGGGTGCCGCGTAACCCTCACTCCGTCAACTCGTTGCACGGAGAAGAGCTCTGCCCACCCGGGGTGGCGGCTTGCCGGGCAAGAGGGCCCGAGGGGGTTGTCTCGAGAGTGAAGAAGCTGAAGAAGAGTCGTCGGCTGCCACAGCCCGCCCGCACCGCCGCAGCCGCGGCCGTGCTCGCCGCCGCCCTCACCGCCTGCGGAGGCGGTGGGACTCATCCACAGGGCGCGTCCGCGGACCAGCTCTCCGCCGATCCGCTGACGGCCGTACGCAGCGCGGCCGACATCACCGGCCGTACCGGCTCGGCGCACGCGAAGACGGAGCTGGTCACCGAGTCCGCCGAGAAGAAGGCGGTCTTCAACGGCGCCGGCGGATACGACTACGTGAAGCGGATCGGCAAGCTGGAGGTCAACGTGCCACCCGGCGCGGCGACCACCGGCAAGATCGTCGAGGTGGTGCTGCCGGGCACCGTCTACCTGCAGAACAGCGCCGCGAAGATCCCCGAGGGCAAGTGGGTACGGCTGGACGTCCGCCAGCTGCCCGACGGGAACCTGGTGAGCAGCGGCGCCACCGATCCCGCCAGTGCGGCAGGTGCACTGCGCGGCGCGCAGAAGGCCGAGCTGGTCGGCACCGAGACCGTGGACGGCGTGGAGCTCAAGCACTACAAGGGCACCCTCGACCTCGCCAAGGCCGCCGATGCGACCGGTGGCCGGGGCGCGGACGGGCTGCGGATGGCCGCCCAGACCTTCACCGCGAAGGAGGTCCCGTACGAGGCCTGGCTGGACGGTCAGGGGCGGCTGCACAAGGTGGTGGAGACCTTCTCCTTCGCCGGGGTGGCCGGCTCCAAGGAGGCGAAGGACCAGGTCAAGGTGGTCTCCACGGTCTCGCTCGGCGACTTCGGCAAGCCGGTCGAGGCGGCCGAGCCGACTCAGGCCGAGGTCTACTCGATGAAGGCCTCGGCACCCGCCAAGTAGGCCCGGTCAAGGCCGAGCAGGACTGGTCGGGGTGGGCCCCGGAGTGGGCCCGCCCCTGCCGGCCACCGGCCTGAGTAGTTCCCGCGGCGGCAGAGATGACCCGTCCGTGCCATGGGGCCAGGCCCACCGCCTCCCTACGCTGGACCTGTGGGCTGCTGCCCTGATGCCGGACGGTCGGAGGGGGTGGTGCAGGTGGTCGCGTCCTCGGAGGCCCGGAAGGGCGGCCACGACCAGGCGGCGCTCGACGAGATCGAGCTGGCGGGCGAGCTGATGATCGCCGCGACCGCCAGTCCGGGGGAACGGCTGGCCCCCGAGCGGATCGACGAGGTGCTCCTCGACCGCGAGGACGAGCCGCCGGACGACTGATACGTCCTCAGCCTCAGGCCGTGCTCAGGTCCGCAGCAGGCGCGAGATGGCGGCGGTGGCCTCGGCCACCTTGGCGTCCAGTTCGGCCCCGCCCTCCTCGGCGGCTGCCGCGACGCAGTGCCGCAGATGCTCCTCCAGCAGCGACAGCGCGAAGGACTGCAGCGCCTTGGTGCTCGCCGAGACCTGGGTCAGGATGTCGATGCAGTAGACGTCCTCGTCGACCATCCGCTGCAGGCCGCGGACCTGCCCCTCGATCCGGCGGAGCCGCTTGAGGTGCTCGGCCTTCTGGGAGCTGTACCCGTGCGGGCCCGGGTGCGCGGCGGGCTCGTGGGCCTGGCCCTGCGTCTCGGTGCCCGTCTGAATCGTGGTCATCCGGCCCGCCTCAGTCTCTCGGTGCTCAGTCTCGGTACGCGCCCGTGCGTGAGCCTCCAGTGTCCAACACATGGGGAGCACGGCGTGTTCCCCCGTACGGGCGGCAGCCGCGGATCTCCACATGCAGGGCGGGAGCAAACGGACCGAGGTTCCGTCAGACTGAGGGCTCACGTCCACACATCGGTGTGCAGACCCCGTTTGCACAGTTCGGACGGCTTGCGCCTAGCATCGTTCAGTCCCTACCCCGCACATCGGAGATTTCCGTGCGTTTTAGCCTGACCCCGAAGGAGACGAGCTTCTACGACATGTTCGCCGCAGCCGCGGAGAACCTCGTCGTCGGATCGAAGCTCCTGCTGGAACTGCTGGGTTCAGACGTGTCCGGCCGCGCGGAAATCGTCGAGCGCATGCGCGCCGCCGAGCACGCGGGCGACGACACCACTCACGCGGTGTTCCACCAGCTCAACTCCTCCTTCATCACGCCCTTCGACCGTGAGGACATCTACAGCCTCGCCTCGTCGCTGGACGACATCATGGACTTCATGGAGGAGGCCGTCGACCTGGTCGTCCTCTACGACATCCAGACCCTCCCCAAGGGCGTGGAGCAGCAGATCGAGGTGCTGGCCCGGGCTGCCGAGCTGACCGCGGAGGCGATGCCGCACCTGCGCACGATGAAGAACCTCACGGAGTACTGGATCGAGGTCAACCGGCTGGAGAACCAGGCGGACCAGATCCACCGCAAGCTGCTCGCCCACCTCTTCAGCGGCCAGTACGAGGCCATCGAGGTGCTCAAGCTCAAGCAGGTCGTGGACGTTCTCGAAGAGGCTGCCGACGCGTTCGAGCACGTGGCCAACACGGTGGAGACCATCGCCGTCAAGGAGTCCTGACCAGCGTGGATACGGCAGCACTCATCGCCGTCCTCGGGGTGGCGTTCTTCTTCACGTACACCAACGGCTTCCACGACTCGGCGAACGCCATCGCCACCTCGGTCTCCACCCGGGCGCTGACCCCCAGAGCTGCTCTGGCGATGGCCGCCGTGATGAACCTGGCCGGCGCCTTCCTGGGCACCGGGGTCGCCAAGACCGTCTCCGAGGGGCTGATCGAGACTCCGAGCGGCGACCAGGGTCTGGCCATCCTGTTCGCCGCATTGACCGGCGCGATCGCCTGGAACCTCACCACCTGGTACTTCGGCCTGCCGTCCTCCTCCTCGCACGCGCTGTTCGGCGGCCTGGTGGGCGCGGCGCTGGCGGGCGGCACCGAGGTGATCTGGTCCGGTGTGGTGGACAAAATCATCATCCCGATGATCGTCTCTCCGATCGTCGGCCTGTGCTTCGGCTTCCTGGTGATGCTGGCGATCCTGTGGATCTTCCGGCGGACCAACCCGCACCGCGCCAAGCGCAACTTCCGCGTGGCGCAGACCGGCTCGGCCGCCGCCATGGCCCTCGCACACGGTCTGCAGGACGCCCAGAAGACCATGGGCATCGTGGTGATGGCACTCACCATCTCGGGGCACCAGAGCGGCAGCGAGATCCCGATCTGGGTCAAGATCTCGTGTGCGACGGCGCTCTCCCTCGGCACCTACGCGGGTGGCTGGCGGATCATGCGGACGCTCGGCCGCAAGATCATCGAGCTGGACCCGCCGCAGGGCTTCGCGGCCGAGACCACCGCCTCGACGATCATGTACATCACGTCGTTCGTCTTCAAGGCACCGATCTCCACGACCCACGTGATCACCTCGGCGATCATGGGTGTGGGCGCCACCAAGCGGATCCGCGCGGTGCGCTGGGGGGTCGCGAAGAACATCGTGCTCGGCTGGTTCATCACGATGCCGGCGGCCGCCATCGTCGCAGCGGTGATGTACTGGATCATCCATCTGATCTTCAACTAGCACACCGGGCACGACATGACGGAAGGGCCCGCCCCCATACCTCGGGGGCGGGCCCTTCCTCATACTCCGTGGCGGCACCGCCATGCAGCACCACGGAGCAGCTTTATCCCTCGCGAGCCAAAGGGCGCGCCGGTGTCGAAAGTGACGATCGACAAGCGACGAAGGAGCGCCGGAGCGAGGAGCGTCGACGCCGGGTTCAGAGCGCCCGGCGGCGAGCGAGGAGTAACTGCTTAGCCGAAGCGGCCGGAGATGTAGTCCTCGGTCGCCTGCACCGACGGGTTGGAGAAGATCCGCTGGGTGTCGTCCAGCTCGATCAGCTTGCCCGGCTGGCCGACGCCGGCCAGGTTGAAGAAGGCGGTACGGTCGCTGACGCGGGCCGCCTGCTGCATGTTGTGGGTGACGATCACGATGGTGTACTGCGACTTCAGCTCGCCGATCAGGTCCTCGATGGCGAGGGTCGAGATCGGGTCGAGGGCCGAGCAGGGCTCGTCCATCAGCAGCACCTGCGGCTCGACCGCGATGGCGCGGGCGATGCAGAGACGCTGCTGCTGGCCGCCGGAGAGGCCGGCACCGGGCTTGCTCAGCCGGTCCTTGACCTCGTTCCAGAGGTTGGCGCCCTTGAGGGACTTCTCCACCACCGCGTCCAGGACGGACTTCTTCTTCACGCCCGCGAGCTTCAGCCCGGCCGCGACGTTGTCGTAGATCGACATGGTGGGGAAGGGGTTCGGCCGCTGGAAGACCATCCCGACGGTACGGCGGACGGCGACCGGGTCGACCGCGGAGCCGTACAGGTTCTCGTCGTCCAGCAGCACCTTGCCCTCGACGCGCGCACCGGGGATGACCTCGTGCATGCGGTTGAGGGTGCGGAGGAAGGTGGACTTGCCGCAGCCCGAGGGGCCGATGAAGGCCGTCACGGAGCGGGGCTCGACGGTCATCGAGATGTCCTCGATGGCCTTGGTGGTGCCGTAGTACGCGGACAGTCCGCTGACGTCGATGCGCTTGGCCATGATCTTTCGTCTCTTCTCGTTCTCGTACGTCAGTCGGTGTCGTCAGTGCCCGGCCTTGGGCGAGCGCCAGCGTGCGATGCCCCGCGCGATGAGGTTGAGACTCATCACGAAGACGATCAGCACCAGCGCGGCACCCCAGGCGCGGGCGTACCCGAAGTCGTTGTTGACCAAGGCGTACTGCTGCCAGATGTAGAGCGGCAGGGACTGCTGCGGGCCGTTGAACGGGTCGCTGTTGATGAAGTCAGCGCCGAACACCAGCATCATCACCGGCGCGGTCTCGCCCGTGATTCGGGCGACGGCCAGCATCACACCGGTGGTGATACCGCCGATCGCGGTCGGGATGACGATCCGCAGGATGGTCTTCCACTTGGGCACGCCGAGGGCGTACGAGGCCTCCCGCAGCTCGTTCGGGACGAGCTTGAGCATCTCCTCGGTGGAGCGGACGACGACCGGCATCATCAGGATCGCCAGCGCGAGGCTGCCGGAGAAGCCGGAGTAGTCGAAGCCCAGGACGATGTTCCAGAGCGAGAGGATGAACAGGCCGGCGACGATCGACGGGATACCCGTCATCACGTCGACGAAGAAGGTGACGACCTTGGCCAGTCGGCCCCGGCCGTACTCGACCAGGTAGACGGCGGTCATCAGGCCGATCGGGGCGGCCATCGCGGTGGCCAGGGCGACCTGCTCCAGGGTGCCGATCAGCGCGTGGTAGATGCCGCCGCCCGGGCCGGAGGAGATCACGTTCTTCATGGAATGGCTGAGGAAGTAGCCGTCCACGACGCCGATGCCCTGCTGGACCGTGTAGATGGTCAGCGAGGCGAGCGGGACGACCGCCAGGATGAAGGCGACCCAGACCACCGAGGTGGCGAACCGGTCCTTGGCCTGGCGGCGGCCCTCGACCCGGGCCGAGAGGCCGTAGCTGAGGGCGAGGAACAGGCCGGCGGCGATCAGCCCCCACTGGAGGTGGCTGGCCAGGCCCGCGCCGGCGCCGATGGCGCAGCCGAGCGCGATGGCGAGGACGGCCACCCCGGCCGGGGCCCACCTGGGCAGCCGGGCGGTGGTCAGGCTGCGGCGCAGCTGCGGGAGCGACGCGGAAGCGGTAGTGGTCACGGCACTCATGCGTTGGCCCCCGAGTACTCCTTGCGGCGCGCGATGATCAGTCGGGCGGCGCCGTTCACCAGCAAGGTGATCACGAACAGGACGAGGCCGGAGGCCATCAGTGCGTCGCGGCCGAACGGGCCCGCCTCGCCGAACTTCAGGGCGATGTTCTGCGCGAAGGTGCCGCCGCCCGGGTCCAGGATGTGCAGCGAGAGGACGCTGTTGGCGGAGAGCACGGTGGCCACGGCGATGGTCTCGCCGAGTGCGCGGCCGAGGCCGAGCATCGAGGCCGAGATGATGCCGGGGCGGCCGAAGGGCAGGACGGCGGTGCGGATCATCTCCCAGCGGGTGGCGCCGAGGGCGAGTGCCGCCTCCTCGTGCATCCGCGGGACCTGCCGGAAGACCTCACGGCTGACGGCGGTGATGATCGGCAGCACCATGATCGCCAGCAGGATGCCGACGGTGAACAGGTTGCGCGGCGTCACGCCGGTCTGGGTCTGGTCGAAGACGAAGGTCCAGCCGAGGTACTGGTCCATCCACGCGGTGAGGCCGTTCATGTGCGGCACCAGGAAGAGCGCGCCCCAGAGGCCGTACACGATGCTCGGGACCGCGGCCAGCAGGTCCACCAGGTAGGCGAACGGCTGGGCGATCCGGCGCGGCGCGTAGTGCGAGATGAAGAGCGCGATGCCGATGGCCACCGGGACGGCGATCAGCATGGCGATCACCGCGCTGACGATGGTGCCGAAGGCCAGCACCGCGATGCCGAAGACCGGCTTGGGGGCGTCCGGGGACCACTCGAAGGTGGTGAGGAAGCTGCCCTCGTTCTTGCTCAGGGCAAGGCCCGAACGGTACGCGAGGAATCCTGCGATGGCGGCCATGATGACCAGCAGCAGGATGCCCGAGCCCCGGGAGAGGTTGAAGAAGATGCTGTCGCCGAGCCGGCTGTCGGCCCGGCTCCGGCGGGCCCTGCCTCGGTCGGTGGCAGGGGGTGATGAAGTCATGATCGTCTACTCCGGTCTGGCGGCGCTGCCCTGCAGGAGGGCGGCACCATGGCGGCGGTGCCCCGGACTTGTACTTGCGGATCTGGCCCGGCAGAGCGGCCCCGCCCCCCTCATCGAGGGCCGCCCTGCCGGTGGTTCAGAGGATCAGGCCAGGGTCGGGATGACGGCCTGCACCTTGGTGGTCAGCTCCTTCGGCAGCGGGACGTAGCCCTTGGCACCGATGGCCTGCTGGCCGGCGTCGCTGATGGTGTAGGTCAGGAAGGACTTCAGGGTGTCGACGGTGTCGGCCTTGTTGCCCTTGTCGCAGACGATCTCGTACGTGACCAGGACGAGCGGGTAGGCGCCCTCCTCCTTGGTCGCGTAGTCCAGGCTCAGCGCCAGGTCGCTGCCGGTACCGGCGATCTTCGCCTTGGCGAAGGTGGTGGCGGCGTTGGCGGCGGTGGCCTCGACCGGCTTGCTGGCGCCGGTCGCGATGGAGGCGCTCTTCAGGTTGTTGGTCTGGGCGTAGGAGAGCTCGGCGTAGCTGATCGAGTTCTTGACCTGCTTGACCTGGGCCGAGACACCGGCGCTGCCGTTGGCCGACTGGCCGCCCTTGCCCGCCCAGGTCTTGCTGGCGGGGTAGGTCCAGGCGCCGGCGGAGGCCTTGGCCAGGTAGCCGGTCAGGTTGGCGGTGGTACCGGAGTCGTCCGAGCGGTGGATCGCCTGGATGTCGGCGGCCGGCAGGGTCACGCCCGGGTTCAGGGCGGCGATGGCCGGGTCGTTCCACTTGGTGATCTGCGAGTCGAAGATCTTCGCGACGGTGGGGCCGTCCAGGACGAGCTTGTCCACGCCGTCCACGTTGAAGACGATCGAGATCAGGCCGCCGACCATCGGCAGGTTGATGCCCTGGCCGGTCTTGCAGACCGCCTTGGAGGCGTCGACCTCGGCCGGCTTCAGCGCCGAGTCGGAGCCGGCGAAGCTGACCTTGCCCTGGTTGAACTGCTGGACACCCGCGCCCGAGCCGCCACCGCCGTAGGTGATGGTGCTGCCGGAGCAGGCGGCGCCGTAGGCGGCCTTCCAGACGTCGATCGCGTTGGTCTGCGCGGTCGAACCGGCGGCGAGCAGCTGGCCACCCTTGCCACAGGCGATCTGCGCGGCCGAGGAGGAGGCACCGGCGCTGCCGGTGGCCGTCGAGCTGCTGGTGTTGTCATCGGAGCCGCAGGCCGCGAGCGACAGCGAGCTGACGAGCGCCATGGCACCGATGGCGAGGGCCTTGGAGCGGCCGTTCCGCTGGAGCTTCACTAGGGGTGTCCCTTTCTGTGGCACTACCTGCGCTCTGCCGGGCCGACGCGATGATTCGGTACGCGGCTCGGTGGCGCGGGTTTTGCTGTGGTCCGGGGCCCGTTCGGCCCTCCGGTGACACCGAAGTTAAGCCGGGCAGGTGACGCGTCAGCCCGTCGCAAATGAACGGAGAGTGAACCTCGAACGGATGGCAGGAAACAGCGTCCGGTAGTAACGGTTGCGTCACGGGCAGGGCGCGGCGAGATCACCCGACAGCCGTCCCCGGGTCCGGGTTCAGGCGCTGCGGCCCGTACGGCGATCGCTCAGGAGCTCCAGCAGGGCGTCCACCAGGAGCCGGTCGCGTTCGTGCGTCAGCCTGGCCCTGGCCTTCTTCGGTGACAGCCACTCCAGCCGGTCGACCTCACGGTTCGGCGTGAAGGACCCGCCTGTCGGCACCGCCGCCCAGTACCGGACCTCCTTGGGCCGCCCCTGCGCCAGATAGTGCTGCGCGGGCAGCTCGTCCCCCAGCACGCAGCTCAGCCCGGTCTCCTCCCGCACCTCGCGCAGCGCGGCCGTCCGCCAGCCCTCCCCCCGGTCCAGCTTCCCCTTGGGCAGGCTCCAGTCGTCGTACTTCGGCCGGTGGATCAGCGCGATCCGGGGCTTCTTCCGCCCCTTCCCGTTCTTCTTCTCCGGGCCCGGCACCCACAGCACCGCTCCCGCCGCCAGGATCGTCTGGCCGTGCCCGACGGCCTTCCGCAGCTTCGGGTACGGCCGCTTCGACGGCTCCTTCGCGGGTGCCTTGGACGGCTCCTTCGCGGGTGTCGCGGACCAGGGGCGCAGCGTCCGCGCGCCCTTGGTGCCGTTCGTACGGTTCGCGCTCTGCGGTGCGCTCAGGCGGTCGCCCATTCATGCCATCCGTGATGCGGGAGGTTCGGCCACTGGTGGCCGAAGGCGTACCTGGCCGCCTCCACCTCCAGTCGCTGATCAGCATGCACCACACCGAGCACGTACGCGGTCGCCGGGGTGATCCGGGGCGTCCGTGCCGCCGTGGCGACGGTGACGGCGGCGTCGGCCGCCTCCTGATGGCGGTCGAGGGTGCGGTCCAGCGCGTCGAGTTCCCCGATCTCCTCGGCCGGGGAGCCGCAGACCTCCAGGGCGTAGCGGGCCCGCTTGACCAGGATGCGCACCCGGTGCCAGGGGGCGTCGTCCGCCGCCAGCGCCGCATCGGCCTCGACCTCCGCAGCGGGGCCGGCCGCCGCCCGTACCGGCTCCGCCCCGCGCGCCGGGGGGACCGCCGCGAGGCGGTGCAGCCCCTTTCCGCCGTACGGCGTCGCGGCACGGCCCAGCGGGAGCAGCTGAGCACCCGCCGCAAGGGCGGCCAGAGCAGCCGCGGCCTGCGGCAGCAGGGCCGACGACCCACCCGCCAGCAGCGGGACGTCACTGGCCAGCAGCGTCATCCGGTCCGCCAGGGCGTGCAGCCTGGCCGACCGCAGCTCCTGCAGCAGCGCGGTGTGCGCCCGGGTGCGCGCCAGCGTGAGCTGGCGCTCGAGCAGCGCCCGGGCCTTCGGCGCGCCCGAGTGCCCTGCGAGCATGCCGGGGCCGTCCGGGTCGGTCTCGCTCAGCGAGTCCAGCGCGGCCAGCAGCCTGGCCGACCGCCGCAGGTACGCGGGCTCCTGCGCCAGCAGGTTGAGCAGCCAGCGCAGCTCGGTCCTGGTCTCCTCGGCCCAGCCGGGCTCGAAGGCCGCCCCGAAGGTGTGCAGAGCCCCGCCGATCCGCCGGACCGACCGCAGCAGGTCCTCCGTGCCCGCCGCCGCGACGGCCCCGGCCGTACCCGCCGGGAGCGCGCCCGGTCTCGAGCCCGCCTCACCGACCGCCTGGGGCAGGGCGCGCAGAAAGGCGCCCGCCTGGGCGGTCAGAAAGCCGGAGAGAACCTCCCCTGCGGTAGCAGCGGAGGTCGCGGCGTTGGCGGCGTCCTTCGGCCCGGTCCGGGCCGTCATCGGCGCATCGGTCATGGCTGGGTTCCCCGTCCCCCCGAGGGCCCTACCCCGGGGCTGGTGGCCGACTGCTGGTGGCCCTGATGCGGTGCGTGCGCGTGCTCGCTCGTACGTGTCCGTACGTGTCTACGTGCGTGCTGGTACGAGGGACCCGTGCTCAGCGCGCCGCCGAGGAGCTGCGGCGGCGCTGACGCGAGTCGACGAACAGGTTCTGCACATGGCGCAGCCGCCTCCCCTCGGCGTCCTGCGAGTGTCTGGTCCAGGCCCCGTCGGCGCCCAGGTGCCAGGACTCGGTCTCGTCCGACAGCCCGAGGTCGATCAGCCCGGACAGCTCCGCCCGGTGCGCCGGGTCGGTCACCCGGACCAGCGCCTCGATCCTGCGGTCCAGATTGCGGTGCATCATGTCGGCGCTGCCGAACCACACCTCGGGCTCGCCACCGTTGCCGAAGACGAAGATCCGCGAGTGCTCCAGGAAGCGCCCGAGAATGCTGCGCACCCGGATGTTCTCGCTCAGCCCGGCCACGCCGGGGCGGATCGCGCAGATGCCGCGCACCCACACGTCCACCGGCACGCCGGCCTGGGAGGCCCGGTAGAGCACGTCGATCAGGGCCTCGTCCACGATCGAGTTGACCTTGATCTTCACGTACGCGGGCCGCCCGGCCCGGTGGTGCGCGATCTCCCCGTGAATCCTGGCGATCAGCCCGTCCCGCAGCCCGCGGGGCGCGGTCAGCAGGCGCCGGTATGACTCCCGGCGCGAGTACCCGGAGAGCCGGTTGAACAGGTCGGAGAGGTCGGCCCCGACCTGCGGGTCCGCCGTCAGCAGACCCAGGTCCTCGTAGAGCCTGGCCGTCTTCGGGTGGTAGTTCCCCGTCCCCACGTGGGAGTAGCGCCGCAGGGTGTCGCCCTCCTGGCGGACCACCAGCGAGAGCTTGCAGTGCGTCTTCAGCCCGACCAGCCCGTACACGACGTGGCAGCCGGCCTCCTCCAGCTTGCGGGCCCACTTGATGTTGGCCTGCTCGTCGAAGCGCGCCTTGATCTCGACCAGGACCAGCACCTGCTTGCCCGACTCGGCCGCGTCGATCAGCGCGTCCACGATCGGCGAGTCACCCGAGGTCCGGTACAGCGTCTGCTTGATGGCCAGGACGTCCGGATCGGCCGCCGCCTGCTCCAGGAAGGCCTGGACGGAGGTGGAGAAGCTGTCGTACGGGTGGTGGAGCAGGACGTCCCGCTCGCGCATCGCCGCGAAGATGTCCGGCTGCGAGGCCGACTCGACGTCGGTGAGCCCGCGCGCCGTGCCCGCCACGAACTTCGGGTACTTCAGCTCCGGCCGGTCGAGGTCCGCGATCCCGAAGAGCCCGGTCAGGTCGAGCGGGCCGGGCAGCGGGAAGACCTCCGCCTCGGTGATGTTCAGCTCGCGCACCAGGAGATCGAGGATGTACGGGTCGATCGACTCCTCGACCTCGAGACGGACCGGCGGGCCGAACCGGCGCCGCATCAGCTCCTTCTCCAGCGCCTTGAGGATGTTCTCGGTGTCGTCCTCCTCCACCTCCAGGTCCTCGTTGCGAGTGACCCGGAAGGCGTGGTGGGCGAGCACCTCCATCCCTGGGAAGAGCTCCTCGAGGTGTGCCCCCATCACGTCCTCCAGCGGCACGTACCGCTGCGGCGACGCCTCCAGGAAGCGGGAGAGGGACTGCGGCACCTTCACGCGGGCGAAGTGCTTGTGACCGGAGACCGGGTTGCGGACCACGACGGCCAGATTGAGGCTCAGCCCCGATATGTACGGGAACGGGTGCGCCGGGTCGACCGCCAGCGGGGTCAGCACCGGGAAGATCTTCTGCCGGAAGAGCGTGTGCAGCCGCGACTGCTCCTTGTCCGCCAGTTCGCTCCAGCGGACCAGCTCGATGCCCTCCGCCGCGAGGTCCGGCAGCACCTCCTGCTGGAAGGTGGCCGCATGGCGGGCCATCAGCTCACGGGACCTGGTCCAGATCTGGTCCAGCACCTCGCGCGGTTGCAGGCCGGACGCCGACCGCTGCGCCACGCCGGTGGCGATCCGGCGCTTCAGACCGGCGACCCGGACCATGAAGAACTCGTCCAGGTTGCTCGCGAAGATCGCCAGGAACTTGGTGCGCTCCAGCAACGGGATCTGCGGGTCCTCCGCCAGCTCCAGCACCCGCTCGTTGAACGCCAGCCAGCTGCGCTCACGATCCAGGAACCGGCCCTGGGGCAGCTCCTCGATCTCCGGGCCGGCGGCGGCCAGGGCGAGCGCCTCACGGTCGTCCAGCGACAACCCGAGCGCCGAGGTCATCGCCGTCGACGTGGCCGACCGTCGGGCCGGGCTCGGCTGGGGGACAGGGACGGGGCGGGGGATGCTCATGGGTTCCAGCTCCTCCAGCAGGACGATGTCCGTGATGTTCGTGCCGTCCTCGGTGACGGACATGCCGTGGTGACGTCCATGCCGTCAACGTCCTGCGGTGCCGTATCCCCACGCCCGGAAGCAGCCGGGAGCCGGTCGGCCCGCAGGTGCCGGCCGGCCGCGCGGGGGCGAGGCACTACTGACGTCATCCTGTGATCTTCGCGGCGGCAACTTAATCCACGGTAAACACCGCGTGGCCAGGAGGAAAGCTGAGGCGGTCACCCCTGTGGCCGTCGCTCCTCCGCCTCCACCCCGGCTCTCCCGTTCAGGTCTGCGCCGGGCCCTGGACGCGGTACATGAGGTCCACCTCGTGGATGGTGAAACCCAATCGTTCATATACCCGCACAGCGGCGGAATTGTCAGCGTCGACGTAGAGAAGCACGGTCTGCAGCTTGCGGTCCTCCGCGAGGTGGCGCAGGCCGACCGCCGTCAGCGCCCGGCCCAGGCCACTGCCCTGCTCGGCGGGGTCGACGCCGACGACGTACACCTCGCCGAGCCCCTCCGGGTGCACCTTCGTCCAGTGGAAGCCCACCAGGCGGTCACCGCGGGTCGCCAGGAAGAAGCCGGCCGGGTCGAACCACGGCTCGGCGATACGGTCCGCCAGGTCCTGCTCCGTCCAGGACCCCTGCTCGGGGTGATGGGCGAAGGCGAGGGCATTGAGGCGGAGCCACTCCGCGTCGTCCTCGCCCGGGCGGAAGGTACGGACGGTGACGCCCTCGGGCAGCGGCGGCTGCTCGGGCGCATCGGCGGTCCGGCGCATCTGGCGGAGCTCGCGCACCAGCTCGGCACCGTAGGCGTCGGCCAGGTGGCGGGCTGCCGGGTGACCACCGTGGGCCCAGAACTCCACCGGGCCGTCGGCCTCGGCGATCAGGGCGTCGATCAGCTGCCGGCCGAGGCCCCTGCCCCGGTGGTCGGGCGCCACGGTCAGCTCGGCCGTCCCGGCCTTGCCCCGCTGACCGGCCTCACCGGCTGCGGGGAGCTCCAGCTGGGCGTATCCGACTGCCTGGTCCGCCGCACGCTGCAGGAGGTGCACCACCCCCTGCCTGGGCTCGCGAGCCTTCAGCCGGAGACGCCCCTGCTCGGAGACCGCCTGTCGGCCGTCCGAGACGGCCGCTGCACTGATGATCTCCTCGGCGGCACGGGATTCGTCGTCCGAGAGAAGCGCGGAGACGATGACCTGGCTGTGGTCGGTAGCAGTCATGAATACGACCTTACGTCGCGTCAGCTCGCCAAACGCAAAGAACCCCCCTTCCCGAAGGAAGAGGGGTTCTCTGGAATGATTGTTCGGCGGCGTCCTACTCTCCCACAGGGTCCCCCCTGCAGTACCATCGGCGCTACGAGGCTTAGCTTCCGGGTTCGGAATGTAACCGGGCGTTTCCCTCACGCTATGACCACCGAAACACTATGAAACCGTTGACCGCACCACACCTGGCCAGGCATGGGGTCGTTGTTTCAGAACAACACAGTGGACGCGAGCAACTGAGGACAAGCCCTCGGCCTATTAGTACCGGTCAGCTCCACCCCTTACAGGGCTTCCACATCCGGCCTATCAACCCAGTCGTCTACTGGGAGCCTTACCCTCTCAAGGAGGTGGGAGTGCTCATCTCGAAGCAGGCTTCCCGCTTAGATGCTTTCAGCGGTTATCCCTCCCGAACGTAGCCAACCAGCCATGCCCTTGGCAGGACAACTGGCACACCAGAGGTTCGTCCGTCCCGGTCCTCTCGTACTAGGGACAGCCCTTCTCAACACTCCTACGCGCACAGCGGATAGGGACCGAACTGTCTCACGACGTTCTAAACCCAGCTCGCGTACCGCTTTAATGGGCGAACAGCCCAACCCTTGGGACCTACTCCAGCCCCAGGATGCGACGAGCCGACATCGAGGTGCCAAACCATCCCGTCGATATGGACTCTTGGGGAAGATCAGCCTGTTATCCCCGGGGTACCTTTTATCCGTTGAGCGACGGCGCTTCCACAAGCCACCGCCGGATCACTAGTCCCTGCTTTCGCACCTGCTCGACCCGTCGGTCTCACAGTCAAGCTCCCTTGTGCACTTACACTCAACACCTGATTGCCAACCAGGCTGAGGGAACCTTTGGGCGCCTCCGTTACTCTTTAGGAGGCAACCGCCCCAGTTAAACTACCCACCAGACACTGTCCCTGATCCGGATCACGGACCCAGGTTAGACATCCAGCACGACCAGAGTGGTATTTCAACGACGACTCCACCCAAACTGGCGTTTGGGTTTCAAAGTCTCCCACCTATCCTACACAAGCCGAACCGAACACCAATATCAAGCTATAGTAAAGGTCCCGGGGTCTTTCCGTCCTGCTGCGCGAAACGAGCATCTTTACTCGTAATGCAATTTCACCGGGCCTATGGTTGAGACAGTCGAGAAGTCGTTACGCCATTCGTGCAGGTCGGAACTTACCCGACAAGGAATTTCGCTACCTTAGGATGGTTATAGTTACCACCGCCGTTTACTGGCGCTTAAGTTCTCAGCTTCGCCCGACCGAAATCGGACTAACCGGTCCCCTTAACGTTCCAGCACCGGGCAGGCGTCAGTCCGTATACATCGCCTTACGGCTTCGCACGGACCTGTGTTTTTAGTAAACAGTCGCTTCTCGCTGGTCTCTGCGGCCGGCCCCAGCTCAGGAAGCAAGTTCCCTCACCAGATCCGGCCCCCCTTCTCCCGAAGTTACGGGGGCATTTTGCCGAGTTCCTTAACCATAGTTCACCCGAACGCCTCGGTATTCTCTACCTGACCACCTGAGTCGGTTTGGGGTACGGGCCGCCATGAAACTCGCTAGAGGCTTTTCTCGACAGCATAGGATCATCCACTTCACCACAATCGGCTCGGCATCAGGTCTCAGACTATGTGCAAGGCGGATTTGCCTACCTTGCGTCCTACACCCTTACCCCGGGACAACCACCGCCCGGGCTGGACTACCTTCCTGCGTCACCCCATCGCTCACCTACTACCCCGTTGGGTCACCGGCTCCACCACTCCCCTTTGTCCGAAGACTCCGGGACGGCTTCGCGGGCTTAGCATCAAGAGGTTCAGCGTTGGCGCTTCAAAGCGGGTACGGGAATATCAACCCGTTGTCCATCGACTACGCCTGTCGGCCTCGCCTTAGGTCCCGACTTACCCTGGGCAGATCAGCTTGACCCAGGAACCCTTGGTCAATCGGCGCAAGAGTTTCCCACTCTTGTATCGCTACTCATGCCTGCATTCTCACTCGTGTACCGTCCACAACTGGTTTCCACCGCTGCTTCACCCGGCACACGACGCTCCCCTACCCATCACAGCAGGCGTTGGCCCTATTGCTGCAATGACACGACTTCGGTGGTGTGCTTGAGCCCCGCTACATTGTCGGCGCGGAATCACTTGACCAGTGAGCTATTACGCACTCTTTCAAGGGTGGCTGCTTCTAAGCCAACCTCCTGGTTGTCTCTGCGACTCCACATCCTTTCCCACTTAGCACACGCTTAGGGACCTTAGTCGGTGTTCTGGGCTGTTTCCCTCTCGACCATGGAGCTTATCCCCCACAGTCTCACTGCCACGCTCTCACTTACCGGCATTCGGAGTTTGGCTAAGGTCAGTAACCCGGTGAGGCCCATCGCCTATCCAGTGCTCTACCTCCGGCAAGAAACACGTGACGCTGCACCTAAATGCATTTCGGGGAGAACCAGCTATCACGGAGTTTGATTGGCCTTTCACCCCTAACCACAGGTCATCCCCCAGGTTTTCAACCCTGGTGGGTTCGGTCCTCCACACGGTCTTACCCGCGCTTCAACCTGCCCATGGCTAGATCACTCCGCTTCGGGTCTTGGGCATGCAACTCAGACGCCCTATTCGGACTCGCTTTCGCTACGGCTACCCCACACGGGTTAACCTCGCTACACACCGCAAACTCGCAGGCTCATTCTTCAAAAGGCACGCAGTCACGACCCGCCGTCCGAAAACGACGAGCGACGCTCCCACGGCTTGTAGGCACACGGTTTCAGGTACTATTTCACTCCGCTCCCGCGGTACTTTTCACCATTCCCTCACGGTACTATCCGCTATCGGTCACCAGGGAATATTTAGGCTTAGCGGGTGGTCCCGCCAGATTCACACGGGATTTCTCGGGCCCCGTGCTACTTGGGAAATGAGCAAGCAAGCCGCTGATGTTTCGTCTACGGGGGTCTTACCCTCTACGCCGGACCTTTCGCATGTCCTTCGACTACACCAACGGTTTCTGACTCGCCGACCGGCCGGCAGACCGATCAAGCTCACTCCCACGACCCCGAAACGGCAACCCCTGCCGGGTCTCACACCATCTCGGTTTAGCCTCATCCGGTTTCGCTCGCCACTACTCCCGGAATCACGGTTGTTTTCTCTTCCTGCGGGTACTGAGATGTTTCACTTCCCCGCGTTCCCTCCACATACCCTATGTGTTCAGGTATGGGTGACAGCCCATGACGACTGCCGGGTTTCCCCATTCGGAAACCCCCGGATCAAAGCCTGGTTGACGGCTCCCCGGGGACTATCGTGGCCTCCCACGTCCTTCATCGGTTCCTGGTGCCAAGGCATCCACCGTGCGCCCTTAAAAACTTGGCCACAGATGCTCGCGTCCACTGTGCAGTTCTCAAACAACGACCAGTCACCCACCCCCAAGACCCCAAGGGACCTCTTCAGTGGGACCGGCATCTCTGAAGCAACAGCCTTACGGCCGTTCCCTCAGGACCCAACAACGTGCCCGACCCAGTCAAGTGACGATCCGTTTTCCACGCCGAAGCAGTACTAACGAGCCATCCCCAAACTGTGCCGAATAGTCAACGTTCCACCCATGAGCAACCGTGCGAGACATTCGCTCGCAGTCGGCTATTGCTCCTTAGAAAGGAGGTGATCCAGCCGCACCTTCCGGTACGGCTACCTTGTTACGACTTCGTCCCAATCGCTGGTCCCACCTTCGACGGCTCCTCCCCTTACGGGTTAGGCCACCGGCTTCGGGTGTTACCGACTTTCGTGACGTGACGGGCGGTGTGTACAAGGCCCGGGAACGTATTCACCGCAGCATGCTGATCTGCGATTACTAGCAACTCCAACTTCATGGGGTCGAGTTGCAGACCCCAATCCGAACTGAGGCCGGCTTTTTGGGATTCGCTCCGCCTCGCGGCATCGCAGCCCTTTGTACCGACCATTGTAGCACGTGTGCAGCCCAAGACATAAGGGGCATGATGATTTGACGTCGTCCCCACCTTCCTCCGAGTTGACCCCGGCAGTCTCCTGTGAGTCCCCATCACCCCGAAAGGCATGCTGGCAACACAGAACAAGGGTTGCGCTCGTTGCGGGACTTAACCCAACATCTCACGACACGAGCTGACGACAACCATGCACCACCTGTATACCGACCACAAGGGGGCGACTATCTCTAGCCGTTTCCGGTATATGTCAAGCCTTGGTAAGGTTCTTCGCGTTGCGTCGAATTAAGCCACATGCTCCGCTGCTTGTGCGGGCCCCCGTCAATTCCTTTGAGTTTTAGCCTTGCGGCCGTACTCCCCAGGCGGGGAACTTAATGCGTTAGCTGCGGCACCGACGACGTGGAATGTCGCCAACACCTAGTTCCCAACGTTTACGGCGTGGACTACCAGGGTATCTAATCCTGTTCGCTCCCCACGCTTTCGCTCCTCAGCGTCAGTAATGGCCCAGAGATCCGCCTTCGCCACCGGTGTTCCTCCTGATATCTGCGCATTTCACCGCTACACCAGGAATTCCGATCTCCCCTACCACACTCCAGCCTGCCCGTATCGAATGCAGACCCGGGGTTAAGCCCCGGGCTTTCACATCCGACGCGACAGGCCGCCTACGAGCTCTTTACGCCCAATAATTCCGGACAACGCTCGCACCCTACGTATTACCGCGGCTGCTGGCACGTAGTTAGCCGGTGCTTCTTCTGCAGGTACCGTCACTTGCGCTTCTTCCCTGCTGAAAGAGGTTTACAACCCGAAGGCCGTCATCCCTCACGCGGCGTCGCTGCATCAGGCTTTCGCCCATTGTGCAATATTCCCCACTGCTGCCTCCCGTAGGAGTCTGGGCCGTGTCTCAGTCCCAGTGTGGCCGGTCGCCCTCTCAGGCCGGCTACCCGTCGTCGCCTTGGTGGGCCGTTACCCCACCAACAAGCTGATAGGCCGCGGGATCATCCTGCACCGCCGGAGCTTTCCACCCACCCCCATGCAGAGGCAGGTCATATCCGGTATTAGACCTCGTTTCCAAGGCTTGTCCCAGAGTGCAGGGCAGATTTCCCACGTGTTACTCACCCGTTCGCCACTAATCCACTCCGAAGAGCTTCATCGTTCGACTTGCATGTGTTAAGCACGCCGCCAGCGTTCGTCCTGAGCCAGGATCAAACTCTCCGTGAATGTTTACCCGTAATCGGGTGAGACACTCGCGTTGAGCGGCACGGCAACCACCGGAATAGGGTGATCCCGCGCACTGCGTCCTCGCTGTGTTTTTACTTCAAAAGGAATCTCCAACCCGGACCGAACGGTCCAGGCCGGGGATGTCAACATATCTGGCGTTGACTTTTGGCACGCTGTTGAGTTCTCAAGGAACGGACACTTCCTTCAAAACACTCTCGTGTCTCTCCGGGCGCTTCGTTCTTTCGTGTTTCAAGCTTATCAGATCCGAACTCGCGCTCTTCCCTGACTTGCTGTTTCCTTCGGCCTTTCGGCGCTTCCGACTCTATCAGATCTACTCTGACCGTCTTTCGCGCTTCCCGGCTTCAGGAGGCTTTGCCAGAACCGACCTGACGGCCCGTCCGACGCTTCAAACCTTAGCCGATCCCCGCTTCGGAAAGCGAATCCGGCTGCAATCCCCAAAACGTGCGCACAACAATTCGCACTGGAACGCGACAAGGCGCGACCCAGCACGGAAAAGAAGTGGTGTTTCAGAGGAGTGGCTCCCCCGGGACCGTCCGTGCAGATTGCGCGTCCGGTTCTCCCTGTCAGGCAGCTCGAAGAACACTAGACCTCGGCGGACCCCGAGTCAAGAGGCGCCTCGGCGGCCTGCTCGGCCGACAGCTGGAAGGCCAGCACCGCCACGTCGTCGTCGTGCTCCGAGGTGACCCCCATGGCCCGCAACAGGCGGGCGCAGACGACATCGGGCCCGCCGACCGCTCCGCCCAGGGCGCGGGCGAGGAGGTCGAGTCCCTGGTCGATGTCCTCGTCGCGGCGTTCGACCAGGCCGTCCGTATAGAGGACTCCGGTGGTGCCGGGGAGCAGGCGCAGGGTGTGGGAGAGGTGGGTGCCGCCGCCGGTGCCCAGGGGTGGGCCGTTCTGCTCCTCGCCGCGCAGGACGGTGCCGTCGGGGCAGCGGAGCAGCAGGGGGAGGTGGCCGGCCGAGGCATAGAGGAGGGTGCCGGGTTCCGGGTCCCAGACCGCATAGGTGCAGGTGGCGATCTGGTTGGCGTCGATCTCCATGGCCAGGCCGTCGAGGAGGCGCATGACCTCGTGGGGCGGCAGGTCGAGGCGGGCGTACGCGCGGACCGCGGTGCGCAGCTGGCCCATGACGGCTGCCGCACGGAGGCCCCGGCCCATGACGTCGCCGATGACGAGTGCCGTTCTGCCGCCGCCGAGTCCGATGACGTCGTACCAGTCGCCGCCGACCGCGGCCTCGGCGCCACCGGGCTGGTAGGTCGCGGCGACGCGCAGGTCGGCGGGCTGCTCGAGCTTCTGCGGGAGGAGGCTGCGCTGCAGCGTGACGGCGGCCTCTCGCTGGCGGCGCTCGGCCTCGCGCAGGCGGGTGGCGGCCTGGACCTGGTCGGTGACCTCGGAGGCGAAGATCAGGACACCGACCGGCGGTCCCGGTTCCTCTTCGGAGCCGAGCGGAACACAGGCGACGTTGTAGTACCGGCTGCCGCCGAGGCCGAGGATGCAGCGGGCCTTCACGCTGCGCGGACGTCCGCTGCGGATGACCTGGTCCATCAGGGGCAGCACGCCGAGTGCGGTGAGCTCGGGCAGGGCCTCGCCGGCCGGCAGCCCGTTGGTGCGCTCGCCGAAGAGTTCGCGGTACGCGCTGTTGGCGTATCCGAGCTGGTGCAGTGGGCCGTAGGTGACCGCGACCGGTGCGGGGAGGCGGCCGAGCACGTTCCGCAGGTCGTACAGCTCGTGGATGTCACGCAGGTCGAGCAGGCCCGGCGTGGCGCTGGGGTCGCGCGGGCCCGGGACGGTGACCGGCTCGCCGGACGCGGCGGGGGTGGCGGCACGCCACGGGGCTCCGGTGAGCCGGGCGCTCCAGCGCATGAGGTTCAAACGACGGCCGCTTCCTCGGGTCGGGTGACATCGGACGACTACAGACGGAATGACAGCGGATTGCCGAACGGAATGCCAGGCATGACGGCAGACGGCACGGCAGACCGAACGACAGACGGTCTGACGAATCGTCAATCACACTTTGTGTGCGACGCGGCACTCGCCGTGATGATCCGTTGGGCAGATCCTGTCAGGCCGGGGCGCGGTTTCGGAAGTCGTATGACCATCGCGGCGCGTAACGGTCGTGCCTTCACTGCTTCGGGAATCCCGCCTCGAATTCCGAACGCGGGTGCTCGACCGAGCCCAGGGACACCACCTCGCGGCTGAACAGCCCGCCCAGCAGCCACCCGGTGAGCACCCGCACCCGGCGGTCCAGGCTCGGCAGTCTCCGCAGGTGGCGGGCCCGGTGGAGCCACCAGGCACGGCGGCCGGTGAGCTGACCGCGCCGGGTGTGGGCGACGCCCCGGCCGAGCCCGAGCGAGGTCGAACAGCTCTGGCGTTCGGGGCGGTAAGGGGTCTGCGGGCGCGAGGCCAGGGCCGCGGCCAGGTTGTCCGCCAGCAGCCGGGCCTGGGCCAGGGCGTGCTGGGCGTTCGGGGCGCAGAGGCCGGCCTCGGGATCGGGGACGGCGGCGCCGTCGCCCGCCGCCCAGACACCGGGCAGCGGAGCGCCGTCCGGCCCGGCCACCTGCAGGGTGGGCAGACAGCGGACCCGCCCTGCGGCGTCCAGCGGGAGGTCGGTGTCGCGGAGCAGGGGTGCCGGGCGGACGCCGGCCGTCCAGACCAGGGTGCGCGCGGCGAAGCGGCTGCCGTCGGAGAGGACCATCACCTGGTCCAGGGCGGACTCCAGGGTGGTGGAGAGCCGGACGTCCACGCTGCGGTCGCGCAGCTCGGCGAGGGTGTGAGCGGCCAGCTCGGGGGACTCCTCGGGGAGGATCCGGTCGGTGGCCTCGACCAGCACCCAGCGCAGGTCCGCCGCGCTGAGGTTGTGGTAGCCCTTCGCCGCGTAGCGGGCCATGTCCTCGAGCTCGGCGAGGGCGCCGACGCCCGCGTAGCCGGCGCCGACGAAAACGAAGGTGAGCGCCGCCTGCCGGAGCGCCGGGTCCCGGGTGGAGGAGGCCAGGTCGAGCTGTTCCAGCACATGGTTGCGCAGGCTGACGGCCTCGCCGACGGTGGCGAATCCCAGGCCGTGCTCGGCGAGCCCGGGGACGGGCGCGGTACGGGAGACCGAGCCCGGGGCGACCACCAGCAGGTCGTACGCGAGTTCGGTGGGCACGCCGTGCTCGCCGCGCGGGGCCGCGTCCACCCAGGCCCGGCGCCCGGCGTGCTCGATCCGGGTGACCCGGGCGGTGAGCACGCGGCACTCGGGCAGCACCCGGCGCAGCGGGACGACGACGTGCCGTGGGTCGATGGAGCCGGCCGCGACCTCGGCGAGCAGCGGGTGGTACGTCAGGTAGGGCTGCGGCTCGACCACGGTGATCTCGGCCTGGCCGCTGCGCAGTTGAGGACGGAGCACCTGCTGGAGACGGAGTGCGGCGGACATCCCGGCGCAGCCGCCGCCGACGATCAGGATCCTGATGGGGACACCCCCTGCCGATGTGACCTGGTTCACCCGTCCATGACGCCCTGCCGGAGGCCTTCTTGTCCACAGGCCGTACCGGATCCGGTGGGACGGATGTGCCTGATGGGCGCCGGATTTTCCGCAGTGGGCGGATTTCGGTCCACTTCTGCCGCGAACTTCCTTGAACTATGGTCGGATTGTGCGTCGGCTCGAAACGGCCGGCGCCGGGCCCGCTGCGGCACCTGACTGCGCCGGGGCGAACCGGGGAAGGGTGGTCCACGAGGACACGTCCGGACCTGGGCGGCGGTACTGCGCGCCGGGGGGTGCGAAGTGGCAGGCAGGGACGCCCGGAATCGGGCCCCTGCGGGGGAGGTTGTGGGATGACGGATCAGGAACGAGTACTGGGGCTGCCGGTGCCGCCATCGGCGGGCCACGGTGCGACGGCCCAGGGTGTGGTGCCGGAGCAGCGCGGCCCGGTGGCCCGCGAGCTGTACGGGAACACCCGGAGCGCATACGAACCGGGCCGCGCAGAGGGCAGGTACGGCCCTGGCGAGGGCCCTTACGACCTCAGCAGCCCGGAGGAGCCGTCCCGCGGCTCGGGCGCGACCCGCCTGCGGGTGGACGCCCGGCGGAACCTGGAGAGCGTGCTGCGCGCCGCCCGCCAGGTCTTCGGCGAACTCGGGTACGACGCACCGATGGAGGAGGTGGCCCGCCGGGCCGGGGTCGGTGTCGGCACGGTGTACCGGCGCTTCCCGAGCAAGGAGGTGCTGGTCCAGCGGATCGCCGCCGAGGAGGTGGCCTGGCTGACCACGCAGGCCCGCGAGTCGCTGTACGGGAGCGAGGGCCCCTGGGAGGCGCTGGCCGGCTACCTGGCGCGGGCGGTGGGTTCGGGGGCCGGGCGGCTGCTGCCGCCCTCGGCGTTCCGGTACGCGGAGGAGCTCGGGACCACCGCCGAGCTGCACGTTCCCGAGCAGCGCCTGCCCGAGCAGCACGTCCCCGCGCAGCACGTCCCGGCCCAGCGTGGCCCCGGCCTGGACCGGCAGCCGGCCGGTGACGCCGATCCTCGGCTGCTGCTGCACCTGTTGGCGGCCCTGGTCGCCCGGGCCGGCGCCGCGGGCGAGCTCCGGCCGGGGGTGACGGTGTCGGACGTGGTGCTGGTGCTGACGGCCGCGGTCCCGGTGCACGTGGGCCGGCCGCAGACCGGTGGTGACGGTGAGTCGGCGCCGGGTCAACCGCACGACGCACCGGCCGACCGGCTGTTGCAGATTCTGCTCAACGGCCTGCGGGCGCGCTGATCACGGTAATTCCGACCCGAACATATCGGCGAGCGGCTGCCCGGAAGAGTGGGTCGTGACCGATCCGGCTACCGGTGGCCGCTGTGCTATGCCATTCTTTGGCCGTGGTTGGAGCCATTGTCCCGTTGCGCGCCGTTCGCCCGGCCGCTGTTCTCCCGTCCGAGGGCGCGCTCAGGCGTGCGCGGGCGGCGGCCGGGTGGTGCTCCGTGGGCCGTGCCGAGCGCTGGGGGCCGCGTTGAGCGCCGAGGAGCAGAACGACCACAGCTACGGCCTCGACGCCTCCGGCCATGTCCCGGACCAGGCCGGCGCGCCGATCCGGGAGTCGCTCGTCGGCCGGGTGCCCGGGCAGGCGTCGGCCGGGCAGGGGGGAGTGACCCCGGAGGCGTTCGTGGGCGGAGAGGTACCGTCGGCCACCGAGGTCCAGGCCCGTGCCGTGGTGCCGGCCCCCGCCGACCCCGTGGACGGGGAACGTCCGCCGTCCGACGCCGAGTTGACCGCCCAGGTGCGGGCCGGGGACGACCGCGCGTACGAGGAGATCTACCGGCGGCACGCCGACTCGGTACGCCGCTACGCGCGGACGTGCTGCCGGGACAGCTTCACCGCCGAGGACCTGGCCGGCGAGGTCTTCGCCCGGACGCTGCAGGCGCTGAAGGCGGGCAAGGGGCCGGAGTTCGCGGTCCGCGCCTACCTGCTCACGGCCGTCCGCAACGTCGCCGCCGCCTGGGCCCGCACCGAGCGGCGCGAGCAACTGGTGGACGATTTCAGCACCTTCGCGCAGGCCTCGGCCGCCACCACCGACCTCGATCTGGCCGACCCGGGTGCCGACACCTGGGCGATGGCGATGGCCGACCGGCGGATGGTGATGAAGGCCTTCGTCGAACTCCCCGAGGACGACCGGATGGTGCTCTGGCACACCGAGGTCGAGCGGGAGTCGCCGAAAACAGTCGCCGTGATGCTCGGCAAGACCGCCAACGCCACGGCGGTGCAGGCGCACCGGGCGCGCGACCGGCTGGCCGCCGCCTTCCTGCAGGCCCATGTGTCGGGCAGCCAGGCCCGGGCCTGCGCGGCGTACGCCAACCGGCTGGGCGCGTACGCGCGCGGGTCGCTGCGCAAGCGCGCCTCGGCCGACGTGGGCAGACACGTCCAGGACTGCGACCGCTGCACGGCGGCGTACCTGGAGCTGTTGGAGATCAACACCGGTCTGCGCGTGATCCTGCCCGGCGGCGTACTGGTCTGGGTCGGAGCCGGGTACTTCACCGCGGCGGCGGCGGCCGCCCTCGGTGTGGGCGCGGTCGGGGCTACCGCGGTGGTCGGCGGCACGGCGGCGGGCGGCGGCGCGAGCGGCGGGGGCAGCGCCGGTGCCGTGGCCGCCGAGGGCCTGGGTGCGGCGGCCAAGGCGAGCATCGCGGCCGGTGTCGCGATGGCCGCCGCTGCCGTCGCCGCATACGCCTTGACCGGCACACCGGCCCCGAAGCCCGCGGTGGCGGCACCACCGATGTCCTCGCCCGCACTGCCGCCGCCGGCGGTGGCGAAGCCCGTACCGTCGCCGTCCGAGACGCCCTCGCCCACGCCCAGCGAGGTGGCTCCGGCGACCAGGTCGGCACCGTCACCGCGTTCGACCCCGCCCGCTCCGGCACCACCCGTGGTGGCGACGACGCCGGCGCCGGAGCCTTCGGTGGTCCAGCCCCCCTCGCCGTCCGTCCCGGTCCCGCCCGACCCGCCGGAGCCTCCGGTGCCGAGCGTCCCGCCGACGCCCGACCCGCCGGAGGTCACCGACTTCTGGCTGGACGACCTGCCGTTCGGCCAGGGCTCCGGCCGGGCGCCCGCGGCCGGCCCCAGCATCCGCCGGGGCGGCTGGGTGTGGCAGCGCGAGGGCGTGTCGATGAACGGCCGGTACTACCGGCACGCGATGAGCGTCTACGCGCCCTCGTCGGTGACCATCGACCTCAACCGGACCTGCTCGACCTTCCAGGCGGTGGCCGGCCTGGACGACCTCACGTTCCGGGTCGGGAACGTGGTCTTCAGCGTGCAGGGCGGTGACGGCCGGACACTGTGGCGTTCGGGCGCGATCGGCCAGGGCGACGCCCCGGTGCCCGTCCGGGTACCGCTGGCGGGCCAGCACTCGGTCCGACTGGTGGTGACCCCGGCGACGGGCAGCTGGGGGCTGATCAACCTCGCGGACTGGGCGGACGCCCGGCTCAGCTGCACCTGAGCGGCCGCCCGCCCGTACGGCGGTGTCAGACCGCGCAGCTGTCGTCCGTGCAGGCGGCGGCCGCTTCCGTGTCGCCCGCGGTCTCGGCGGTGACCTGCTCCAGGACGCGCAGGAAGGTGTCCGCCTCCTGGCCGCCCTGGACGGCCCACCTGCCCTCGAAGACGAAGGTCGGTACCGCGCTGATCCCGAGCGTCCGGGCCTCGGCGAGCTGGGCCCGGACCTCTTCGGCGCCCTCCTCGCCCGCGAGGTAGCCGGCCACCCGGTCACGGTCCAGCCCGGCGCCGACGGCGATCTCGGCGAGCTGCTCACGGTCGCCGACGTCCGCGCCGTCGCTGAAGTGCGCCTTCAGCAGCGCCTCCTTCAGCTCTCCCTGGACGGCCGCGCCGTACTCGGTCTCGGCGAGGTGCAGCAGGCGGTGGCCGAGGAAGGTGTTGGCGTGGAGCGCGGCGTCGAAGTCGTAGTCGATGCCCTCCGCCCTGCCGAGCTCGGTGACCCGGGCGTCCATCGCGACCGACTGCGGGCCGTAGCGCTCGGCGAGCCAGGCGCGGTGCGGGGTCGCCGCCTCCGGCGCGTCGGGGACCAGCTGGTACGGCCGGTAGACCACCTCGACGTCCTCCTTGCCCGGGAAGCGGTCCAGCGCCTGCTCGAAGCGGCGCTTGCCGATGTAGCACCACGGGCAGGCGATGTCGGAGTAGATCTCGACCTTCATGACGGGCTGGCTCCTGTCGGGGGTTGGGATGGGGGCTGGGGCCAAAAGGGTGAACCGTCAACCACCTGAGTGCATTCCCGAAGGTCAGCGGGCCGGGGGTGCCGGGACGACCAGCACCGGGCAGGCCGCGTGGTGCACGGCCGCCGTGCTCACCGAGCCGAGCAGCAGCCGGGTGAAGCCGCCGTTGCCGCGCGTGCCGATCACCAGGGTGTGCTGCCCCTGCGCGCAGCGCAGCAGGACCTCGATCACGTTGCCCAGCACCACGTGCAGGGCGAGCTCCCCCGCGAAGGGCTGCGAGCGGGCGGCCTGGACGGTGGCCACGGCCCGGCGCAGGCCGTCCGCCATGCTGGCCGCCAGCCGCTCGATGCTCTCCTGCACCAGCTCGGCCATCCCGGGCGGGTAGCCCGTCGGAGAGGGGTTCACCACCGCGAGGACGTACAGCGGCAGGCCGAACAGCTGGGCCTCGCTCATCGCCCGGTCGAGGGCCCAGAGCGAACCGTCCGAGCCGTCGCAGGCCGCCAGGACTCCGGGCGGGGTTGCGGCGGGCGGTTCCCCGAGCACCGGGAGGGGATCGGACACGGCGGCCTCCTCTGGGGCGGACGACTCCATCATGATCGACCGTCAGCCGCGGCGCCCGCCCACAGCGCAGGCTTTACAGGGGCGCGGGGAACTGCGCGAGCAACCGTGCACCTCCGTAGAGGGCTGATCGCGCAGTTTCCCGCGCCCCTGAACATGCCCATACGCGTAAGGCCGGCCGTAGGCCCGTTCATGCCATGCGGGCGAGTGCCCTGCGCTCGGGCAGGGGCAGCCCCGTCCAGCACGAGCCGTGGCGCCGGGCCCGTACCCTTCGCAGCCACAGCTCGGTGGAGATCAGCTCCGCCAGCCCGGCGAGCGTGCCGGGCGGCAGCTCGGCGCCCGGGTCGGTGGCGCCGGCCAGCGCCGTACGCACGGCGGCCAGGTCGATCAGCCCGGCCTCGGCCAGCAGGGGCTCGCGGAACAGCTCGGCCAGCCCGTCGGCGGCCAGCCGCAGGCCCGTACGGGCGGCGCCGGCCCGGTCGGGGCGCGCGCCCCGGCCCCAGTCGGCGGGCAGGTCGGTGCGGCCCGCGCCGGTGAGCACGGCGCGCAGCAGCGCGTGCCGCGCGCCGGGCTGCAGCCGTATCTCGTCGGGCAGCAGCCGGGCCGCGCGGACCACCTGGTTGTCCAGGAAGGGCGCGTGCAGCCGCTGGCCGTGCTGCTCGGCGGACTGCACCAGGGTGCGGTACTCGGCGGCGTGCCGGTGCAGGGCCAGCCTGGCCCTGCGGACGCCGGGCTGCTCGGTCGGGACCGGCCCCCGGGCGGCCAGCCGCAGCCGCAGGGCGACGGCGGAGAGCGCGTCGTCGGAGAGCCAGCGGGCCGCCGGGCCGGGGACGCACCAGGCCAGGTCCGCCGCCGAGCTCTCCCCGATCGTCCGTCCACGGCCGGCGAGCTGGCGGATGGTCAGCCGTACGGCGGCGTCGTCCAGGGCCTCGGCGTACCGGGCCCTGGCCAGCCGGTGGGCGGCGCGCAGCACGGTGACGGGCGTCCGCAGCACGCCGTTGAAGGCGCCCGCCACGGCCCGGTCGGCCCCGGCCAGTGCGGCCACCGGGGAGAGGATTTCGCGCGCCCGGCCCGCCCTGATCAGGTCGGCGAGCCTGGCCGGGTGGCCGTCCAGCACCTGGCGGGCGCCGTAGCCGGTGAGGTGGTCGGCGCCGCCCGCGCTGAACCGGGTGCCGGTCCGGGCCGTCGCCACCAGGGCGGGGCCGGGCTCGTCGGTGAGCGGGCCGGCCGGCAGCTCGGGAAGCGGGTCGGCCAGTTCGGCGTACGGAAGGGTGGGCGGCAGCACGATGTGCCTCAGGCGCGGTGCGTCGACGGCGAGCGCGGTGCCGTCGGCCTCGCCGACCGTCACGGCGGTCAGCACCTCGGGCCCGGTCTGTTCCTCGGCCATCGTCCGCGCCCAGGAGCCCTTCACCGCACCGGTCCTGGGTGCGGTCACAGGTACGGCGGCGGTCTCCGGCGCGGCGGCCGGGGGCCCGATCGGCACGGCGGCCGCGAGCAGCGCGACGGTCGCCGAGGCCGTGCCGTACGAGAGGTCGACGCCGAGACGGGGGCGGTCGGCGGAGCCGGCCGAGGTGCGGACCCGGCAGCGCACCGACTCCAGGAGGGCGCGGGTGAGTTCACGGACCGCCGGGGCCTCCTCGCGCCGGCCCGGGGTGCCCTCGTGCTCGTACGGGGAGATGTGGGGGCGTCCGCCGCGGATACCCAGCGCATGGCCGGGCGGCACGCGTTGGACACCGAGGTACGGCGTGCCCGTGCCGAGCGCCTCGGGTGACTCGGGGCAGGCCAGCCGGGCGGCGAGGTGGCCGGTGTCGAGCGGGGCGCCGATCAGGTCGGCGAGCGGGAGCGCGGCCGTGGCGTACGCGGTGCCGTCGCACCAGGGGGTGTGGAAGACGGGCATCGCGCCGGCCAGGTCGGTGAGCAGCACGGTGCTCCGGGTGCCGGTGCGCAGCACGACGGTGTAGCTGCCGGGCCAGGTGGTGAGGTGCCGGACGGCGCCGCCCCGGGCGGCGGCGAGGCCGGCCGCGAGTTCCGCGTCGGAGGCGCCGCAGCGGCCGAGGACGGCCAGGCGGGTGGTGGCGGGGGTGTCGTGCTCGGTGGGGTCGGGCGCGGCGAGGCCGGTGCTCACGACGGCGTCGGCGCCGGGCCGCAGGGTGACCAGGCGGATCTCGTCGGCGCGCCAGTCCCCCACCGCCCAGAGCGGGTTGGGTCCGGCCCACAGGGTGGTGGCGGCCAGCGGCCGGACGGCGCTCGGCGCCTCGTACCCCGGCGCGTCGGCCCTGGGCGCGCCCCCGCTCCAGCCCGTGAGCCACCGCATCGCGCCTCCACCTGACGAGGAACCAGCGCGCCGTACCGCCGCTCGGCGTCGACGCACCGTCAGGAGACATGGTGCCACTGGATGTGCCTGACGTGACCCGAGTTGCCGCGCTTGCGGTGATTCTCGTGGCGTGGCGTGACGTCCCGCACGGGTCGGGGCGGACCGGGCCTCCCCCTCCGTGGCCCGGGCCGCCCCGCAGGGTCCGCCGCGCCGCCCTGTCATGGACATCCGCAGATGGCCGAAAGGCGTCGCACTGCCCGGGAGGGCATCCGCATGCCCTCCCGGACCCACCGCCGCCCGCGGGGATGGAGGCAGCGGTGTCCCCCGGCCCGCCGGGTCCTCGACGACGGGCCGACCCACAGCCCCCAGCGAATCGCCCACCTGCCGCTCGGGCCAGGGAGCACACCCGGGCGCACATCGGCACAGGACCGGAGCACGACCGTCCGGCACGCGGCGGCGGACGGTCGCGCGCCCGTGCGCCGTACGGGTCGGCGGCGGACGGACCGGGCACGCGATCCCGCCATCCGGAATGCCGCCTCTTAACCCTCGGAACGCAGACGACTACTCTAGGTACAGCAGCCGTTGGGGCTCCGCGCACCGCACCCTCTGCTCATGCCGTCATCCGCGCAGGAGGCCGAGAAGCCGCACGAGCCGCAGGACTCCGCACGGAGCCGGACGGAAGCCGTGGATCACGGCCACCGTCGGATGCCGCACGACGCCGTATCGGCGCCGCAGGACGCACAGAACCGAACGACGCCGCCAGGGGGTGCCGCCGCCACCATGACCGTCAGCTCACGAGGGCCGAACGAACGGCTCGGCACGCTCCTCACCCTCGCCCAGATCAGCAACGCCGGGCTCGCCCGCCGGGTCAACGACCTGGGCGCCCAACGCGGGCTGACGCTTCGTTACGACAAGACCTCGGTCGCCCGGTGGGTCAGCAAGGGCATGATCCCGCAGGGCCCGGTGCCGCACCTGATCGCGACGGCGATCGGCAGCAAGCTGGGCCGGCCGGTGCCGCTGGACGAGATCGGGCTCGGCGACACCGACCCGACGCCCGAACTCGGCCTGGCCTTCCCGCGCGAGGTGCCGGAGGCGGTCCGCTCGGCGACCGACCTGTGGCGGGTCGACCTGGAGCTGCGGCGCGGCCCGGGCGGCGGACGGTGGAGCGACAGCCTGGCCGGGACCTTCTCGGTGTCCGCGTACGCGACGCCGGTCTCGCGCTGGCTGATCACGCCGGCCGACGGCTCGGTGGCCCGGGAGGCCGTCGCCCCCGACCTCAGCGGCTACCGGGTGGGCCACTCGGACGCCGCCAAGCTGCGCGAGGCGGCCCAGGAGGCCCGGCGCTGGGACTCCAAGTACGGCGGCGGCGACTGGCGGTCCTCGATGGTGCCGGAGTGCCTGCGGGTCGAGGCGGCGCCGCTGCTGCTGGCCTCGTACAGCGATGCGGTGGGCCGTGCCCTGTTCGGGGCGACGGCCGAACTGACCAGGCTGGCCGGGTGGATGGCCTTCGACACCGGCCAGCACGAGGCGGCCCAGCGGTACTACATCCAGGCACTGCGACTCGCCCGGGCGGCGGCCGACGTACCGCTCGGCGGCTATGTGCTGGCCTCCATGAGCCTGCAGGCCAGCTACCGGGGCTTCGCGGAGGAGGCGGTGGACCTGGCCCAGGCGGCCCTGGAGCGCAACCGCGGGCTGGCGACGGCGCGGACGATGAGCTTCTTCCATCTGGTGGAAGCACGGGCCCAGGCGAGGAGCGGCAATGCCCCGGCGTGTGCGACGGCGCTCGCCGCCGCGGAGGGCGCACTTGAGCGGGCACGCGCCGGGGACCCTGATCCCGCCTGGATCGACTTCTATGCGTACGACCGGCTCGCGGCCGACGCCGCCGAGTGCTTCCGCGACCTGGGCGTGCCCTCGAAGGTCCGTCAGTTCACCCGCGAGGCGCTGGCCCGGCCGACCGAGGGCTTCGTCCGATCACACGGTCTACGCCTGGTGGTCTCCGCGATGGCCGAGGCGGAGGCGGGCGACCTGGACGCCGCGGTGGCGGCCGGCGAGCGCGCGGTCGAGGTGGCCGGACGGATCTCCTCGCAGCGCAGCCGGGAGTACGTGGTGGAGATGCTGCGTCGGCTGGAGCCGTTCCAGGACGAGCGCCGGGTACGGGAACTGACGGAGCGGGCGCGGCTGGTGCTGGTCGCGCCGGCGTAATTCGGATGCGGGTGCGAGAGCGGACTGGCTATGGTCGGTCACGTCCAGATGCGCAGGCAGAGGTTACTTCCACTCTTAATGGGCAGGTCGCGGGTTCGAGTCCCGCCGCCGACATTCGCGTCGGTGTAGCTCAGTCGGTAGAGCAGCTTTGTCACCTCAGCCGCTTCTGTTCTCTGGACACCCAATTCTTGAATAGATGTACCAATAGATGTACCGCACCTCCCGGTGCGAAGGGTCCGGCTACTTCCTCCAAAGAATCCATGCCGGAATCCGACTCTTGATCTCGGGAGGCACAGCGCCGGGGCGCCCGGTGCGCAGGCGGGGGTTACTTCTGGACCAGGCGGTCCCAGGTTCGAGTCCTGGACGGTCCGTGCGCGAGCACGGCCGGTAGCTCAGCTGGTAGAGTGCCTGACTGTTTACCTCCACCGAGGCCGGCTCACCGAAGCCGGCACCGATCTCGGGCGCCCCTTTCTCCAGCCGTGCCTCCCCTCCTTCTCCATCCCGTAGGGGGGCTTCAGCATGTCGCGCTTCAACATCCGCAAGGCCAAGGCCGGTCCGCTCTCGCCCGTGACGACCACCGGGCAGCGGACCGTCAACCACGCCGGCGGCACCGGACACCTCCGCGACGCGAAGTCCGAACTCTTCCTGCTCGCGGTCGCCAACCTCGTGGGCCAGGACACCTTCTACGAGAAGGGCGGCGACCGCGACGACCGCTTCACCGTGCTGGTCCGCGACCTCGCCGTCAGCGACCCGGAGTGGACGCTCGGCCTGCTCCGCTGGCTGCGCACCGAGGCCTTCATGCGGACCGCCGCCCTGGTCGGCGCCGCCGAGTTCACCCGGGCCCGGCTGGACGCCAAGGCCGCCGGGTTCTCCCGGCAGGCCGTCGACGCCGTGCTCCAGCGCCCGGACGAGCCGGGCGAGTTGCTCGCGTACTGGACCTCCCGGTACGGCCGCAACCTGCCCCAGCCGCTCAAGCGCGGCCTCGCGGACGCTGCCCGGCGCCTCTACAACGGCCGCGCGCTGCTGAAGTACGACACCGCTTCCAAGGGGTACCGCTTCGGCGACGTCCTTGAGCTGACACACCCGGCTCCGCACCCCGAGAAGCCGTGGCAGGGAGCGCTGTTCAAGTACGCGCTGGACCGTCGGCACCACCCGGACGAGGCCACTCCGCCCGCCGCCGACCGGCTGCTGACGGCCAACCGCGAGCTGCTCGCCCTGCCCGTGGAGCAGCGCCGTGCCGTGGTCACCGGCGAGGGCGGCGCGGAGCGGCTGGCCGCGGCCGGGCTGACCTGGGAGGCGCTGGCCGGCTGGCTGCAGGGCCCGCTGGACGCCGCCGTCTGGGAGGCGGTCATCCCGTCCATGGGGCCGATGGCACTGGTACGCAACCTGCGCAACTTCGACCAGGCGGGGGTCTCGGACGAGGTCGCCGCCGAGGTGGCGCGTCGGATCAGCGACCCCGCCGAGGTGGCGCGGTCCAAGCAGTTCCCGTTCCGCTACCTGGCCGCCCACCGCCACGCCCCGTCGCTGCGTTGGGGGCACGCGCTGGAGCGCGCCCTCGGGCACTCGCTGGCCAACGTGCCCTCGCTGCCCGGCCGTACGCTGATCCTGGTCGACCGCTCAGGATCGATGTTCGACCGGCCGAGCGCGCAGACCCAGCTCAACCGGGCCGACTCGGCGGCGATCTTCGGCACCGCGCTGAAGGTCCGGGCGGCCGACGCCGACCTGGTCGAGTTCGGCAACGACAGCCACCTGATCAAGGTCGGGAAGGGCGAGTCCGTCCTCAAGGTGCTGGAGCGCTTCCACGACCTGGGTGGCACCGAGACCGCCAAGGCCGTCCGTACGCACTACCGCCGCCACGACCGGGTGGTCATCGTCACCGACGAGCAGGCCTACCAGGCCTGGGGTGGCGACCCGCTCGCCGAGGTCCCGGCGCACATCCCGGTCTACACCTGGAACCTCGCGGGCTACCGCACCGGCCACGCCCTGTCCGGATCGGCCCACCGCCACACCTTCGGCGGCCTGTCCGACGCGGCCTTCCGGCTGATCCCGCTCCTCGAGGCGGGCCGCAACGCCGCCTGGCCCTGGGAGCGGTAGGCCCTCGACCGGCTCCTCCCGCCGTGACACGATCGGCGACACGATCGCTGCGACGGCGGGAGGAGCTGCGGTGGGTTACGACTTCGACGTACTGGTGGTGGGCGGCGGGATCGTGGGGCTGTCCACGGCCTACGCGCTGACCCTGGCGCGTCCGGGGCTCCGGGTGGCGCTGGTGGAGAAGGAGGAGTCCTTCGCCCAGCACCAGACGGGCCGCAACAGCGGGGTCATCCACAGCGGTGTGTACTACCGCCCGGGCTCGCTGAAGGCCAGGTACGCGACCTCCGGTGCGGCCGAGATGGTGGAGTTCTGCCGCGAGCACGGCATCCCGTACGAGGTGACCGGCAAGCTGATCGTGGCCACGGGCCGCGAGGAGCTGCCGCGCCTGCACGCGCTGGCCCGGCGCGGGCGGGAGAACGGCATCCCCGTCACCGAGCTGGACGCTGGCGGGATCGGCGAGTACGAGCCCGAGGTGACCGGCCTGGCCGGGCTGCACATCGGGACCACCGGCATCTGCGACTTCGCGGCCGTCGCCCTGAAGTACGCCGAACTCGCCGCGCAGGCGGGTGCGGTGCTGCGGACCGGCACCGAGCTGCGCGGCATCGCCCGGCGGGCGGACGGGGTGACCGTGCAGACCGCCGCCGGCGAGCTGCGCTGCGGCGTACTGGTGAACTGCGCCGGGCTGCACAGCGACCGGATCGCCCGGCTGGCCGGGGACGACCCGGGTGTGCGGATCGTCCCCTTCCGCGGCGAGTACTACGAACTCACCAAGGAGCGGCGGGACTTGGTACGCGGCCTGGTCTACCCGGTGCCGGACCCGGCGTTCCCCTTCCTCGGCGTGCACCTCACCCGAGGCGTGCACGGCGACGTCCACGTCGGCCCGAACGCCGTCCCCGCGCTGGCCCGTGAGGGCTACGACTGGCGCACCGTACGGCCGCGCGACCTCGCCGAGACGGTGCGCTTCCCCGGCACCTGGCACATCGCCCGGCGCCACTGGCGCTACGAGGTCGGCGAGTTGCACCGCTCGCTGTCCAAGCGGGCGTTCACGGTGGCGGTCCAGCGGCTGCTGCCGGCCGTCACGGCGGCCGACCTGGTGCCGGCCGCGGCGGGCGTGCGTGCCCAGGCGGTGGCCAGGGACGGCGCGCTGCTGGACGACTTCGCCTTCGCGGGCTTCGACCCCGACGACCCGTCCTCCGCCCGCCGGGTGGTGCACGTGCTGAACGCACCGTCCCCCGCCGCCACCGCCTCACTGCCGATCGGCCGCGAGGTCGCCCGCCGGGCGCTGGCGGCACTCGCGGCGAGCGGATAGGTCGGGCAGCCGGGAGGGGGATGCGTCACGCCCCGATCCGGCCCCGGACGTGCCCCCGTAGACTGGGGCGATTGTGACTGCCACCGCCCCCAGCCCCCAGCCCTCCCCGTCCGCCCGGCTCTCCGCCGCACCGGCCGGGTACCCCGCGCCGATGTACCCGCACCGGGCCACCGAGGCCCAGCACACCGAGCGCCGGATCCGCAGCTTCCAGCCGCGCCGAGGCCGGATGACCAACGCCCAGGCCGGTGCGCTCGACCGGGGCTGGGAGCAGTACGGCATAGCGATCGACGGCAGCCCGCTCGATCTGAAGACCCTCTTCGGCGGCCTCCCGGTCACCCTGGAGATCGGCTTCGGCATGGGCGAGACCACCGCCGCGATGGCGGCCGCCGACCCCGGCATGGGCATCCTGGCCGCCGATGTGCACACCCCCGGCCACGGGAACCTGCTCCAGCTGCTGGAGCGGAACGGCTCGGAGAACGTCCGGACGGCCGCCGGCGACGCGGTGATCCTGCTGCGCGACATGCTCACCGACGCCTCGCTGGCGGGCCTGCGGGTGTACTTCGCCGACCCGTGGCCAAAGCCGAAGCACCACAAGCGGCGGCTGGTCCAGCCGTCCTTCCTGGAGCTGGCGCTGCCCCGGCTCGCGCCCGGCGCCCTGGTGCACTGCGCGACCGACTGGGAGCCGTACGCCGAGCAGATGCTCGAGGTGCTCTCCGCCTCGCCCGAGCTGGAGAACCTGCACCCCGAGGGCGACGGCACCGGCTGGCTGGAGCCCGCCGACCACCCGGCCGGCAGCCTGCCCGGCTACGCGCCCCGGCCCGAGTGGCGCCCGGTCACCAAGTTCGAGCGGGCCGGGATGGCCAAGGGCCACGTGGTGCACGACCTGCTGTTCCGCCGCCGCTGAGGCCCCTGCCCGGGGGCCCGACGGCCCGGATCAGGGCCTGACGGACCGTCACCTGAAGTGATCATTTAGGTACGGATTGTGCCGAGGGCTCCCCCCGGAGCGTGTGGTTCCCCTACGCTGCCCGGGTGAGCAGTCCGTCCAGCGGCAGCCCATACCCCCACGCGCCGGTCCGCACCACGGTCGCCGCCGCTGCCGCCACAGACCCGCCCACGCGCGCCACCGGCACCCGGTCGATCCCGGGGCCCCGAGTGCGCCGGGCGAGCTGGCTGCTGCCCTGGCACCCGTACGTCGGGGTGGACAACCTGCTGCGCCGCGCGGCCGCGCTGCGCTACCCGGCGCTCTCCTCCGCCCTGGCCGCCTTGGCGCTGGCCGGCTGCGGGGTGCTGATCCTGCGGCTGGTGCACCGGCAGACCGGCACCACCGGCCTGCTGGTCGGTCTCGGCCTGGCGCTGTTGCCGCTGCCGTTCGTCCTGGGCGCGCTCGCCTGGCTCAACCAGACGGCCAGGGTCCCGCTGCGGCACACGCTGTTCTGCCTGGCCTGGGGGGCCTGCGCGGCGACCACCGTGGCGATCATGGCCAACGGCTGGGCCAGCGACTTCCTGATCGCCCACCAGGGCAGCGCACGCGGCGAGACGCTCGGGGCCGAGTTCGCGACCCCCCTGATCGAGGAGGCGGCCAAGGGTGCCGCCCTGCTGATGCTCCTGCTGCCGGTCCGCCGCCGGCTCCGATGTCGCGCCGAACGCACCTGCGCCGTCCTGGTCCGGCGCTCCCCGGCCCCGCTGCGCCGCTCCGCGCACCGGCTGCGGCTGACCGCCCGGCTCCGGCCGCGCCTGCGCCCGCTCCCGTACTTCCGCCCGCACCCGCGCGTCCGCACCCGCTCCCGGGCCCGCTCCAGCCCGCGCACCCTGGCCGCCGGGATCGTCCTGGGCGGGGTCACCGCCTGCGGCTTCGCGTTCACCGAGAACGCCCTCTACCTGGGCCGCGCCTTCACCGACGACCAGCAGTCCCGGCTGGACAGCATCGGGCTCGGCCAGCCCCCGAGCCTGCGCGACTTCGACAGCACCGTGCACACCTTCGTCCTGCGCGGCCTGCTCTCCCCGTTCGCGCACCCGCTGTTCACCGCACTCACCGGCCTGGGCATCGCGATCACCCTCACCACCGGCCGCCGCTGGCTGGCCCGGCTGGCCGCCCCCGCCGGGCTGCTGCTCTCGATGGCCCTGCACGGCACCTGGAACGCCGCCGCCGGGCTCGGCACCCACGGGTTCCTGCTGGTTTACGGGGCGCTGATGGTGCCGTGCTTCGCGACGCTGGTCTGCTTCGCCGTCTGGGCCAGGGCCCGGACGGCCCGGCACCCCGTGCGGCACCCGGTCCGCAGCTGACCCGGGATACGGATTTCCTTTCTGCGCAGCTCTCCCGTACTGTTGGGTTCACCGACGCGGGGTGGAGCAGCTCGGTAGCTCGCTGGGCTCATAACCCAGAGGTCGCAGGTTCAAATCCTGTCCCCGCTACTCAGTAGCACAGCAGGCCCGGCAGATTCTCTGCCGGGCCTGCTGCTTTTCCTGAAGTTCCCGCTCTCCCACGTTCTCTCCTGAACATCATCCGAAGCGCTCTCCCGGCCCGCCCGCAGCCCCTAGGCTCCGGGCGTCCTGCCGTCAGAACCCGAGAGACGTGACGATGCTCTACATCTCCCTGCTGCTCCTCGCCCTCGGCATCACGCTGGTCGTCCTCAGACGGCGCGAGGTCGTCGAATTCCGCCTCGCCACCCTCACCGGCATCCTGACCGGCGCCGTCGGGCTCCTCCTCGGGCTCAGCACCTTCACGTACGTGGTCGAGCCGTACGAGGTGGGCGTGCCGACCACCCTCGGCAAGGTGGGCACGACCTGGCAGTCCGGTCTGCACCTGAAGTCCCCGCTGACCGATGTGACCACCTTCTCGACCCGCCCGGCCGACCTCAACCTCACCGGCAACGACACCGTGGAGGTCCGGTCCTCCGAGGGCGGTGTGCTCTACGCCGACCTCACCGTGAAGTGGTCGATAGACCCCGAGCACACCCTGGCGCTCTACAAGCTGGCCGGCAGCGCGGAGGCCGTCCAGCAACGGCTGGTCTACCCGGACAGCCGGGAGATCGTCCGCAACGTCTTCGCCCGCCACACCGGCGTCGAGGGTTACAGCACGCAGCGGGAGGCGATAACCGCCGAGATCGACAAGCTGATCACCGCGCGGCTGGCCCCGCGCGGCATCCTGGTGAACGGCGTCAACCTGCGCAACGTCAAGCCGAGCGACGGCCTGCAGAAGGCGATCGACCAGAAGATCCAGCAGGACCAGGCCACCGCGCAGGCCGAGGCGGCGGTGCGCACCGCGAAGGCCGAGGCCGAGAAGCGGAAGATCGATTCCGAGAGCACGGCGGCGGCGAACACGGCGATCGCCAATTCGCTGACCGACAAGATCCTGATGAGCCAGTGCATCGAGGCCTTCAAGGCCGCCGCGGAGAAGAACCCGGTCTACGCGAGCCCCTGCGGCTCGGCCGGCACACCGGTGATCGTGGACGGCACGAAGAAGTAGCCCGCCCGATTTCCGAGAAAAAAGGCGTTGCCTCTTCGAAGGGTGCGTGCCTATCGTGGCGGCACACTGAAAGGAGGTGATCCTGAGTTGAGTACTTTCAGGATGTGTGAGGTGGCTGCTCGCTAGAGCCGCCCCTGCCTGAGCAGGTGAGGCCGTCCGGTCTCCCGCGGCACAGGCGAATCCACAGCAGTCACCCGGCCCGTGGGCTTACCGGAACATCCCCGGTGCCTCGGCCGCCGAGCCAGTCGACGGGCTCGGTGTGCCGAGGAGCAGCCCACGGGCCGTCTGCGTTCCCGCGCTCCCTGTCCGGCCTGCCGCCGTTCCGCTACAGTCGGCGACGACCGTACGGACCGGAACGACCGGTGTGCCTGTACGGGCCGCTCGGGGGAGGCAGTCGGTGGAACTCGAACGTCACGGCGAGCTCACTCCGCCGGTGAAGATCGGACTCGGCTCGGTACTCGGCGCCGGACTGCTCGGACTGACGCTGTACTCGGCGGCGAGCGAGGACTGGCCGGCCGTCCTCGGCGGCGGGCTGATGGTGGCCGCGACCTTCACGGTGGCCGGCGGCGGACTGGGCTTCCTCTTCGGCATACCGCGACTGCTCACCAGCGGTGCGGCCGCGCATCCCGCCGACCAGAGCGCCACCTCCACGGCGAGCTACGCCCCGAACACCAATCTGGAGCAGGTCTCCGACTGGCTGACGAAGATCCTGCTCGGCGCCGGCCTCACCCAGATCGGCACCCTTCCGCACCGGCTGCGCCAACTCGGCGACGCGCTGGCCCCGGTGGTCGGCGGCGACGAGGGCGCGGCCGGCTTCGCCGCGTCGCTCGCGGTGTACTTCACCGTGCTCGGCTTTCTGGCCGGCTGGCTGCTCACCCGTTTACTGCTGGCGCGCGCCCTGTCCGCCGCCGACCGGCAGACGCTGGCCGACTCGGTGAGCCAGACCGCCATCGCGGCGGGCTCCCTGGAGTTCAGCCCGGCTGAGGTCCGGAAGCTCTTCGACACCGGGGTGGAGGGCCTGCGCGTCCAGGCGCTCGCCCTGCTCCAGGGCCGCCCGGACGCGGAGAACGTCGACCTGATCGTCAAGGCGATCGACCGCCACCTCTCGCCGTTCGAACTGCTGCAGGCCCTGCTGGCCGCACGCGAGGCCGTCGCCCTCCCCGACCTGCCGGAGGCGCAGAAGGCCAGGCTGCGCGAGGCGGTGGCGTACAAGATGCGCAACCCCCGTACCGTGCCGCCCTATTCGCGTCGGCGCGTGGTCGCCGAGGAGGTGCTGCGGCGGGTCCCGCAGAGCACCGTCCCGGCGCAGGCCGCCAAAGCCGACTGACCGTCAGCTCTTCAGTGCTGCCGGCCGTTCCGGCGGCGGTGGTCGGCGGCGCGCAGCACCAGGACGCGGCGGGTCCGGCCGTCGCCCGGTCTGGCCATCCGCCGTACCTCGCTGGAGACTTGACGCCTCCCCAGGGCGGCCCGGAGCTCGTCGAGGTGCCGGCAGCGGCGGCCGGTGCCGTCGTGCAGGGGGTAGATCCGGACCTCGCCCTCGGGGGCGGTGACCCGGGCGAGTTCCAGTAAGCCGGCGAGCTGGCCGGCCGGCGGGAAGAGCGCCGGGTACGCGAAGAGCAGGTACGAGCTGAGGGTGAGCGCGAACGAGCCGTCGGCGAAGGGGAGTCGGGGCAGCGCGGCGGCGACGTAGCGCTCGGGGTGGGCGGAGCTGTCGGCGGCGAAGAGCCGGCGGGCCCGGTCCCAGCTGCGCAGGTACTTGTCGTACGGGAGATGACGGGGCGACAGGTACAGGTGCGGGGTCGCCGTCATCGCGGCGGCCATGGCGTCCCGCCCGGCCCGGGCGAGGGCGGTGAGGGCGGGCAGCGGCGCCGCGTACGCCGGGTCCGTGGCGATCACCCGGACGCCCAGCTCGCCGGCCTCGGCGGCGAGGCCGGCGGCGCCGCCCGGGCAGTCCAGAACGGGGCCCGGCACCGCGCTCAGTTCACTGCGGGTGAGGCCGAAGAGCTGGCAGTACTCGTCGAGCGGGCGGGAGGTGATCAGCATGGCAGGCGTGCTCACGGGGACTCCTGGGGCGGCGGCGTGCCTCCCCATCGGACCATGCTGGTCGCCCACTCGCCTCCGGGCGCTCGTACCCCCTGCCGACACTCTCCCCCAGCCTGGCGGCTGGGAGGTGCCCCCAGGCTCCGGCACTCTCCCCCAGCCCTCGGCCGGGGGGACCCCCATCGCTCGCTTGTCGCTCCTCCTTTTCGGCAGCGGCGCGCCCTTCGGCTCGGGACGGTGGCCCGCCGGGCCCGAATCCGCTGCTCGGGCCGCCGAATCCAATTGATTCGCTTTACCGGGCGGGAACGCATAGTGTGAGGGCAACGACGCGGGGTGGAGCAGCTCGGTAGCTCGCTGGGCTCATAACCCAGAGGTCGCAGGTTCAAATCCTGTCCCCGCTACTCAGTAACACGACAGGCCCGGCAGATTCTCTGCCGGGCCTGTCGTCGTACCGGCGCCTTCCCATCAGCGGGCGCCCTCTCCGTCAGCGGGCTCCGAGCAGGCCTCGGACCGCCAGCCGATGGACGTTGGCGAGCGCCCGGTTCAGCAGAGGCGTCAGGAAGACCAGGGCCAGACCGATCGCCGACACCGTTGCGATCTGCAGCGGCGAGGTGACGTAGTACTCGTAGTGCTTGCCGTCCTTGGTGAAGTCGAAGACCCGGTAGCCGGGCCAGGACGTGTAGCGGGCGAAGACCCAGTGGTAGAGCGGGTACAGCGCGACCACCCAGCCGGTGATCACGAAGGTCAGCGAGACCGAGAAGCTCAGCACCGTCCACGGGAACATCAGCACCTGGTAGAGCGCCGCCCGCCAGCCCGCGGCATCCGCCAGTCGGGCGGTGACACCACCCCAGAAGCCCTCTCGGGTGGGCCGGACGGGCGCGGGGGCGGTCACGTCGGTGGCGAGCAGGGTGCGGGCACGGTTGCGCTCCAGGGCGCCGAAGCCCCGGGCCCCCGAGAGCAGCAGGGCGAGCACGGGGAGGCCGAGCATCGTGACGACCAGGCCGAGGCCCGCCGAGAAGAGGATCACGACGAAGCTGAACCCCGCGACGGCGATGGGCAGGCCGCTGAGCAGGAAGCCCAGCTCACGGTAGGTGGCGGCCGCGAACGGGGCCCGCCGGAACGACGGACCGCGCTCCTCGCCGCTCTGGTGGCCGTGCGGCAGCCGGTACTCGGCGTGGCTCATGGTGCTGGTGGTCATCGCAGGCCCCTCGGTGTCATCCGTGCTCACCACTCCAAGGTGCCGGAGCCGCGCCGCCGCCGGTATGGAGCCCGCTGGCCGGTTCGGGGTGGGGTTCTCCCCACCCCCGTCATCCGGCGGGCCTCCGCCACTCGTCCTCCAGCAGCGAGTACTGCAGCGAGTCGTACCAGGTGTCCCGCAGGAAGAGGTCGTGCCGGATCCGGCCCTCCAGCTGGAAGCCGGCCTTGGTGAGCACCCGGGAGGAGGCGGCGTTCTCCGGGTCGACCCGGGCGGCCAGCCGGTGCAGGCCGAGGGCGCCGAAGCCGAAGTCGCAGAGCAGCCCGGTGATCTCGCTCGCGTAGCCCTGGCCCCAGGTGTCCCGGCGCAGCGCGTACCCGAGGAAGGCGGCGCGATCGCCCTCGATGCCGAGGACGGCGTTGCCGACCGGCACGGCGTACTCGGGCTCGCCGTCGGCGAGGAGGGTGACGGCGAGGCGGTAGACCGTGCGCGGGTCCTTCTCGGCCTCCTCCAGGTACAGCTCGATCTGGTCGGCGCAGTTCTCACGGTCCCGGGGCTCGAACGGCAGGTACCTGGCGGTCTCGGCGTCGCCGAAGATGGCATGCAGGGCGTCCACGTCACTCGGGGTGAGGTGGAACTCGCGGATCGCGAGGCGCGGGCCGGTGAGCCGTACGTGGTTCATGCCGCCCGACCCTACGCCGGTCGCAGCGGATACCGTTTGAGGGTGAACGACGAAGACCTGCAGCTCGCCCCGCGTACCCGTGCCACCGACCTGCTGGCCTGGGCCGCCGACGAGGGCCTGGAGCCGGTGCCCGAGGATGCGCTGCGGGCGGTGCTGACGCTGCTGGAACTCGGGGACGGGCGGATGCACGACGGCTACCCCGAGCTCAGCTCGCCGGTGGTGGAGCAGCTGCTGTACGAGCGCCTGTACATGTACGTGCAGCCCGAGGCCGATCCGGAGGCGTACGGGCGGGCGGTGCGGCTGCTGATCGACCATCAGCGGGCGACGAAGCGGCTGAACGCCAAGCGGCAGGAACGGCTGCACGCCGAGGCGGAGTGGCAGGGGGAGCTGCTCTGCGGGCTGCTGCGCCAGCCGCACCTGGTCACCTGGCCGCGCCTGTACGCGCTGCTGCTGCGGGCGGACGGGGTGGACACGGCCGACCCGGCGGCCGTCCGGGCCTGGCTGGACGCCTTCCGCGAGCTGAGCGAGGAGGAGCGGGTCGCGGCCTTCGACTCCCTGGAGGCACTCGACCGGGTGGAGGACGACGGCGGCTGGGGCCGTACCCGGCTGCTGTCCATCGGGATGGCCACGGACGGCGCGCGGATGCTCCTCGAGAACCGGCTGATGCAGCGCAGCTACCGCAACCTGGCCGGCCTCAACGCACTCGGCCTGCCGATGCCGTCCGAGCTGTCGGGCGACTTCGACGGCTTCGAGGCAGCGGTGGCGGCCGAGGCGCTGCGGCTGTGCGGCGAGTGGACGGTGCCCGGGCTGCCGGCGCTGCTGGTGGAGGAGTACCCGGACCTGGCTCCGGAGCCGGGCACCGAGGAGATCGAGGCGTACCTGTCGGAGCAGGAGGCGTAACGGCCCTCCGGGGGCGACCTTTTGCCAAAGTGTGATCCCATCTGGCCGAATTCGATCACTCCTGGCTGATAGAAAGTGAGATCTGCCGGGCCCTGTGTCCGGCCGGGGGGACTCCAGTGACAGCCGTGGTGCTCTGTGCTGCGCCGACTGCCGCCGCCGAGCCGTGCCCCGGCTCGCCCCCGGCAGCTCATCTCTCGTCACTGGAGCACACGATGGACCGGGCCTACGCCCTCGTACCCGCCTCCCACCGGCTTGGCCGTCTTGCGCTCGCCGGGGTCGCGGCGCTGACCCTGGCTGCCGCTGCCACGCCTGCCACCGCGGCCACCCCCGTGCCCGCCCCGCACGCCGACGCCCCCGTGCCGCCGCCCGCGCAGAGCGGCAAGTTCGTCCAGACCCCGCTCACCCGCATCCTGGACACCCGCAGCGCGATCGGCGTCCCCGGCGACACCCAGGTGCCCAGCGGCACGAGCATCAAGGTCGCCACCAAGCTCCCGGCCGACGCCAAGGCCGTGGTCATGAACGTCACCGTGACCAAGCCGACCAGCAGCGGCTACCTGACGGTCTATCCGGACGGCGCCCAGCGGCCGACCACCTCGAACCTCAACTTCACCGCCGGCCAGACCATCCCCAACTCGGTCACCGTCCCGGTCACCAACGGCTACGTCGACTTCTACAACTTCGGCGGCAGCGCCGACGTCATCGCCGACCTGGCCGGCTACTACACCGACGACGCCGCGACGACGGGATCCTCGTACGTGCCGGTGGCGCCGGGCCGCGTACTCGACACCCGGAAGCCGATCGGCACGCCGACGGTGGCGCCGGTCGGCGGCGGCAAGACGCTGAACCTCAAGCTGGCGGGCACCCAGGGCATCCCCGCGCAGGGCGCGACTGCGGTCGTCCTGAACGTCACCGCCACCGGGGCGACGGCCGGCAGCTACCTCACCGTCTTCCCGCACGGCACCGAGCGGCCGACGACCTCGAACCTCAACTTCGGCCCCAACCAGACCATCCCCAACCTGGTCACCGTCCCGCTCGGCGAGGACGGCAGCGTCGACATCTACAACCTCAGCGGCAACGTCGACGTCGTCGCCGACATCTTCGGCTACTACCAGAGCGCCCCGACCGGCGCGGGCTTCACCCCGACCGGCCCCAAGCGCATGATCGACACCCGCGCGGACGGCAACCACCCCATCGGTCCCGGCGCCACCCTCAACCTGTCGACCGCCCTCGGCGGCCTCGGCACCACCAAGGTCTCCGCCGTCGTCCTCAACGTCACCGCCACCCGCGCCACCGCCGGCGGCTACCTGACGGTCTTCCCCGGCAACGGCACCGGCCGTCCCACCACCTCGAACCTCAACTTCACCGCCGGCCAGACCATCCCCAACCTGGTCGTCGTCCCGGTCGACGACTCCGGGCTGATCAACATCTACAACTTCGCCGGCTCGACGGACGTCATCGTCGACCTCTTCGGCTACTTCACCGACCCGGCGGGCGGCCCGACGGACCTGAAGTTCGGCACCGGCACCAGCCAGTACGGCCAGTGCGGCGCACCCGCTCCCGGGCCCTGGCAGCCCGTCTCGGAGGGCGACTCCGCCACCGTGGGCGCCATGCCGGGACCGTTCCAGGGCTCGGCTCAGCAGCCGTCCGACATCCAGGTCCGGTTCGTGGTGACCGACCCGGCCGGAAACATCAGCAACTACTCGGCGACCTCGGGCTTCGGCGCGAACAAGAGCGTCTGGCTCGCCAAGCCGGTGAGCGGTGCGTACAGCTGGTACGCCTACGCGACCGACGGCAAGACGTCCTCCGCCCCCAGCAAGCCGTGCTTCTTCCAGGTGGACGGCGACTCCCGCATCACCGGAGTGACCGTCACCTCCAACGGCGTCGAGGGGCAGATCTTCCAGGGCATGCCCCTGACCTTCACCTTCACCGCGACCTCCACCGGCTCGACCGACGGCAAGAACATCAGCGGCTTCTGCTACGCCATGAACCAGGCTCCTTCGGTCGGTTGCTCCCAGATCCCCGCAGTGAACGGCAAGGCGACGGTGAACCTGACCACCGGTCAGTGGGGCAGCCAGGCCCTCTACGTCCAGGCCTTCACCGCCTCCGGCTGGACGGGCGCGCCGACCATCTTCACCTACTACGTCCGCTGGCAGTAGCAGCCTCTCACCGGAGTTTCGCATGCGTCCCAGACAACTCGCCGCGGTCACCGCGCTCGTGCTCGCCACCGGCGGGCTCGCCGCGGTGACCGGCCCGGAGGCCGGCGCCTTCGACGCCATCGTGTACGTCAACAACACCTCGCCCGACTGCACGGACGACCCCGTCCACGTCCACAGCGAAGCCGTCCCGTTCTGCACCCTGCAGTCGGCCTCCGAGTCGGCTTTCCCTGGTCAGACCGTGCAGACCTCGGGCGGCAGTTACAACGAGGACCTGGTCATCACCGCCTCGGGCATGAAGGACCACCCGGTCACCTACAAGGGGCTGCGCACCAAGTCCGTGACCGTCAAGGGAGCCCACGATGTGGTGTTCACCCAGGGTGCGTTCAACAGCCGCTACACGACCGGCCTGACGATCACCGACTCCAGCCGGGTGACGGTGGAGCAGAGCGGCTTCCAGGGCAACCGGATCCCTCAGGCCGGGACGAAGGCGCCGGTCACGCTGGCGATCAACGGCCTGAGCAGCGAGATCACCGTCCGTCGGAGTGAGTTCCAGTTCTCCGCAGGCTCGGCCGTGAGCATCGGCGCGGGTGTCACGGGCACCGTCTTCACCACCAACTACGTGCACGGCATGGCCGGTCCGGTGATCGACGTGCAGGACGCCCCTGGCACGGTGATCACCGGCAACACGATCATCTGGCCGTGCGGCTCCGCCATCGTGCTGAACGGAGGCTCCACAGGTTCCTCCGTCCAGAACAACATCAGCGCACGGGACCAGTCCCAGTGGACAAGCGGTATGCCCTGCCTCGGCACGAGCAGTGATCCCGACATCGCAGTGGCGGACTCGTCCGCTCAGCAGACGACGATCGACTACAACCTGCTCAAGCCGACTGCCGACAGCGAGCCGTACTCCTGGGGCGGTGTCGCATACTCGCTGAAGGACTTTCAGGCGAAGAGCGGCCAGGGCACGCACGAGCTCTACGCCGACCCGCAACTCTCCGCACCCGACCCGTGGTTCCCGCACCTGGCCGAGGGCTCGCCGGCCATCGACTCGGCCAACCCGGTCGCGCCCGGTGAGCTGCCGACCGACCTGCAGCTCGCCAGCCGGACCCGGGACGTGCTGGTGAAGCCTCTCAACGGATCCACGCACGACCGTGGGGCGTTCGAGCTCACCAACACCCTCCAGCTCGGGGACGCCGTCGAGGTCGACCACCCGCGTGGGCCGTTTCCGCTGCCGGTGCACGCCATCGTCCCGGTGACCAGCGCCGGTACCGTCCCGGTGCAGTACACCTTCGACTTCGGCGACGGCAGTGCGCCGGTCACGACCGACAAGCCGTACGCGGACCACACGTACGACCATGTCGCATCCGGCCCGTTCTACAGCATCGCCGCCAAGGTCACCTCTCCGTTCGGCCCGGTGACGACGGTCCATTCGCCCGGCATGGTCACGGTCGTCCCGCCGACTCCGCTGCAGGCGGCACTGACCGTCGGCCCGGACACCTACTCCCATGCCGCGATGGGTGTGAACGCCGACAGCTCGGCCTCGGCGCACGACTGGCCCATCGTCAAGCGGGTGTACGACTTCGGCGACGCGACGCAGCCCACGGATTCGACCTACGACAGCAGCGTGCACCTGTACTCGAAGACGGGCACCTACACCGTCACGGTGACGGAGACCGACAGCATCGGCCGGACGTCCTCCGCCACTCAGCAGACCACCGTAGGCGCCGTCTATGCCCCGCTCACGCCCACCCGCGTGCTCGACACCCGGTACGGTACCGGCGCGCCCAAGCAGCGCGTCGGCGCGAGCGGCGAGCTGAGGCTCAAGCTGCGCGGGGTGGCCGGGCTGCCCAACACCGCAGTCGGCATGACCACCGCCGTCCTCAACGTGACCGTGGTCAATCCGTCCTCGGGTGGCTTCGTGACCGCGTACCCGGACAGCATGCCGCGGCCGACGAGCTCCAACCTCAACTTCGAGGCGGGGCAGACGGTGTCCAACCTGGTCGTGGTGCCGGTGGGCTCCGACGGCTCGGTGAAGCTGTACAACTTCTCGGCCGGCACCGATCTGGTCGCCGACCTCCAGGGCTACTACTTCGACGGCCCGAGCGGCGGCCCGGAGAAGCCGAGCAGCCTCAACCGCACCACCCCGACCCGGGTTCTGGACACCCGGTACGGCACCGGCTCGCCGCAGCAGACGCAGGTCGGCAACGGCGCGACCGTCGATCTGCAGGTCACCGGTACCGCCGGGGTCCCCGCCGGTGCCACCGCTGTGATGCTCAACGTGACGGCCGCCGCGCCCGCTTCGGCCGGCTATGTGACGGTCTACCCGACCGGCAGCGCCCGGCCGACCGCCTCGAACCTCAACTTCGGGGCCGGGCGGGACACCGCCAACCTGGTGATCGTCCCGATCGGCAAGGACGGCAAGGTCTCGCTGTACAACTTCTCGGCAGGCGTGGGTCTGGTGGCCGACCTGGTGGGCTACTTCACGCCGCTGGATGCCCAGAACCACCCGTTCGTCTTCACCCTGCCCAGCCGGGTGCTCGACACGCGGACCGGTAACGGAGCGCCCGTGGCCCGGCTCGGCGCCGGCAAGTCCCTGCGGGTGAAGGTGGCGGGCCGCGAGCTGGGCGGCTCGGCCGGGACCGTCCCGGACCACGTCACCGCTGTGCTGGTGAACCTGACCGCCGTGAGCGGTACGGCGAACAGCTACGTGACGGCCTACGCGGGCGGCACCACCCGGCCCGGCACCTCCACGGTGAACTTCCCGGCCTGGAAGGTCGTGCCGAACCTGGCGCTGGTGCCGGTTGGCGCCGACGGCACCATCGAGCTGTACAACTTCGCGGGCGATGTCGACCTGGTCGCCGACCTCGCGGGGTACTACTTCAACTGAGTGAGCGGAGAGGGCGCCCGCCGATGAGCCGGTGGGCGCCCTCTCGGCGTATGCGGTGGGGCCTGAGGACACGAGGGCCCTCCGGGGGCGACCTTTTGCCAAAGTGTGATCGGCCCCGGTGGGGATCCGGTCTTCAGCGCCTGGTACAAGTGTTCTGCCGGGCCCTGTGTCTGGCTGGGGGGACTCCAGTGGCAACCGTGGCGCACTGTGCTGCGCGGGCTGCCGACGCAGAGCCGTACCTCGGCGGCCCGGCACCGTCTCTCGTCCCTGGAGTAGTCGATGGACCGGGCTTCCGCCCACGTAACCTCCCCGCACCGTCTGGGCCGCTTCGCGCTGGCCGGGCTGACCGCGCTGGCGCTGGCCGCCGCTGCGACGCCGGCCTCGGCCGCCCCCGCCGCCACCTTGAACACCGCGCCGAACGTCGCACCGCACGCCGACGCCCCCGTGCCGCCGCCGGCGCAGCCCGGCAAGTTCGTGCAGACCGAGCTCACCCGCATCCTGGACACCCGGCACGCGATCGGTGTCCCCGGGACGACCCCGGTGCCGGGCGGTGCCGCCATCAAGGTGGCCACCCAGCTGCCCGCGGATGCCAAGGCCGTGGTCATGAACGTCACCGTGACCGGGACGACCGCCGCCGGCTACCTGACGGTCTACCCGGACGGCATCGCGCGGCCGACCACCTCGAACCTCAACTTCGTGGCCGGTCAGACCGTCCCCAACCTGGTCACCGTGCCGGTCACCAACGGGTACGTCGACTTCTACAACTTCGGCGGCAGCGCGGACGTCATCGCCGACCTGGCCGGCTACTACTCCGACAGCTCCGCCACGCCGGGCTCCTCGTACGTGCCGGTGGCCCCGAGCCGGGTGCTCGACACCCGAGGTCCGGTCGGTACCGGGACCAAGGCGCCGATCGGCGCAGGCTCGACGCTCAACCTGAAGGTCGCGGGCACCTCCGCCGTCCCGGCCAAGGGCGCCACCGCCGTGGTGCTCAACGTGACCGCGACGAAGGCGACCGCCGCGAGCTACCTGACGGTCTATCCGCACGGCACGACGCAGCCCGCCACCTCGAACCTCAACTTCGTGGCCGACCAGACCGTCCCCAACCTGGTCACCGTCCCGCTCGGCGAGGACGGCAGTGTCGACATCTACAACCTCAGCGGGAGCGTCGACGCCGTCGCCGACGTCTTCGGCTACTACCAGTCGGCCCCGACCGGCGCCGGGTTCACCCCGGTCTCGCCCAAGCGCGTGCTGGACACCCGGTCCGGCCTGGGCTGGCAGACGACTCAGCCGATCGGCCCGGACAGCCACATCTGGCTCACCGTCCCCGGCCGGAACGGCGTGCCGTTGACCGGGACGACGGCGGTCGTGCTCAACGTGACCGCCACCGACGCCACGGCCGACAGCTACCTGACGGTCTCCCCGAGCAACGCACCGCGCCCCACCACGTCGAACCTCAACTTCCGGGCCCGTACGACCACCTCGAACCTGGTGATCGTGCCGGTCGGGAACAACGGGAGCATCGACATCTACAACCGGTTCGGCACCGTGAACGTCGTGGCCGACGTGTTCGGCTACTTCAAGATGCCGCTGAACGGGCCCTCGGACCTGAACTACGGCGTCCGGTACGAGGGCGCTCCGAGCTGCGCCCCGGCCGTCCTGGGGCTGGCGCAGCCCAAGTACGTCACCGCGACGGACCGGGTGTTCGACCTCCACTCGCGGGTGGCGGCGGTCCCCGGTTCGACCGGGCCCATCTGGGGGCAGTTCGTCCTCACCGGCCCCGAGGGCACCGAGAACCACCGCAGTGACCAGGTGGCCGGCGATCCGGCCTTCCAGCAGACCCGGCTCACCAACCTGACGCCCGGGGCCGTCTACACCTGGTACACGTACAGCACCGACGGCACCCACGCCTCGGAGCCGAGCCTCCCGTGCACCTTCAAGGTCGGTACCTTCGGCGTTCCGGACGATCCCCGTGTCGCCACCGACGCCAAGGAGATCCACCAGGGCGACACGGTCAAGCTGACCATCACCGGTACGACCGCGAGCACCGCGCCGGGAGACCAGGTCGACTCGTTCGTCTACTGCGGGCCGAGTGGCTGCGGCACCGTGAAGGCCGTCAACGGCAGCGCGACGGTCTCGGTCGTCGCGACCGACAAGTACGATCTGGCGGTCAGGGCCACCGCGAAGACCGTCGTCGGGCAGCTCGGCCTGGCTTCGAACTACGGCTGGGGCATCACCCCGTCCTCCTGATCCCACGACAGAGCCCCGATGCGTCCACCGGCCGGTGGACGCATCGGGGCTCTCCGTATGTCAGGGGTTGACGCCGTGGGCCCGCAGCCACTCCAGCGGGTCGATCGGCGCGCCGCCGCCGGGGCGGACCTCCAGGTGGAGGTGGGGCTCGGTGACGTTGCCCGTGGCACCGACCTTTCCGAGGACGGCGCCCGGGGCGACCGTGCCGGAGGCGGCGGTGATCGAGGAGAGGTGGCAGTACCAGATCTCGGTGCCGTCGGGCAGGGTCTGGATCACCCGGTACCCGTACGACCCGGACCAGCCCGCCGAGGTGACGGTGCCGGCGCCGACGGCGGTGACCGGGGCGCCGGTGGGGGCGGTGAAGTCGAGACCGGGGTGCAGGTGCGCCCAGTACGAGGCCGACTGGCCGTAGTGCGCGGTCAGGGTGTACCCGGCGGTCGGCAGGGTGAAGGTACCGGGTCCGGCCTGCTCCGGCCCCACCTCGGCCCGGGCCTCGGCCTGCCGGACGGCGGCACGCTTGGCGGCGGCCTCCTCGGCGGCGGCGAGCCGGGCGGACTCCTCGGCGGTGCGCTGCCCGTCGGCCTGCTGCTGGATGCGGGCGGCGAGGGCGAGGCCGGGGTCGGCGGCAAGGGCGCTGCCCGACGCCTCGTCAGGAGCCGAGACGGCCGGCGCCGGGGTGGCGGCCGCAGCCTGGCCGGCGGCCGCGAAACCGGTGGCCCCGAGCGAGGCGGCCATCGCGGTGACGCCGATCAGCGGACCGGCGCTGCGCGGCTGGCGGGGAACCCGGTGCCGGGCGGCGTCGGCGGCCTGCGGCCAGGGGTGTTCGAGCAGCTGGGTGGCTGCCGCGGGGTTCGCGGGGGAGTGCGTCGACGCCACGGAGGCGCGCTCCTTTCCTTCCTTCGCGCCTACCGGGTTAGCTGACGGGTTCGGAGCAGGAAGGTCTCCTACGGCCGGGTTCTGGGGCCCGGCCGATTCACCCCAAGGAACGGTGGTTCCCCGGCTCCCGGGCCTGCCGCTTTCGGGCGGGCCCTGAGGATTAGGCGACGGCGCACGGTGCCGTTCGGGTACGGCGTTGCCGACCGCGCTGCGTTATCAGACGTTAATCCCAGGAGCCCGTGATTCCAAGCGCCTTGAGGGACGGAGTACACCGCCCCCGGGGCAGGATGGGCGATTTGTGACGATTGGCCAGCTCGGTCGTGACAGCGGGTGACCGGCAATTGAGTATCCGTACTCATGTGTTGTGAAGGGGAGTTGGGGACCCTTTCACGCATGAACGCACCGATGCAGTCACGCACGACGGCCGCGTACTTCGTCCAGGCCGTCATCTCCTTCGCCCTCGCGACCTCGGCCCTGGCTCTCGGGATCGCCTACCTCCCGGTCGGCGCCTGGATGCGCGCCTTCCTGGCGGTCGGCCTGCTGTACGAGATCACCTCGGCGTTCACGCTCGCCAAGGTGATCCGGGACCGCCAGGAGGCGGGCGAGATCACCACCCGGGTCGACCAGGCCCGGCTGGAGAAGCTGCTGGCCGAGCACGACCCGTTCAAGGTGGAGGGCATCTAGACCTCCGAGGGGTCTCAGCTTTCCGCGGCCTTGTGGGCCTTCTCGGCGTAGGTCTCGCCGCCCGCCGACCAGTTCTGCGCGGGGATCTCCTCGATCGCCACCCAGATGTTCTCCGGCTTCACCCCGGTGATCCGGGCGTAGGTCGCGGTGAGCTCGCGGGCGATCTCGGCCTTCTGCTCATCGCTTCGGCCGGCCAGCTGCTTGACGTTGATGAACGGCATGACGGCTCCTCGGGGTTCGACTCCGCCGCACCGTACAACATCCACCGCGCGCCCTCTTGACGGCTAAAGCTATTAGCCATAGCTTTATGGCTATCAGCAGACGCCCAAGGAGGCTCGCAATGACCAGCACCCAGTTCCTCGACATCCCCGGCGGCCGGCTCGCCTTCGACGACTCGGCGAAGGACACCGACGCCGCGACCGGCACCCCCGTCGTGCTGCTCCCCGGCATGTGGGACTCCCGCACCGCGTACCGGCACCTGCTCCCGCTGCTCACGGCGGCCGGCCGCCGGGTCATCACCATGGACCTGCGCGGCTTCGGCGAGTCCTCGATCGCCTGGGACGACTACTCCCCCGCCGCGATCGCCGAGGACGTGCTGGCCCTCCTCGACCACCTGGGCATCGAGCGCGCCGTCCTGGTCGGCAACTCCTACACCGGCGCCACCGTGGTCAGGGCGGCCGGCCAGGCCCCCGAGCGGGTGGCCGGCATCGCCCTGATCGACGCCTTCATCGAGAACCTGCCGCAGAACGCCTTCCAGCGCGGCCTGGCCAAGACGCTCGGCGCCGCCACCCTGCGCTTCCCCGCCATCTGGGGCAGGTACCAGAAGCTGGCCTATCCCACCGCCAAGCCCGCCGACTTCGAGGAGTACCGCACGGCGCTGGTAGCCGCGCTGCGAACCCCGGGCCGCAAGGTCGCCACCAAGGGCTACGCCGACGGCGACCCGTCCCCGGTCGGCTGGAGCGAGGCCGTGAGCTGCCCCGCCCTGGTGATCATGGGCAGCAAGGACCCGGACTTCCCGAAGCCGGCCGCGGTCGCCGAGCGCCAAGCCCAGGCCCTGAAGGCCCGTAAGGTGATGATCGACGGTGCCGGGCACTACCCGATGGCGGAGTTCCCGCAGGCCACCGCCGATGCCCTGCTCCCCTTCCTGCACGAGGTCGCCTGATGCCCAGGGTCGGACTCACCCCCGCCGCCGTCGTCGCCCATGCCCTGGAGCTGATCGACGAACAGGGCGCCGAAGCGCTCACCCTGGCCGCCGTTGCCACCCGGGCGGGCGTCGCCACCCCCTCCCTCTATAAGCACGTCACCGGCGGCCTGGCCGAACTCCGCCGTCTGATCGCGGTACGGGTGACCGAGGAACTCGCCGAGCAGCTCGCCACCGCCGTGGTCGGCCGGAGCGGGGACGACGCGGTGCAGGCGCTGCTGCGGGCCTACCTCGGGTACGCGAGCAGGTACCCGCAGCGCTACGCGGCCCTGCCGCAGGCCCCGCAGGAGGACGCCGACCTGACGCAGGCGGCCGCCCGGCTGGTCGGGGTGATCCTGGCGGTGCTGCGCGGGTACGGGCTGGAAGGCGAGGAGGCGATCCATGCGGCCCGGACGGTGCGCTCGACGGCGCACGGCTTCGCCTCGCTGACCACCGGCGGGGCGTTCCGGCTGGCGGCGGACCTGGCGGTCACCGAGGACCGGCTGGTCCGGGTGCTGACGGAGGGGCTGAAGGCCTGGCCCCAGGCCTCCGGCCCCACTGCTTGACGCGGTGGCGGCCCAGGGCGCAGGGTGTCACCCACGCACCGCGCTACCCAGGAGTAACACCCGATGGACACCGTCGTCGACCGCCTGCGCAGCAATCTCCAGGGCCAGCAGCTGCTGACCGTCCTGGGCGTCGAGATCGTCGAACTCGCCCGAGGCCGGGTGGTGCTGGACCTGCCGGTGCGGCCCGAGGTGACCCAGCAGAACGGCTACGTCCACGCCGGTGCGATCAGCACGCTGGCGGACGCGGCCGCCGGCGCGGCGGCGCTCTCCCTGATGCCGGAGGGCAAGGACGTGCTGAGCGTCGAGTTCAAGCTGAACCTGCTCAGCCCGGGGGTCGGCGAACGGCTCCGGGCGACGGGCACGGTGGTCCGGGCGGGGCGTACCGTCACGGTGGTCTCCGCCGAGGTGCGGTCGGTCACCGACGGGGTCCCCGGCAAGGACGTCGCACTGCTGCAGGGGACGATGATCGCCGTCGGCGGATGACGGGACCGGTGCGAGCGAATGACGGGACCGGTACCGATTCGGGTGGCTTTCGAGACCAATCCGTCGCCGATCCCGGGCAAGACTTGCCTCGGCCTGGGTACGGATACCCTCCGGGCGCTCCGGCGCCCCACGCCCCGTCAGCCGCAGGGCGCCACCCGAACGAGAGATGTGGGCAGATGACGCAGACCGCGCAGAGCACCCGGTCCGCCGCCGGCATCCCGGGCCAGCGCACCCCCGCCGAGGCCCCGGTGCCGACCGTCGCGCCGCCCGCCACCGGCCTCGCCGCCACCGTCCGCCGCGCCTTCGCGGTGGTCCGCGGTCTGCGCTCGCTGCGCCCCGTGCCGGCCCGTGCCCAGGAGCCGTACGGCGAGAGCGACGGCCAGTAGGGCGACGGCCGGTGGCGCAGCTCCGGGTGGAGGCGACAGCCGTGCCCGTTCCGGCGTTCGACGTTAGATTGGCCTGACCTAACGGACGGTCAGCGGCCTGGCCCGAGTCTCGGCGGAGGTCGACGTGCCCGCAGTCACCACGGTGGCCCGACGGCTGGGCGGGCGACTGCGGCGCGGACGGGCCGGGCGCTGGGTGAGCAGGCTGCTGGACGGCGATCCGGCCGCCGAGCGGACGGCACTGGGCCTGCTGATCACCCTGACCGTGCTGCTGGACTGCCTCTCGATCGCGTTCCCGACCGCCTGCCCGCCCTCCGCCCTGGCCCTCCCGCTGATCCTGGCCGGCTTCGTCCTGCACACCGGGCTGCAGCTCATCCTGCTGGCCCCGGTCACCCTCGGGCTGGTCGCCGACGCGCTGTACCGAAGGCCGTACGGGCTGACCCCGGGCTCGGCCACCGTGGTGGCCGCGGCGGCCGCCATCGTGCTGCTGACCTCGCGCTACCGGAGCCGGCTCGGGCTGCGCGGCACCCGGGGCGACAGCATGCTGCTGGAGCTCTCGGAGCGCACCCGGGCGCTGGGGCGGCTCCCGGACGGGCTGCTGGACTGGCGCCTCCACCGGGCCGTCGCCCCCGCCGGCGGGACCTTCTTCTCCGGTGACTTCCTGCTCGCCTCGCACCGGCCCGACCGGGACCTGCTGGAGGTCGTGCTGGTCGACGTCTCGGGCAAGGGCAGCCGGGCGGCGGCCCGCTCGATGCACCTGTCCGGGGCCTTCGCGATGCTGCTCGGCTCGGTCCAGCCGGAGTCCTTCCTCCCCAAGGCCAACGAGTACCTCGCGAGGCTCGGCTGGGACGAGGAGTTCGCCACCGCCGTCCATCTGGCACTGCACCCGTCCAGCGGAAGGTTCCGGATCTTCAACGCCGGGCATCCGCCGGCCGCCCACTACCGGCGCGCGGAGGGCGGCGACTGGCAGCTCCGCGAGGAGAGCGGCGCGGCTCTCGGCGTGCTGTCCGGGGCGGCGTACCCGGCGGCTACCGGGCAGCTGGCGCTCGGCGACTCGCTGCTGCTCTACAGCGACGGACTGGTGGAGGTGCCCGGCGAGGACATCGACAAGGGGATCGGCCGGCTGCTCGCCGCGGCCACCCCGCTGCTCCGGTACGGCGGGGCGGCCGACCCGGCGGCGGAGCTGCTCGGGACGGTCGGCCGGAACATCTCGGACGACCGGACGCTGGTGGTGGTCCGGCGCCTCGGTGCGGGGGCCTGACCGCGGGTGCGCCCCGCACCGCAGCTCGTCCACAGGCTGAAACTACCCACCAGTAGGCCGAATTGGGGCGGGCCCGGGGTGGACACAGGTTCTACCTGGAAGTTCTAAGGAAACGTTAAGGTCTGCTACGCGAATTTTGACGGGATCAGGTCACAGAACGTCAGAACCGTTCACACTTACGTAGGATCATCACCCTAGAATTCCGGCGTGACGATGACTCAGTGGTGCGGAACGGCAGTCGGCGTACTCGCCGTCCTCGCATTGGTGGCCGCCGCCCGGTACCGCGCGGTCACCCGCACCCTGCGGTCGAGGCTCGACACACAGCAGCAGGAGCTCGAGGAGCTGAACGGCCGCCTGCAGGCCGAGACCACCCGCCGGAGCACCGAGAGCGCCGCCATCCAGCGCGAGCAGGACCTCAACGCCTCCACCCAGCGCGCCTTCCTGAGCGTCGCCCGCCGCATCCTGGTGATGGCCCACGACCAGCAGGCCGGGCTGGACGAGATGGAGCGCACCCACGACGACCCGGCCCTGCTGGAGGGCCTGCTCAAGGCCGACCACGCCGCCGCCCAACAGGCCCGGCTGGCCCAGACGCTGGCCGTGCTCTGCGGGGCCAGGGCCGGACGCCACTGGCCCGAACCGGTCGCCCTGGAGGACGTGGTGCGGGGTGCCCAGTCGCGCATCCTGCCGTTCCAGCGGGTGGTGGTGCGCAGCCGGATCGAGACCGCCGTGGTCGGTGCGGCCGCCGAGGCGCTGATTCACGCCATCGCCGAGCTCCTCGACAACGCCACCCGCTACTCGCCCCCCAACACGCAGGTCTTCGTCACCGTGATGCCGGTCCACAACGGCGCCGTCATCGAGATCGACGACGGCGGCGTCGGCATGCCCGAGTACGCGGTGGAGAAGGCCGCCGAGGCGCTGGCCGGCGGCTCCACCCTGGAGGTCTCCCGGCTGGGCGAGGTGCCGCAGTTGGGCCTCGCGGCGGTCGGACGGCTGGCCGAGCAGTACGGCTTCCGGGTCACCCTCAGCTCGGCACCCTCGCCGTACGGCGGCGTGCGGGTCGTCATCCTGCTGCCGACCGCGCTGCTCACCGAACCGCTGCCGAACTCCGGTGCCGCGACGCCGGTCGAGCGTCTGGCCCCGGCCGCGGTCCAGCCCGCCAGGACGGCTCCCGCCGTGGAGCAGGCGCCTGCACCCAGGCCGCAGCCGCCGTCGGCCGGGCTGCCGCGGCGTACCAACCGGCGGGGCGCGGCCACCGACGCCCGGCCCGCCGGCGCCGTCGGCACCCCCGGCACCCCTGCCACGGCCGGCACCCCCGTGCCGCCGCGTTCCGCCCGGGAGGCGCAGGCCTTCATGTCGCTGTTCCAGGCCGGCACCGCCAGCGGCCGCTCGGCCGCGAAGCACCACCCGCAGGACCCCGCTTCTCCCCACCTTCCCCAGCGCTCCGGAGACTTCCATGACCCCGAATCCTGACCTCGGCTGGCTGCTCGCCGACATCGTCACCGTCCCCGAGGTCCAGCACGCCGTCGTGGTGTCCAACGACGGCCTGGAGATCGGCCGCAGCGAGCGGATCGCCCGCGAGGACGCCGAGCGCCTGGCGGCCGCCTGCTCCGGGCTGCAGTCGCTGGCCCGGGGAGTGGCACAGGGCTTCGGCGGGCGGCACAGCAGCACCCGTCAGATCATCATCGAGTACGGCGGCGGCTACCTGTTCATCGTGGCCGCGGGCGCCGGGGCGCACCTGGCCGTGGTGACCGGCGAGGCCGTGGACGCCGGGCTGGTGGCGTACCAGATGCAGGTGCTGGTCGAGCGGATCGGGGCCCACCTGACCAGTCCTCCCCGGGTGGAGCAGGTCGCCGGGGAGCTCCGTTGAGCAGCGGCCCGGTACGGCCGTACGTGATCACCGGCGGCCGCAGCCGGCCGAGCCGGAACGTGCTGGCGCTGGAGAGCCTGGTCAGCGCCACCGGGACGGCCGAGCTGGTCGACCACGAGCTCAACCGCGAGCACCAGCGGATTCTGACGCTGTGCCGGGACCTGCTCTCGGTCGCGGAGATCTCCGCCCACCTGAGCCTGCCGCTCGGCGTGGTCAAGGTGCTGATCGGCGACCTCTGGGACCTCGGCGCCGTCCACGTCGTCCCACCCGTCCCGCGGGCCGAGCGCCTGCCCGCCACCCTCCTGGAGGAGGTACTCCTTGGCCTCCGCCAACTCCGCTGAGCCCGACTACCTGCCGTCGACCGTGCAGGGCGCGGTGAAGATCCTGGTGACCGGCCCGTTCGGGGTGGGCAAGACCACCCTGGTCGGCTCGCTCAGCGAGATCGCCCCGCTGCGCACCGAGGAGACCATGACCGCGGCCGGCGCGGGCGTGGACGACCTCACCGGCCGGGTCGGCAAGACCACCACCACGGTGGCGCTCGACTTCGGCCGGATCACCCTCAACCCCAGGCTGGCCCTCTACCTCTTCGGCACGCCGGGTCAGCAGCGGTTCTGGCCGCTCTGGGAGGACCTCTCGCGCGGCGCACTCGGCGCGCTCGTCCTGGTGGACACCCGCCGGATCGAGGAGAGCTTCGACGTGCTGGGGCAGTTGGAGGAGCAGCAGATCCCCTTCGCGGTCGCCGTCAACGTCTTCCCCGACACCCCGAGCCACCCGGACGAGGAACTGCGGGCCGCGCTCGACCTGCTGCCCGAGGTGCCGATCCTGACCTGCGACGCCCGGGACCGCCGGGCCGCGTACGACGTCCTGATCGACTTCGTCGACCACCTGCACTCGACCTCGGTCCTGGAGCTCCAACGATGACAACTCCCAAGCCCGAGGCGGCAACCGTTCCGCCGCCCGGCTGCCCGATGCACCAGGGCGCCGGTGTCACCGCCGGCGTCACCCCGCTGTACGGCGCCTCGGTGTCGGAGGACCCGCACGGGCTGTACGCCAGGATGCGCGAGCATCACGGCGCCGTCGCCCCGATCGAGCTGGAGCCCGGGGTCGAGGCCTGGCTGGTGCTCGGCTACGCCGAGCTGCTCGAACTCACCCGCAACGAACAGCTCTTCTCCAAGGACTCCCGCCGCTGGCGGGTCCCGCAGGAGGGCCGGCTGAAGTCCGACTCGCGCCTGCTGCCGATGACCTCGTGGCGGCCGACGCTGCTCAACCTGGACGGCGCCGAGCACCAGCGCCTGCGCGGCGCGGTCGCCGACACCCTCGCCCGGATCGACCACCGGCAGCTGCGGCAGACCACCGAGACCGCCGCCGACCTCCTGATCGACAGCTGGGGCCCGGACGGCACGGCCGACCTGGTCGCCCAGTACGCGCGCCGGCTGCCGCTGCTGGTCTTCACCCAGCTGCTCGGGCTGCCCGCCGAGGCGGGGCCGCACCTGATCGAGCTGATCAGCCACTTCGTGGACAGCAGCGAGAAGTCCGTGCGGGCCAACGCCGAGTTCCAGGCGATCCTGCTCGACCTGGTCCGGCAGCGCCGCGCCGCGCCCGGCGCCGACCTGACCTCCTGGCTGCTGGCGCACCCCGCCGGGCTGACCGACGAGGAGGCGGTGCACCACCTGGTGGTGATCCTGGTCGCGGGCAACGAGACCACCATCAACTGGACGGGCAACACGCTGCGGCTGCTGCTCACCGACCGCCGCTTCCGGGCCACCCTGACCGGCGGCCGGCTGACCGTCGCCGACGCGCTGGAGGAGGTCCTCTGGCGCGACCCGCCGACCCAGAACTTCCCCGGCCGCTGGGCCACCGGCGACACCGTGCTCGGCGGCCAGTACATCAACGCGGGCGACATGCTGGTCCTCGGCCTGGCCGCCGCCAACGCCGACCCGGCGGTGCAGGGAGCTGACGGCGTCGGCGGCAACCGGGCGCACCTGGCCTGGGGCGCCGGGCGGCACGTCTGCCCGGCCCAGCACCCGGCCCGGCTGATCGTCGAGACGGCCGTGGAGACCCTGCTGCACCGGCTGCCGGACCTCCAACTCGCCGTCCCCGGCCATGAGCTGGCCTGGCGCCCGTCCCCGTGGTCACGGGCGCTGGTCGCCCTGCCGGTGCTCTACAGCGCCTTCACCCCGCCGCGCACCCCCGCACCCGAAAGGCCGTCATGGACACCTCCGGCAGTCTCACCTCCGAGCGGCTCGTCCCCCTCCGGCTCGACCCCTTCGGACGCGACCAGCACACCGAGAACGCCCGCCTCCGGGAAGCCGGCCCGGCGGTCCTGGTGGAACTCCCTGGCGGGGTGGTGGTCTGGGCGATAACCCACCACGACACCCTCCAGCAGCTGCTGAACGACCCCCGGGTGGGCAAGAACGCCCGACTCTGGAACACCTTCAACGAGGGCCGCCTGCCCGAGGGTTGGCCGCTGCTGAACTTCGTCACGGTACCCGGCATGACCACCGCCGACGGCGAGGACCACCGGCGGCTGCGCGGACTGGTCACCCAGGCCTTCACCCCGCGCCGGATCACCGAGCTGCAGCCCCGGGTCGAGGCCCTCACCGCCACGCTGCTCGACCGGGTGGCCGGACTGGAGGGCGAGTTCGACCTCCGGGAGCACTTCGCCTATCCGCTGCCGATGCAGGTGATCGGTGAGCTGCTGGGGCTGGCGCTGTCGCAGCAGGACGAGCTGCACGCGCTCTCCAACACCCTGGTGAGCAGCTCCGCGACGCCCAAGGCGGCGGTCGCCGCCCAGCGCGGCCTCTTCGCGCTGCTGGGCTCGGTGGTCGAGGCCAAGCGGGCGGAGCCGGGCGACGACCTGACCACCGACCTGATCGCGGCCCGCGCGGAGGGCGACCGGCTGAGCGAGCAGGAGCTGGTCGGCACCCTGCTGCTGATGCTGGTGGCCGGGCACGAGACCACGCTCAACCTGATCACCAACGCCGTCCGGGCCCTGCTGGCCCACCCCGAGCAGCTGCAGCAGGTGCTGGACGGCACCTACCCCTGGTCGGCGGTGGTCGAGGAGACGCTCAGGTACGACTCCCCGGTCGGCCAGTTCCCGCTGCGGTACGCGAGCGAGGACATCGAGGTCGGCGGCGTACTGATCCGGCGGGGCGAGGCACTGCTGGCCTCGTACGGCGCCGCCGGGCGGGACGCCGGGCACTACCCGGACGCGGACCGCTTCGACCTCTCCCGGCAGCCCGCCCGGCACCTCTCGCTCGGCCACGGCCCGCACTTCTGCCTGGGCGCCGGGCTGGCCCGGCTGGAGGCCGAGACCGCGCTGCGCGGGCTGTTCGGCCGCTTCCCGAAGCTCGCGCTCGCTGAAGGCCACACCCCGGAGCCGATCGGCTCCTTCGTCAGCAACAGCGTCCGCACCTTGCGCATACGCCTGCACTGAACCGTACGCACCTGGGCACCCCAGGGGCTCGGGGAACTGCGCTGCCAACCATGCACCTCCGTAGAGGGCTGGTCGCGCAGTGCCCCGAGCCCCTGCTGTGGCTGCTCAGTCGTCGAGGGACATGCCCCAGAGGCCTCGGCCGTGGGTGGCCGCGTAGAGGCGGCCGTCGGGGCCGAGCTTGAGCTGGTCGACGGCGACGGCGGGGAGTTCGCCGAGACGCTGCCAGCCGGTGCGGCCGGCCGGCCGGTAGAGCACGCCGAGGTCGGTGGCCAGGGCCAGGCCGCCGCCCGGGGTCACCACCAGGGAGTCGGCCGGGACGTCCGGCAGGTTCGCCGAGACGTCCGTCCAGTGCGCGCCCGAGTCTCGGGTCTCGAAGACATGGCCGATGCCCGCGCCCGGGCCTTCCGTCCAGTGCCGGGAGAAGCCGTTGACCGCCAGGAAGACGTGCGCGGAGTCGGCCGGGTCGATGGTCAGCCCGTTGAGGTAGCGGTTGGGCACGACGCCGTCGGCGGGCAGGGTGAGCTGCTGCCAGCCGGTGCCGTCGGCGTTGCCGACCGCGATGCCGCGGGTGAAGCCCTGGTTGTTGCAGGGGCCGCACCAGGCCGCGTACACCTTGCCGCCGGAGGCCGCGACGGCCGTCGAGACGTGGCCCGCGCCGAGATCGTAGGCGCTGCTCCAGGCGTCGCCGGAGCGGATGGCGTAGCCCTGGGACTGCACCCAGACGTGCCGGCCCCCGGCGATCCAGACCTTGCCGTTCTTGATGTCGGACGCGAGCGGCGCGATGAAGCGGGCGCCCG